>JAKAFS010000062.1 GCA_021817825.1 Deltaproteobacteria bacterium | reverse complement strand
ATGCCCTGGATGAATAAGTGAAAAGAACATAAACCCTTTTAAAAAGGGACGGGAGAACTATTTTTTTATTGACAACTGTCAACCATATCGGATTCCCGCTTTCGCGGGAATGACGGAATTGGCATCTGTGGTTGCCGGAGCAATCATGTGGTCCGGCATGAACACCGCCTTTGAGAGGTTGACCCGTCTCCGTCGGAACGAAAACAGAGAAGCGCTCATGGATCTAATCTTCGAAGGGATCAAAAAGGCATTCACCCTCATTTTTACGCTCGATAGCGAGGTCCTGGGAATTACGCTCCTGTCGCTTCGGATCTCCGGGACGGCGACCCTGATGAGTCTTTTTGTCGGCATCACCATCGGGACGACGGTGGCGCTGACCCGTTTTCCCGGACGGCAGCTCGTGGTGAGCCTCATCAACACGGGGATGGGGCTCCCGCCCGTCGTCGTGGGGCTCTTCGTGACCATTTTCCTCTGGCGAAACGGGCCGTTGGGTTTTCTGGAAATCCTCTATACCCCGATGGCGATCATCCTGGCCCAGGCCGTGATCGCGACCCCGATCGTGACCGGGATCACGCTGGCGTCCATTCAACAGCTGCCGGCCAACCTGCGGCTCCAGATCCTCGCCCTGGGGGCGACGCGGATTCAGATGGTCTGTATCCTCGTCAAGGAGGCGCGGCTGCCCCTGCTGGCGGCGGTCATGGCCGGCTTCGGCGGCGTCATCTCCGAAGTCGGCGCTTCGATCATGGTGGGCGGGAACATCAAGGGCTACTCCCGGGTCCTGACGACGGCGACGGTCATGGAAACGGGCCGGGGAAACTTCGATATCGCCATCGCGCTTTCGGTCATCCTGATGCTCCTGGCCTTTTGCGTCAATGCCATTCTGACCCAGATCCAGCAGCGGGAGAGACCTCGATGACGGCCGATTCGCCAGCGCAGATCCTCTTAAAGGTCGAAGACCTCCTGGTGCGCAGGGGAGGGACGACGGTCCTGGAGATCGCGACCCTCGCGGTTTTCCAGGGACAGGTTCTTTCCCTGATCGGGCCCAACGGCGCCGGAAAATCGACGCTCATGCTGACGCTGGCGGGGCTCTTGAAGCCTGCCCGGGGGACCCTTTTTTTTCGGGGTGAACCGGTTGGCAACGGCGGCTTTTCCTACCGCCGTCACATCGCGATGGTTTTTCAGGACCCCTTGCTCTTCGATACGACGGTTTTCGACAATGTGGCCACCGGTCTCAAGATCCGCGGCCTGGACCGACGGGAGATCGCCCGGCGGGTGCCCGAATACCTGGAGCGGTTCGGCGTCGGCCACCTGGCGAAGCGTTCGGCCCGCAAACTCTCCGGCGGCGAGGCGCAGCGAACGAGTCTGGCCCGGGCCTTCGTCACGAAGCCCGAGATCGTCTTTCTCGACGAACCCTTCTCGGCCCTCGACCCGCCCACGCGGGAGGTTTTGACGGGCGATCTGGAGAAGATCCTCCGGGAGACCCATACGACGGCCATCGCCTCCACCCATGACCAGGCGGAAGCCCTGCGCCTGGCCGACCGGATCGCCGTCATCAATGGGGGAAAGATCGCCCAGATCGGGACGGTGCCCGAGGTGATGAACCGGCCGGCGGACGAGTTTGTCGCTTCCTTCGTGGGGGTGGAGACGGTCCTGCCGGGCCGGGTCGTCCGAACCGACGGCGGTGTCTTCACCGCCTTCGTCGCCGGAGGCAAGGAGATCGAGGCGGTCGGCGCAGTGGCCGTCGGTGCCGATGTCCTGTGCTGCATCCGGCCCGAGAACGTGACCCTCTCGCTCAATCCCGCGCCTGCCGCGACGAGCGCCCGGAACGTCTTTGCCGGGCAGATTCGCCAGGTGACGCCGCTGGGCCTCTTTCACCGGATCCGCCTGGATTGCGGTTTCGATCTGGTGGCCTATGTGACCGGCCGGTCCTTGGAAGAGATGGGGCTCAAAGAGGGCTTGGCGGTGACGGCCTCCTTCAAGGCGACGGCGGTCCATGTTATCGCCCGCCGGGAAGCGTCCTAGTCCATAGGGAGAAAACAGCGGCAGAGTGTGTCGCCGATGCGAAAACCCGGCGTTCCCGGCCCATAAAAAATGCCCCATCCTTCCGGACAGGGCATTTTCCCTTCAGCGGTCCGACCTTTTCACATCTTGATGCCCAAAAACTGGGTCAGAATGAAGATCGTGAAGAAGAGCCCGAAGAAAAGGAAGCTGAAAATCAAGATGAGCTCGCGCCAGACCTGCGGCCGGTATTCCGGGGCCAGAAACTTGCGGTTGACCCGGACGGTCAGGATCGCCGAGAGGGCCATGGTGAAGTTGGCCACGTTGGCGCTGATGGCGAGGATGATCAGGGGCAGCGTGATGTTCACGTAGATCGTGCCCCAGATGATCACGGCGACGAGCAGACCGTAGTAGACCTTGCGGATATCGTTCTTTGCCCACTTGCGCACGGTTTCGGAGCTGTACCAGAGCATATCCGTGCACTGACGGGGCACCAGGTCGATATTGCTCATGGCGCTGGAAAAGAGGATCCAGAATCCCATGGCCGCGATCATGTAAAAGCCGAGGGTCCCGAAATGCTCGGCCGCGGCGACGGCGATGCCCCAACTGGCGAGCTTGGTTCCCGGCGCGATCTGGGACACATAGAGGATGCCGGGCAGGGCCATCCCGAGCAGGCCGCCGACCCAGAAAATGGCCCACTGGTCGAAGTTGAGGAGTTTCCACCATCCCTTGAAGTGTTCCACGTTTTCTTTGGTAGGCGGAGGCATCATTCCCGAGGGCGTCACATGGATCTCCTTGCCGCCGATGGCGCTGGCGATATAGCCGATCCTGGCCGCCATGCCGTAGCCCTTGTCCCGATACCAGTTGGTCAGGCAGTTGTTGCCGAAGCCGCCATAGGCCGAGTAGCCGACCAGCGCGCCGAACAAAAGAATGTCGATGCCCGGCGGAATCTTCCCGAAGCTGACGTAGCCGGTCAGGGCATCCCACCACAGCGTGGCCGGGGCCACGAAGAGGTCGATGATGAGCAGCCCCACGAGGATGGTCGCACACATCAGCCAGTGGACGATCTCCAGGATCTTCTCGACCCGGCCGCCGACCGCCAGCAGGATGCCGAGGCCGATGAAGATGAAGTATCCCCAGAAGATGACCAGGGGTTTGTCCTCCAACCCCGGGATTCTGCCCAATTGCATCGCCGCCACCGCCGTGGCGCAGGCCAGGGCCCAGCCGGGCATGGCCCGTTCGACAAACCCGGCCACGGTAAAGAGCCAGCCCCAGAACTGCTTGCCCGGTTTCAGCCGCATGAACCCGATCGTGATCGGCTCGCCGGTCACCAGGGTGTAGCGGACCATTTCCAGATTCAGGAAGGTTTGCAGGGTGGTGGAGATCGTGGTGATCCAGAGGAGTATGAGACCGTACTTGACGAAGAGCGCCGGCCCCACGAGCCATTCGCCTCCGCCGATGGAGCCTCCCAGGGCGATGACCGCCGGCCCCATCATCTTGAAGGTCTGCTTCCAGGTCATCTTTCCCCACTGCGACTCGGGCATGTCGGTACAGGGAAAGAGCGGTCCGCACCCACCGGAAACACTTGCAACGGCTTGATTCTTTTCTTGTTCACTCATGGAGTCCCCCTTATTTGGAAAGTTGCTGGAACGGTTTTATTCCGCTTAACCGGCAGGTGATTCTCCGCTTAAGCCTTGCCAAATACCCCAATCGCCGATAAACAAAAAAAGCTCTATGGCATTAAAACTGTGGTTCTTTGTGAAACCTCCTTTTGAAGATCGTCCACTTCACGCCGGCCCCGGTTATCTGCCGCAGCTCAGAGAAAAAAAGGAGCTGCGGTCCCGGCGGCAGAAGTACTGCTGTGGGGCGTTCAGGGTTTGCCGACGCTGCCTAGCAACGGGGTGAAGGCGGCAATAAACAACGAAGGTCAAAGGACTGGGGCCGCTCACCGCTACCGACAACGGGCCAAGAGTGCTTCACCCGTATATGCTTAACCCGTTCGTCGTGCCGAAGACTTCCAGAGAAGATAGCTTGTATGAGGACCGAGTATGGGTGCAAGAGGCTTACATGTCAAGGAAGATTTTTGTCAAGGATGCCGGGGGATTCGAGGCAAAGCCCCTGACCGCTTGGCGGCGGGGCTTGCCTCGGGGCTATTCGTACAGCTTTTCGATCAGGGTCTGGTATTTCTCACTGATGGCCTTCCTCCTGAGCTTCATCGTCGGCGTGATCTCGCCTCCCTCCTGGGTAAAGGGCTGGGGGAGGAGGACGAACTTCTTGATCTTCTCGTAATCGGCGAGGTCACGGGTATGCTCGGCGATCCGCTTTGCATAGAAGGCGATGATCCACGGGTCGGCGACGAGGGCCTCCCGGGAATCGATGGGGATGGCGTGCTTGGCCGCGTAATCCTCCAGGGCGGCAAAGGCCGGGACGATCAGGGCCGTCACGTAAGGCCGCGAGTTGCCGATAATGGAAACCTGATCCACGTAATAGTCGTTGCCGACCAGCGTTTCGATGAGCTGCGGGGCGATGTATTTTCCGCCTGAGGTCTTCATGAGGTCCTTGATTCGGTCGGTGATGGACAGGTATCCCTCTTCGATGATCCCCACATCCCCGGTCCTGAACCAGCCATCGGACGTGAAGGCCTCGGCCGTCGCCGCGGGCTTTTTATAGTAGCCCTTCATCACCGTTTCCCCTTTCACCTGGATTTCGCCGTCCTTGCCGATCCGGATCTGGACCCCCAGGATCGGTTTGCCGACGGTGCCCGGCCGGAAATGGAACTGCTCGTGGCAGGTGACGGTGGCGCAGGTTTCTGTGAGGCCGTAGCCATAGGCGATGGTGATTCCGGCCGAGTGGAAGAACTCCTCGATCTTCTGCGAGAGGGGCGCTCCGGCGCAGGGGAAAAAGCGGATCCGGCCGCCCACGGCCGCCTGGATCTTTTTCAGGACCAGGGCCTCGGCGAGCTTGTATCTCAATTGCAGCAGGACCGGGAGCGGCTGCTGTTCTTTCCTGAGGAGAAAGGCCTCCCAGCCGACGCCGATCGCCCAGAGGAAGAGCTTTTTCTTCAGGGGAGGGGCGCTTTCCAGCTTTTCGAAAACCGTGGCATAGATCTTTTCGTAAAAACGGGGCACGGCGCACATGATCGTCGGCCGGGACTGCTGGAGGTATTCCAGGATCTTGGCCGTGTCGTCGCAGGAGACGACGGTCATGCCCTCGTTGAGGGCGAAGTAGGTCCAGGTCCGCTCGAAGACGTGGGAGAGGGGGAGGAAGCACAGGGAGATGTCCCGATCGCTCACGGCGAGCCGCTCTTCATGGGCGATGAAGGCCTGGTGAAAGTTGGAATGGTTGAGCATGACTCCCTTGGGCTCCCCGGTGGTTCCCGAGGTGTAGATGAGCGTGGCCAGATCGTCCGGGGAGGCCTCCTGTAGCCGTTCCGCGATCGGATCTTCCCCTTCGCCCCTTCGCCCCTCGGCGAGGAAATCCCGGAAATGGACGGCGCTCTTTTCGCCGGCCAGATCCACATCGGAATCGAAGACGACGATCCGGCGCAGGCCGTGGACGCCGCCGCGGACGGCGCGGATGCGGTCGTATTGCTCCTTACCGCCGACAAAGGCGATCCGGATCTCGGCCTCGTCCAGGATGTATTCGGCTTGCTTCGGTGTATTGGTGGCATGGATCGGGACGACGACGCCGCGCAGGGCGAGGATGGCGAAATCGGCGATGGTCCATTCGGGGCAGTTGGTGGCGTAGAGGGCGACCATTTCCTGGGGCCCGACGCCGAGGGCAAAGAGGGCCCGGGCGGCGGCCCGGATCTGTTCGCCCAGGCTCTTCCAGGAGTGCTCCTGCCAAAGGTCCTTTTTTCGGTAGCGGATCGCCGCCCGGTCGCCATAGCGGTCGATGCGGGAAAAAAGTGCGGTTGCCAAATGAAAGGGGGCCATCGTTGTCTCCTGTCCGGCGTCAATGTCCTTTAAGCAGAGGGATCGGGGGAGCCCCCCGTCGATCCATGGTGGCGCTGCGCCCGGCGCACCGGTCCATGGCTGGTCGCTACTTTTTAAGGAATTGCAAAGGGTTGCCAAGGTACTTTACAAAAGAACGCGCATAGTATAGGTTGGTCGCCGCTGCATGTCAAAGCGCTTTTGGGGGATTACATTTCTTTTACAATTGAGCGCCGGGAGCTGTCGAATGGCCGGTGCGGGGTCCCTGAGCCGGCCGATGAAAAACGCCTCCGAAGGGGTCACCTGCCTTGCCTTCCGTGCCGTTCAAATCCATGGCGGCAAAAAGTCCCGCTGCGGCGCGCGTTGGCTGCGGGATTTTGGGGAAGCCGTCCTGTATTCGACGTTTTATGATTTATTACGAGGTCATGCAAAGTTGAATCCCATGTTGTTGAATCCATTTTCCGTCCCTGCGGATGCGAGCAGGATCGCCATCATCGGTCCCGGCCGCCTGGGCACCGCTTTCGCTTACAAATTCGGCCGCGACAACAAACGGGTGATCATCTATTACCATGATGTCGACGTCTGCAAAGAGATCAACCGCGACCACCTCAACCCCCGGCATCTGACCAAAGACCTGGACCGCCGCCTCGGCGGGATGGACAAGGTGCCCCGCCTGTCGCCCAAGGTCACGGCGACGAACAACCTGGAGCAGGTCGTCGAGGACAACGATTTCATCTTCCTGTCCGTCACCATGGACCGGCTTCCCGAACTTTTGAACCACATCCGGCCGATCCTGGAGCGCAAAACGACGAACACCTGCTTCATCTCGGCGATCAAGGGGCTCACGGCGGACGACATCACCCGCCAGCTCATCACCCCCTCGCAACTGATCCGGAACAATTATTTCCCCATCAAGGACCGTTTCGATGTGGTGACCCTGGGGGGGCCCTTTTTCGATACCGATATCGCCCTGGGCAATCCCGTCTGTCTCACCGTCGCCGGGGAAAAGAAGATTTGCCAAATCGTCCGGAAGGAGTTTCTCGGCTCCAACCGACGGGAGTTGACCTCCCTCTATAACTTCGACTCCGTCGGGGCCGAGGTCTGCGGCGCCTTGAAGAACATCGTGGCCAACGTCAAGGGGGCGGCGGACCGTCTCGAACTGGGGGACTCGCTTCCGGGAACGCTCTTCTCCCGTTCCGGCGTCGAGGTCCGGTCCCTCTCGCGCCTGCTCGGGGGCAGTTTTCAGGCCTTTCAGAGCCAGGCCGGGGTAGGGGACATGTACGTCACGCTCTCTTCCGATGCGAGCAAGAATCACCGCTACGGCCGCTATTTTTACGAACTCTTCACCGGCAATTCGCTGGAGACGCACCGGAAGGTCCTGGAGCGGATCGACGGGAAGCCGGAAGGTCCCAACACGATCCTCAACGTCCACAAGTTTCTCGAAAAACGCAACATGTACAGCCCGATCTTTCATTGCGCCTACAAGATCTTCAACGAAGAGCGGAGCCGTGAGGAGATCCGGGAGCAGATCCTCCAGGCGACGCAGTTCGACCGCCGGACGCGGGAGTACATCGGACCCACTTCGCGGCTGCTCTATCGTCTCTTCCCCAATCTCTGGTACCGCCGGCACCGGGGGCTGCTCGCCAATCCTTGAAAACAATAAAGGCTTGACAGCCGATTTTCCTCCATGCTACTGAAAAGCCAGAGGGACAGAGGAGTGAAAACTGTGAAAAGGGATACGAAAATCATAACGTTGTTCTGGTGGTGGCAGACCTCACAAGTCTGCCTGACCTAGCTCTTTGCATCAGGAGCCGTGGGCAGGGCGAACCCTTCCCATCGCGATGATAAAAGCCGAAGCCATGGGAAGTTCCCATGGCTTTTTTGTTTTGGGGGAGGAGGCCTTTGGGGCGGCGGGTGAATAATTGAGGGACAGCTTCTATGCTCCGGTGAAAAGCGGATTCATGCATGGCTGGAACAAGGTCACAACCATATAAAGGGAGGGAGAATAATGGAAGAGACAAAGGTGGTTTTGGCGGATCATGAGATCCCGAAGCAGTGGTACAACATCCAGGCGGACCTGCCCCAGCCGATGAGCCCGCCGCTCCATCCGGGGACGGGAAAGCCGGTGGGGCCCGACGATCTGGCGCCGATCTTTCCGATGAACCTCATCGAGCAGGAGGTTTCCCAGGAACGGTGGATCGACATTCCCGGCGAGGTCCTGGACAAATATCTGCTCTGGCGGCCGAGCCCGTTGATCCGGGCGCGCAATTTCGAGCGGCTCCTCGATGCTCCCGTAAAGATCTACTACAAATACGAGGGATCGAGCCCCGCCGGTTCCCACAAGCCCAACACCGCCATCCCGCAGGCCTACTACAACAAGGCCTTCGGCGTGAAGCGCCTCTCCACGGAGACGGGCGCCGGCCAGTGGGGAAGCGCCCTGGCCATGGCCTGCGCGATGTTCGGCCTGGAGTGCCGGGTCTTCATGGTGAAGGTGAGCTACGACCAAAAGCCCTACCGGCGGATGATGATGAACACCTGGGGGGCGACCTGCATCCCCAGCCCGAGCAACGTCACCGAGGCGGGCCGCCAAGTCCTGGCCGACCATCCCGATTCGCCGGGGAGCCTCGGGATCGCCATCAGCGAAGCCGTGGAGGATGCCGTCTGCCACGACGATTCCCGCTACGCCCTGGGGAGCGTCCTGAACCATGTCATGCTGCACCAGACGGTCATCGGCCTGGAGGCGGAAAAGCAGCTGGCCAAGATCAGCGTTTATCCCGACGTGGTGATTGGTTGCGCCGGCGGCGGGAGCAACTTTGCCGGCATTGCGCTCCCCTTCGTGCGCGACAAGATCCACGGGAAGTCGGTGCGGATCGTCGGCGCCGAGCCCACCTCCTGTCCGACGCTGACCCGGGGACCTTTCGCTTACGACTTCGGCGATCTGGCGAAAAAGACGCCGCTGCTGCCCATGTACACCCTGGGACACGACTATGTGCCCGCGCCGATCCACGCCGGCGGCCTGCGCTATCACGGGATGGCGCCGATCATCAGCCACCTCGTCCGCTTGGGGCTCATCGAGCCTTCGGCCTATGACCAGGTGGCGACCTTCGAGGCGGGCGTCCAGTGGGCGAGAACCGAGGGGGTGATCCCGGCCCCGGAGACGAACCACGCCATCGCCGCCGTCGTCGCCGAGGCGAAGCGGGCCAAGGCCGAGGGCAAGGAGCGGACCATTCTTTTCAACTTCAGCGGCCACGGGATGGTCGACCTGGCCTCCTACGACGCCTACCTCAACGGGAAGCTGATTCCCTATGAGCTGCCCGACGCGGAGATCCAGCGGGCCCTGAAAGCCATCGAGGGGTTTCCGAAACCGTAACGGTTCTTCCCTCCCGCTGCTGTGGACTTTTGTCCAGGAGCGGCGGGGAAAAGAACACCGTCCGGTCACGCCGGCCGAGGCGGTCCGGGGGACGAACGCTGCCGCTTTCGTGATTCATCATAAGTGAGGGAGACAGGAAGGAATAGGAAAGCGCCGCCGGATCGGGATGATTCCGATCCGGCGGCGGGGGCGACTTTCATTTGCGAACCGTTGCTAAGGGGAAAATTCCCGTCATTGCGCTGTGGGGATGGCGATTTCCACCCGGCGGTTCAGGGCTCGGCCGACTTCGGTGGCGTTACTGGCCACGGGCTGTTCCGAACCCAGCCCTTCGGTGGTGATTTCCGCAGCCGGGATGTTCTGATAGGCGGCGAGGTATTCCTTGACCTTCTGGGCGCGCTTTTCGGAAAGCGCTTGATTGGCGGCCGCCTTGCCGACATTATCCGCATAACCCCGGATTGTCATCTCGCCGACGGCATATTTTTTCAAGTAGGCGCCCACCTGGTCCAGAATCCCTTTGCCTGCCGAGTGGAGCTCGTTTTTGGAGTTGAAAAGGTTCATCACCGGCAAGGTGAGGACGATTTCGCCGCCTGCGGTCTTGACGGTGGTCTGGGGGAGCTTGGCGGCATCGGCGAGCATGGCCTTTTCCCGTTCCATGGCGGCGAGCTTCGATTCCATGGCCGCCATCTTCTCTCTTTCCCCGGCCAGTTGTTCTTCCCGGGTCTGCTGCGCCGCCGCTTCCTGGGCTCTCTGGGCCGCCGACAGCGCCTTTTCCGCCGCCTTCTGCGCCTCCAGAAGCTGTGCCTGCTGAAGCTCCTTCTGACGGAGGGCCTCGAGTTCCGCAGCCTTTTTCTGCGTCTCCGCCAATTCCTTTTTCTTCTTCTCCTCCAGCGCCGCAACCTCCTGCTTGGCCTGCGCCAGACCGGCGAGTTGGGCCTCGGCCTTGGCCTTGACCGCCTTTGCCGCCTCGGCTTCCGCCAGCTTCCTGGTCATGACCTCCAGGGAGGTCTGGAAATCCGCCAGGTCCTTCCGGACCTCCTGCAATTCCGCCGTGACGGCGGCTTTCTTGGCCTTGGCCATGGCGGTCCGCCCTTTGGTCGCGGCCATGTCGGCCATGTAGAGGATCGCTTTGGTTTTGGCCTCATCGGACAGGACCAGCTTCATCGTCCGTGACAAAACCGACTGGGAATCCTCGTATTCCTTTTCGGCCTGGGCCAGCCAGGACCGCGCCTGGGCCAGATCGGCCGGGGCGCTCTTTTCGGCGCCGGCCTGCCTCGCCTGTTCGAGCACCGCTTTGGCTTCTCCGATCGCCGTCGTGGCGCTTTCCGCCCCCAGCACGGTGAGCGGGAAAAAAAGCAGGGCCATGATTCCCCAACCCAGCAATGCCGCGTTGCCGATGAGCCTTTTTCTATCTCCCATGGATGATTTCCTCCCTTGCCTGCCTGCAAATTGTATGAAAATTCAAAAAATCGAAAGAATTCCGAATCGGGTGTCCCTCCCCGATGCCTCGATTACTGAGACTTCTTCAGTTGTTCGATCTCGGCCTTGACCTTGCGCAATTCATTTTGGGTCGCGGCCAGCGTCTGCTCTTCCCGTTTGAGTTCGGCCGTCGCTTCCGACAACTCCGCGTAGGCCCTGGCCAACCGGGCGAACTGGGTAAAGGGGACGCTGTCTTTCAGGGGCCGCGAACTGTCCGCCAGCGCCAGGAAATCTGCCGCCTTCTTCAAGGGATCGGCGGCGTACTGCTCCGCCTGGGCGCTCCGGGCGGCATTGAGCGCCTCTTTGGCGTCCATGTATTCCTGTTCCTGGGTGGGCGAAAGCGATTGGCCCAGCGCGGGTCCCGAGAGGGAAAGAATGATGAATAGTGCGCAGAGAACCCGCAGGCCGAATGTTTTTGGGGCTGTCATGTCGAACCTCCTAATCATATGAAGAATTATGAAGTGTGAACCCAAAACCGGGCCCGATTATAGTGACATGACCGGCAAGGTGCAATGGGAAAAAGGGGATTTCCCCTTTGCCGTTGACTTTTCGAGGGCTGTCCGCTACATTTTTGCCGCCCCAAACCACTATCCAGAACGACCTGCCCGGGAGGAGGTTCATTTTGAGTTCAACGACATCTGAATGGATCGACAGCCAAGGCTTCCGAAAGGCGGTCTCCGAATTGATCCGCCTTGCCGCCTGCGAGCTTCCCGCCGATGTGGAGCAGGCTCTCGCTGCGGCGCGGGGGCGGGAAAGGGCGGGTTCCACCGCCGAGCTGACCCTTGCGCTTTTTCTCCAGAACATCGCCCTGGCCAAGGAAAAGCAGGCGGCCATCTGCCAGGATACGGGGCTGCCGATCTTCTTCATCCGCCATCCCGAAGGCCTTTCCCAGCGGCAGCTGATCCGCATCTGCCGGGAAGAGGTGGTCGAGGCGACGAAGAAGCAGTATCTCCGCCACAATGCCGTGGATCCCGTGACGGGCAAGAACAGCGGCACCAACCTCGGCGAAGGGTTCCCGGCCTTTTATTTCACCGAAGGGGACGAGCCCGCCATCGAGATGGCCCTCCTCCTCAAAGGCGGAGGCAGTGAAAACGTTTCAGCCCAGTACAGTCTCCCCTACAGCGACCTTTCGGCGGAACGCGATCTCGAAGGGGTTCGCCGCGTCTGCCTCGACGCCGTGCGCAAAGCGGAGGGCAAGGGATGCGCGCCCGGCATTCTGGGGATCTGCATCGGCGGCGACCGCGGCGGCGGGTACGCCGAAGCGAAGCATCAGCTCCTGCGCCGTCTTGACGATGTGAATCCCGATCCCGCCTTGGCCGAACTGGAGGTCCGCCTCCTTGCGGAAGCCAATCAACTGGGCATCGGTCCTCTGGGTCTGGGGGGAAACACGACGCTTCTGGGGGTAAAGGTCGGCAAACTCCACTGCGTGCCGGCTTCTTTTTTCGTCACCATCAGCTACATGTGCTGGGTCAACCGGCGAAGATCCGTGCGGATCGCGCCGGACGGGGCCTGGCACGTGACCGGATAGGGGGAGATGATGATGCGCCACCTGACCACACCGATTTCGGAAGCGGAGATCCTCTCCCTGCACGCCGGCGATGCCGTCGAGCTTTCGGGGATCGCCACGACGGGGCGCGATGCGGCCCATAAATATCTGGTCGAAAAGCTGATCGAGGCGCCCCGGCCGCTTTCCCCGGACGATCAGGCCCTCTACGACGAACTCATGACCTTTTTGCCCGGCGGCGCCATCTACCACTGCGGCCCCATCGTCCGCAACGAGGCCGGCCGCTGGCATTTTGTCTCCGCCGGGCCGACGACGAGCATCCGGGAAGAGATCTATCAGGACAAGGTCATCGCCGCCTTCGGCCTGCGGGTGGTCATCGGCAAGGGCGGAATGGGACCCCGCACCCTGGCCGCCTGCCAAAAATACAAGGCCGTCTACCTGCACGCCATCGGCGGGGCGGGCGTCCAGAGCGCCGCTGCGGTCGCCGAAGTGCTGGATGTCTTCAAAAAGGAGGCCTTCGGTCTTCCCGAGGCCCTCTGGAAGATCCGCTTCGCGAAGTTCGCCGGGATCGTCACCATGGACGCCCACGGCAAGAGTCTCCATGACGACCTGGCCCGCAAGTTCGATCGCAATTTCGAAAAGGTCGTCAAGGAGTCCTGAGCCGCCGGGGAGGGTGGCCGACATGATCAAAGCGCTGTGGATGACGATGAAACCGCAATCGTTTCTTATTTCCGCCGTTTCGGCGGGGGTGGGGGCGTCCCTGGCGGCTCTCCATGCAACGTTCGACTGGCCGGCCTTCCTCCTGACCGTGCTGGGCTGTATCCTTCTCCACGGCGGGGCGAACGTCCTCAACGACTACTTCGATTCCCGCTACGGCGTCGATACCGATCAGGTGCCGGGAAGCTACGGAAACGAGGCCCGGGTCCTGATCCGCGGCCTCATGCAGCCCCGTCAGGTCCTGGCGGTCGGTCTTGCCCTCTATGCCCTGGCGGTTCCCGTGGGGCTCTATCTCATCGCGCTGCGGGGCTGGACGATCCTGGTTTTGGGACTCGTCGGCTTTGCCACCGGGGTCTGTTATACGGCCCGTCCCGTGGCCCTGAAATACAAAGCCCTGGGCGAGATCGCGGTTTTCTTCATGTTCGGTCCGCTCATGGTGAGCGGGGCCTATTTCGTTCAGGCCGGGGCCTTCCGTCCCCATGTGCTCTGGGTGTCGGTCCCCTTCGGGATCTTCGTCGCCCTGGTCCTTTTGGCCAACAATATCCGCGATGAAGGTTTCGACGGCCAGGTCGGGATACGAACCGTGGCCACCGTCCTGGGCGGATCCCGGGCGGCGCTCGTCTACCAGGGCTTCGTCCTTTTCGCCTATGCCCTGAACTGTCTGATGGTGGCCTTGGGCATCCTGGGGCCCTTCGCCCTGCTCACGCTCCTTTCCCTGCCCATCGCCTGGCGGCTCATGGGGATGTTCCGCAGGGGAGTCCCGGCCGACGCCGATGCGCGGACCGCGCAGCTCCACACCCTCTTCGGGATTCTGCTCATCCTGGGGATTCAGTTGCAGAGGTTCTGCCCGTGAATCCTTCCCTGCGCGTTCTATTTTTTACCATCGTCGCCGCCTTTGCCCTCTGGACCTTCACCTTTGCGCTGCCGGTCGGCAATTTCTGGCTCAAGCTCACGGGCTCTGCGGCCCTCCTGGCGGCCGTCGGTCTGACCCAGAGCCGCCGGGAGCTGAGGACACTATTTGCATTCAAGATCCGCCATCTCTGGGTGGGGGTGCTTTCGGCCCTTGTCCTCTACGGCCTCTTCTGGCTCGGCAAGGAAGCGGCGAGCCGGCTTTTCGCCTTTGCCCCGGCCCAGATCGCCTCGGTCTATGCGACGAAATCCCAACTGGACGCCGTCCTGATCGGCTGGCTCCTGGCCCTGCTCATGGGACCGGCGGAGGAGATCTACTGGCACGGCTTCATCCAGCGGCGTCTCGTCGGCCGGTTCGGCGTCCCGGCCGGGGTCCTGGGTACGTCCGCCATCTACGCCCTGGTCCATATCGGCTCGCTGAACCCGATGCTGATCCTGGCCGCCGGCGTCTGCGGCCTCTTCTGGGGGCTGCTCTACCAGCGGGAACAGCGGCTGATCCCCCTGATCATTTCCCACTCCCTCTGGGACGTCATGATCTTCATCTGGTTTCCCATGGCCTGACCTATCGAAGCCCGCTCAGGATGCCCATAAAGTGGGCAATCAGAACGAGTCGTAGTGAAGAGTTATTCGTAATTGTTTTGTATTATCAATATTTTATCTGTATGGAACGAGGATTGCTAACCAATCAATAGGCTTGGCAATTGATCAAATAGGAATGTAAGGAGGAGGAGTTCAATGAAGATAAAAGGCATGATCGCAGTGGGAATGGTCTTGTGGCTTTTCCTGGGAGGCTTTGTTTTTGCCCCCCATGACGCCGTTGCCGCCAATCTCGTCGACAACGGCGATGGGACGGTTACCGATCCCGACACGGGCCTGATGTGGGCAAACAAGGCCAAAAGCAATGTGAGCTGGGGCGAAGCCGAAAGCTACTGCCAGGGGTATCATGGCGGGGGCCATTCCGGCTGGCGCATGCCGACCATCGATGAATTGGTGACGATCAATGCCAAACGCTGGCCCCTGATCGATGTGGGCGGCTCGGACTTCGTGTGGTCCTCGAACCTCCGGAACTCAGAACCCAGCTGGCTCGGGGGAAAACAGGCCGCCGTTTACGATTACCGGGACCACAAGATCATGTGGATGCTTCAGGTTTGGACGCACACCGGTACGATCAGCGCCCTTCCGGTGCGTAATGCCCGCTGAGCAGCCGGGCCCTGCAAGGATGACCCAGGGGCACAGACAAGAAGGCAACCCTGATTCCCTCAGGGTTGCCTTCTCTTTTACCTGTCCCGGCCGTCGTTCATGGTCCGGAAGCTATCCCGCCTCTCCCCTGGCTCTGCCAGGGAATAACCGGCATGTCGCCTTACTTCCCAGCAGGCAGGGTGTTGCTTTAGTCGGCACGAATCTTGGCGCTCTTGATGACCTTGCCCATGCTGACCAACTCGGCCTGGATTTCGTCCCGTGCCTCTTCCGGGGTGTTGGCCTCGACATCCACGCCGAGGGCGGCCAACTTCTTGTCTATCTCCGGCTTTCCCATAACCTTCTTGAGTTCCTGGTTGAGTTTCTTGACGACCGCGGCGGGCGTGCCCGCCGGTGCGAACAAAATGAAACTGGCCAAGCTCTTATAGCCCGGTACGGTGGAGGCGATGGTGGGCACATCGGGTGCGATCGGGCTCGGTTTTTGAGTGCTCACGCCCAGCGCCTTCATTTTGCCTGCTTTGACATGCTGCATCACGGCATTGGCAAACATGCAATCCACCTGTCCTGAGGCCACTGCGAGCACGGCCGCTGCCATCCCCGACTGCTGAGTGCGCACGAGATCCACCCCGGTCGTGGATTTGAACAATTCCGCGGCAAGGTGACCGACGGTGCCCGTTGCCGCAGAGCTATAGGTCAGCTTTTTCGGCCTTGATTTCGCCAAGGCGATAAATTCCTTGACGTTACTGACCGGCACGGAGGGGTTCACCACAAGGACATTGGGCGCCGTCGCAACCGTCATGACCGGTACAAAACCTTTGACAGGATCGTAAGGGACATTGTCGCGCATCAGCGGGGCCAACCAGAAGCTGTTGGCGAAGAGCAACAGCGTGTATCCGTCGGCCGGCGCTTTGGCGACATAGGCCCCGGGCAACATCCCGCCGCCTCGGTTTTCGACGATGACCTGCTGGCCGATCGCCGCGGCAAGGTCCTGGGCAAAGGCACGGGCCAAAAGGTCGCTCGTTCCGCCGGCCTCGGCGGTGACCAGATGGATCGGTTTGGTGGGAAAGGCCTGGCCGAAGGCCAGTCCGCCGGCTAGCATAATGACGCTGACTGAAAGTAAAACCGCAAATACTCGCTTCATTTTGACCTCTTTCATGGTTGTCTGTCCAACTCTCTTGACGGAGAGTTTCAAAACGATGTCGGGGTATCCTTTATCATCAGACCCGAAGTGCCGGTCTGAAACCAAAATCAAATCTGCCCGTCAACATCACCCGTGCCCAATTCGGCATGTGCCGCAGTTCCTGTAGCCATCGGTTGTTTGGTAAGAAAACTTTAGCGATTTTTTATAAAATATAAAAAATAATGCGGCCGGCGGCATTATGATGCGGATATGATTGGAATCTATGCAGGCAAAGGCAAAAGCGAGGGTGGAGGGGTGTTTCATGGACATTGACACTCAATCGCCCTCTCGGAAACGCCCCCCCACCTGGTGGTGTGTGTCCAATGGCATACGGGGAAAAGGTAGCCCCGCATTTGGCTTCTCGATAGGTGACGTTTTCTTGCCTTCACCGAAAAGCCAGGATAGTAGTCCCCTGCGATTGATCCTCGATCGGCGACCCTGCTCGTATTAAAATCCGGTTTTGGGGCAGTTGGGTTTCATGCAGCCCATACCCTTTTCCGACTCCCTAGTCTTCCACCCGGGCGCGGTCTTTGACGATGAATTGCAGTATCTCCTTGGCAAAATCCGTATGGAGCTTCATCTCGTCGTAATTCGTGGGATGAACCAGCTTTTGCAGCAAAAGCGCGTCGCCGTCAAACCAGCGGGGGACGAGGGCGGCGAAGAAAAATCCCTGCCGGTTCAAAACCTCGGTGGCCGCTTCGCTCCAGGGTTTATCGAGAGGCAGAAACACCTGGAGCACCTCGGCTCCGGCAGCGGTATGCTTTTTGACCAGGCCGGCCAGGACTTCCGCCATATCCTGCCCCGCGTCGAAGAGGGAAATCCGCAGCAACCCGGCCGGGGCGATGAAGGTATCGACATAGCGGCTTTTGGTTCCTGCCGGGAGCGGCCCGGTAGGGGGGACAAAGGTCCGCTCCCGCTTTCCGCCGGCATAGATCTGTTTTGCGAGTTCCGCATAGGGGGCGGGCAAAAAGACCGTTTGCGGCTTTTCCTTTCTGACCATATAGCAGACGACCGCCCCCACTCGGCCGGGCGCCGATTTTTCCGCGGCATAGGACGCGGCGGGCATGACCTCCAGTTCGATTCCCGACTCTTTCACCCCCACATAAAGCGCCGCTTTTTGCATCATCACATGGTTGGTGACCGATTCGCCCCAGAACTCCTCCACCCCGACCGCCGCCGCGAGGGGGCGGCCGATGTATTCCTGTAGGACATTGCTGAACCCCTTGCCGCGCTGTTCCGGATACACCATGCCCTGTCCGCCCTCGTACAGGCCGGGGAAGGTTTCCGCCAGGCGGAACATGGCGTGGTGGGCCAGCACCTTGTCGGCGGCATCCACCGCCACCACTCGGTACATCAGCCCCGCTTCCTGCTGCTGGACGATGAACTCGGGATCGTACATCTCCTTGATCGGAAAGTGATCCCCATAAACGGCCCGGTAAAGGTCCACCACCGCCGGCGCTTCCGAATCCCTCATGAGGCGGATCCGGTATTCGCCAAATTGCTGTTCTGGAACGCTGATCGCCATGTTATTTTCTCCTTTCTTTGCATAGATGTGATAGGTCGCTGACGCCCTTTTCTTCCTGCGCAGCGGGATGGCTCCCTAACGGGCCGTGCAAAATGGCGTCTCCGGAATTCCGCGCCCGGGGTGCCGTGCCAACGGCAACCGGTCCTGTCGCGGTTTACAGCGAATTCCATGCCGATTTGTGAAGCGGTTAATATTGTAAAACAAGAATGACCTGCATCCCGATCCGGTCCGTCCCTTTTGCCAACTCCGTGGGCAGGAACATCGCCAACGGAACGCCTGTCCGGACCGGGCAGGGAAGGAAACCTGCGCGGCATTAGCGCCTGCGGCTATCGCATGCGGTATTGAGCGGAACTTGGCCTGACGGTACGGGAAAAACGTCTTGCCTGTCAAGGAGATTCTGGCACAACATGCCGTAGCAAGAGGGGATTTGGTTATACCCCCTCTGCAAGCCTGCAAACCTGTCTCCCGAAAGAACTTTAACGCGGTAACGTCAATCAAGCGAATGATTCTATCAAGTAGAGATGCGATCGACGATGTGCTTCGCTGGCGACCGCTTCCCGACCAATTCGAGCGAAAACAATCGGGGCCTTGACGACAGGGCTCCCGATGTGGTCTATTGAAAAACCATACCGAAGTTGCAAACCGGTATGAAGCAAGGCGGCTCGCCACTCTATCATCCGTCCCGGCTGCCTGAGGAACCCATCCACCTCACCGGTCCCGACCGGGAAGGTGATTCCGAGAGGAAACGATCATTTTTAAAAAGATTTTACTGAGATGCTTGGTTGTCAGCCTGCCGTTGTTCATTGGGCTCGTCTTTGCGCCATTGGTCGCTGCGGATGATCTGATCATTTCCCGTGCCGCGCTGGAAGACGCGACCGGCGCCCTGACGATCGCCGATGTGACCGGGCGCGCGTTTACGCCGATCGGGCCCACGCTCTCCAAGGGCTTCAAGGACTCCGTCTATTGGTTGCGCCTGCGGGTGAAGGCGCCTGCCCAAGGGAGCGAGGTCGTACTGTTCATCCGCCAGCCCTGGCTCACGGAAATTCGTTTGTATGAGGCCGCTGCGGGCCCTCCGCAGGGATGGAAGACCCGGGTCACGGGAACCAACTATCCCTATCAGGAGCGGGATCGCGCCATGCTGCCCCTGGGCTTTGTGGTCCATATCACGGGCTCGGAGGCCACCTACTACCTGCGCCTCCATACCTACCCCCCGTCCCAGTTGAGCGTGGCGGCCCTGGAACCGATCGAGGCGGAACGGCTGAGCCATCGGTTTGATTTGCTGGAGGTGCTTCTGATCACCCCCATGCTGTTGCTCTTGCTCTGGGCGCTTCACAGCTATTATCTGGACCGGCTGCCGATCCTGGGCCTCTTTGCCTGTTTTCAAGCTGCGTACACCCTGTACGGCATATCCATTTCCGGTTATCTGGCCCCCTTTGTCCCGGCAGCCGTTCCGCAACTGACGACCTGGATCGCCGTCGTCAGCTACTGCGGCGTCAACTTTACCACCGTGCTTTTCTGCCGGGCCCTGTTCAAACCCTATGGGCCGCCGCCGCTTCTGATGCGCGGGCTCGACCTGTTTCTGCTGGCCTTTCCCCTACAGCTGGCGGCCATGGCCCTGGGGTACACCGCCATTGCCCTGATGTCCAACGCCCTGCTGTTCAGGATCATCTGGCCCTATTTTGTCCTCATGGCCTTTACCCTCAGGAGGGAACAGTTGCCGAGCCGGCGGGTGCTGCAATTCTTCTTTGCCTCGATCACACTTCTTTTAAACCTGTTCTGGATCTTCAGCAGCGGTCAGGCCAGTGTCACCAGCACCATCGGCCGTCAGCTCTTGATCGCCAATGGACTGATCGTCGGCGGCTTTTTTGCCCTGATCCTGAACGCCCGTTCCCGTCGGTTGGTGCTGGAGGCGCAGCAGTCCGCCCTGGAGTTGCAAGCCCGATCCGAATTTCTTGCCCTGGTCAGCCATGAGATCCGGACCCCCTTAAACGCCCTGGTCGGATTCAGCACCCTGGCCCGCCAGTCTACCGACCCCCGGAGACTTGGCCAGTATCATGCCATTCTGGAGCAATCGTCACGCTCGCTGTTGGAACTGGTCAACAATATCCTGGATATGAGCAAGATCGAGGCCGGACGGATGGAGGTGGAGGCCGTGCCGTTCAACCTGCGACAGCTGGTTGCGTCTCTGGAAGAGCCGTACCGAACGCTGGCAGCCCAGAAAGAACTGGCCTTCCAAATCGAGATCGCGGGAAATGTCCCGGCCTCGGTGCTCGGCGATCCGATTCGCCTGCGCCAGATCCTCGTCAATCTGCTCTCCAATGCCGTCAAGTTTACGCCAAGCGGTTCGCTCTCCTTAACCGTCCGCCGCTCCGGCCATGCCGCTGCCGGAGAGCCGCTGATCCGCTTTGCCGTCAAGGATACCGGCATCGGCATCCCGGATGGCAACCGCGCCCAGTTGTTCCAACCCTTCCGCCAGTTGGACCCGACGATCAACCGCACCTTCGGCGGCACCGGCCTGGGGCTGTCCATCGTCCGGAGTCTGACGGAATTGATGAAGGGAACCGTCACCGTGGAGAGTAGGGAAGGGGTCGGCAGCTGCTTTGCCATCGAGCTGCCGCTGCCGGAAACCGAGGCGGCGCCGGATGGCCTTGCTCCGGCCCAGGGCATGGCGGCGGTACCGGGATCGATCCTGGTGGTCGAAGACAACGCCTTCAATCGCCGTCTGCTGGAGGAAACCCTGACGGCCTTAGGCCATCAGGTGACCGTCGCGGAAGATGGCCGTCAGGGCCTACAGATGGCGCAGCAGCAGCGATTCGCCCTGGTCCTGCTGGATATCCGCATGCCCGGGATAGACGGCATCGAAGTGGCCCGACAGATCCGGCGCCGGGAACGGAAATTATCGGAAACGCCCGTACCGATGATCGCCATCACCGCCGATGCCGATGCCGCAACCCGGGAGGCCTGCCTGAAGGCCGGCATCAACGCGGTACTGACCAAGCCGGTCGTTCCCGAGCAGTTGGCCGGGGCGATTGCCGCCCAGATTGGACCGGCCCTGACGGCGCCCTTGGGAGCAGAGCCGCTGCTGAACATGCGGACCTGTAGCGACCTGGGCGACAACCCGGAGCGGGCCCGCCAGTATCGCGCCATGCTGCGGCGGGACATTGACGAGGAGCTGCTCTGTCTGCAAACGGCCCTGAAGTCGGACAATCGCCCGGAACTGGTCCGGGCCGCCCACACCTTGAAAGGGCTGTGCGGATACCTGGCAAACCCGGAACCGGCCGAGCTGGCCGCTTGGCTGCAGCAAAACGGCCAGACGGCCTCTCCGGAGCAGCTGCAGCAGGTGATAGAACAGCTGCTGGCCCTCATGAATCCAGTTCCCTCTCCCCGCAAGGGAGAGGATTGACCGATCTGACCTGGCAGGATATGGAATAACGATATTTATTACTCCGGCAACCATAAATGCCTATAGGGTCATTACCACTAAAATTACGGCCCTTTTTTGTCTCTCCCGCGAAAGCGGGAGTCCACAACCCACTTGAATGGCTGGATTCCCGCTTTCGCGGGAATGACAGAGAAGAAAGCAAGATTAATAATTTCAAATGCTTCAACATTTAATATGTTTGCTTGTCGGAGTAATAAGTCGCAGGGACAGAGAAGAGGATATGAACAGCGAACTGCGGATACTGGTCGTCGATGATAAAGCAAGCGTTCGGTTCCTGGTCACGGGATTCCTTGCCGATGCCGGCTACCAGGCCGCCGGCGCAGGAAGCGCCGCTGAGGCCCTACAGGAATTGGCCCGAATCCCCTATGACCTGGTGATTTCCGATCTGGTCATGCCGGACGCCGACGGCCTGGAGCTGTTGCGGCAGGTGCATCGCCAGTGGCCGGAGCTGCCGTTCATCCTGATTACCGCCCACGGCAGCGTGGAGAGCGCGGTTTCGGCCATGAAAGAAGGGGCCGACGACTACCTGCTCAAACCGCTCAATCGCGACGAACTGCTGGTCGTGGTGGGCCGCTTGCTGGAAAACACCCGGATCCGGACCGGTCACGCGCGGATGCTGGAGGCCCAGAAGGAAGAGTTCAGCTTTCAGAACATCCGGAGCGCGTCGCCGGCCATGGGGATTGTCCTCCGGGCGGCTGAGCAGGTGGCGGCCTCTCCCCGCACCACCGTCGCCGTTTACGGCGAAAGCGGGGTCGGCAAGGAAGTGCTGGCCCGGGCCATTCACCTGGCCTCCGGCCAGGATCTGACCACCTTCGTTCCGGTCAACTGCGCGGCGATTCCGGAAACCCTGCTGGAAAGCGAGTTGTTCGGCCATGTCAAGGGGGCCTTCACCGGCGCCGACCGGGAGCGGGAAGGTAAATGCGCCCGCGCCCGCACCGGCACTCTGTTTCTCGACGAGATCGGCGATATGCCCCTGGCGCTCCAGACCAAGCTCTTGCGGCTGCTGGAGGAGCGGGTCTATGAAAAGGTCGGCGCCGACAGGCCGCTTAGGGCGGATTTCCGGGTCATCATCGCCACCCATCGCAATCTCGAAGAGCGCTGCCGGGACGGCGCCTTTCGCCTCGATCTCTTCCACCGCCTCAACACCTTTCCCCTGGCCCTCCCCCCTCTGCGGGAACGGCGGGAGGATATCCCCGAGCTCGCCGATCACTTTCTGGGGATTTTTCGCCGCCAGCTGGGGAAGCGCCTGCCCGGACTTTCCAGTGCGGCGTTGAATGACCTCTGCGGCTATGACTGGCCCGGCAATATCCGCGAGCTGCGCAATCGCCTCGAATACGCGGCCATCGTCACCGACGGCGAACTGATTCAGCCGGAGCATCTGAATCTGGGGATGGTTTCCCATGACCAAACGGCGGCCGGCGACCGCATCGTTGTCCACTTTGATTTTGCCGCCGCCGAATTCTCCCTCGACGCCGTCCAGAGGCGTCTGACGGCCTGGGCGATGGACCGCAGCAACCAAAACAAGTCCGCGGCCGCCCGCCTGCTGAAGACCACCCGGAAGATCTTCTACTGATCCTCTGCCCCGTGCTGGGCGTAACCTATCTCCGCCCTTATGCGTGTGTCCCATTTCGGACAACCTGTCCGGTATGGGGCACTCGCTACCCGACATCATGAGTGATTAATACCCGTTACCACTGCACTTTCTCCTTTGGCACGTCCTGTGCCCTTCAGTCCTGAACAGCAGGATTAACTCCGGCACAAGTGTCCCGGGAGGGACAACGGCAGTTACGATGATGAGGAAAATTCATGTCCCAAGATTCCGTCGAGAAATTACTGGGCCGTTTTATTACCGACGACCGTTTTCGGACCGAGGCTGCCGGATCATTGGAAGCGCTTTGCCGCCTAGAGGGTTACAACCTGACGGAGGGTGAATTGAACCTGGTCGCACGGATCGACGTGCAGGCCTTTGCAGACGTCGCCGTCCAACTCGATCCCGGCCTGCGCCGGGCCGGTCGGGTAGATCTCAGTACAGACAATAAGGATAATCTCTAATGATTTCTGCGATTCACATTTTAAGACTCTGCCTTTGCGTCGGTGTTGTGGGATGGCTTTCCCTGGCCGCGGCTGCCGATCGCCCCCCCACTCCG
>JAKAFS010000061.1 GCA_021817825.1 Deltaproteobacteria bacterium | reverse complement strand
GATCGCCAAATACGGCAAGTAATCGATCGTCAGATACGGACTCGGAGGCTTTTCCCGCAGCGGCGCATTTCCGCTGCGGGAAAGCCTCCGGCCCCGGTTGCCCGTCCTTCAGCGGCCAATCCTCAGGACGGACCAGCCCAACCGCAAAGCAAGAAGCGAAAGCAGTAAAGTGAGGAGGATTTGATGGCGAACGATCATTCTCCGGCGCGGATGGATGCCAACTCGGTCTTTCCGCGTCTCAGCTCTTTCACGCGCCGCCTCAATGGGTTGGCGATGGCCTGCATGTTCGGCCTGGTCTTTTTCTCCGTCGTTGCCGTCGTCGCCCGTTACTTCTTCAACGCACCCATTCCGGGAGACAACGAGATCGTCGAACTGATCATGGTCGGCGCCGTGTTTATCGGCGCCGTGGCGGTGGCCCAGCTCGACAAAAACCATGTCAATATCGATATGGTCCTGCTGAAGCTGTCGCCCCGGGCCCGCATCCTGACCGAGGCCCTGACCCTCATCTTCGGGATCCTGCTCATGGGGTTGCTCGTCTGGAGCAGTTGGGAAACGGCCTCGCTCTTTGCCGAAAACGGCAATACGACGCTCATGATGACCATTCCCCTTTATCCCTTTGCCTTCCTGATTCCCCTGGGCGTGTTTCTGCTCCTGCTCGTCATGACGGGCGACCTGATCGGCTGTTTCCGGCAGGCGGCGGAACTGGGTTTTCAGAAGACCCTGGGAGGGCTCGTTTTTGCCCTCACGACGCTGCTCCTGCTTTTGGCCGTGCTCTGGCTGCGGCACACCTGGGAGGTCGATCCGCTGGTCCTGGGGGTCGTGGGGCTCCTGTTTTGCGTTCTTTTGTTTGTCACCGGGATGCCCGTCAGCTTTTCCATGTTCGTCGCGGGGTTTCTGGGCATGGCCTATCTGCGGGGGGTGACGCCCGCCCTGGGTTTTTTGGGCGATTCGCTCTGGCGGACCACGGCCAATTATTCCTATGCGGTGGCGCCGCTTTTCATCACCATGGGGTATTTCATCCTCCATGCCGATATCAGCCGCGAACTCTTCGAGGCGGCCTATAAATGGGTCGGCAAAATGCACGGGGGGTTGGCTGCCGCCACGATCGCCGCCTGCGCCGCCTACGGGGCGGTCGTGGGAGTCCCCTTTATGGGACCCGTCAGCATGGGGACGATCGCCATGCCGGAGATGAAGCGGTACGGCTACGACGATGCCCTTTCCTCGGGGAGCATCTGCGCCGGCGGCACCCTGGGGACGCTGATCCCGCCGAGCGTCCCTTTGATCTTCTACGGGATACTGACCCAGCAATCGATCGGAGTCCTTTTCGTCGCCGGGATCGTCCCGGGACTGATCACCATGGCGGTCTGGATGATCCAGGTCTACCTCATGTGCCGGAAAAATCCCCAGTTCGGCCCCCCGGGACCCCTTTTCAGCATCAAGGAGAAGACACTCTCCCTGGGCCGCATCTGGCCGGTTCTCGCGCTCTTCGTCATCGTTGTCGGCGGGATGTACTACGGCATCATGACCCCCGTGGAGGCGGGAGCGTTCGGCGCCTTCGGCGCCTTGCTGATCGGCATTTGCCAGCGACGTTACACCGGGAAGAAGTTCCTTCAGTCCCTCGCAGGGTCTTGCGTCATGGTGGCCATGATGTTCATGATGCTCGCCGGCGCCAAGGTCCTGGGGAGCTTCTTCGTGCTGAGCCGGTTTCCCTACGCCCTGTCCGAGGCGCTGACTGCGATGGCCTTGCCGCCGACGCTGATTATCCTGCTCGTTTGCGCCGTCATCGTCATCTTGAGCTGTTTTATCGACGGGCTCGTCCTTTTGTTCATCTGCGTGCCGATTTTCTTCCCGATCATTACGAACTTCGGTTTTGACCCCATCTGGTTCGGCGTCGTGATCTGCATCCTGACGAACATCGGCGCCCTGACCCCGCCCTTTGCGCTCAACGTCTTCGCCTTGAAGGGGGTCTGCCCGGAGTTGCCGATCGGCACCATCTATCGAGGGGTGCTCCCCTTCATGTGTTCGAATATCGCCGTGCTTGTGGTCTTTATCCTCTTCCCGGAGATCATCACCTGGCTGCCGAACCTGATCAGTCGCTAGCGGATTAGGGAGAGCCTTTTGAACGGGAACCTCGAAAATTCTTCAGGCAGGTAGGCAGGCGGGTTGCCGCCCCCGCCTGCCCATCATCTGCCCCTCCTGCACCAGTAGAGGCGTCGGCGCTGATCTGCTTCCGGTGTAGCCAGCTGAGGTCGTCTTTTCTCCTAAAATTGTAGCCAGGAAAATGCTTTTGGGTTATAGTGCGACGCCCATTTGGTTTGCCGGTGTCAGTTTGGATGTTTGCAACTGCAAGAAGAAGGTCCGTTCCCCCTGGCCAAGGGCTGGAAAAGATTGTAAAGCGAATCCGGGCATGTTGAAAGTGAGTCAGTGACGGAAACGGGTTCCGAACCGGCGATGGTCGGTCCGGCCGAGGAAAAAGGATATCAGGGAATGCCGGGCGACGGAATCAGGGTGAGAATTGCCGGCAGGTTGGCCAGAACGGATTTCGGCCGCAGGGCCCTCGCTGAGAAGGCGACCCTCGCCGCGTTGCGCGTCCGGCCGACACCCCGGGCTCGACTGGGACTGGCGCTCGTCGCTTTGAGTTATCTCATCGGCTGGCCGGCGGTGGGCATTTTTGCCTGGATGGCCTACCATCTGCGTGAACCCCTGATTCTGGCTGTCGGAGGGCCGGTGACCTACGGCCTTTCCCATCTTACTTTTATGGTCGGCTCCTGGCTGGCCGGCTCGCGATATGTGGTGATTTTCCTGCGCTGGGCCGTAAGGAAGGCCATCGAAAAGATAGGCGGGGCGCCGCCGCTCTCCATCCCCTGATGCCCCGGATGCCGTTGCCGGACGCGACCGACAAAAGGGGGAGGGCCGTGAACGCAAAAATCAATGCGATTGGAATCTTGACTTCATGAAGGTGCTGCTCATTTCGGCCAATAGGACCCAAACCCCCCACCCGGTTTACCCCCTGGGACTCGACTATGTCAGAGGGGCCTTGACGCCCCGCCATGAGGTCCGAATACTGGACGTCAATGCCGCCGAGGCCGAGGAACAGTTGGCGGCCGAGTTGCGCGACGATCGTCCCGATCTGGTCGGCCTCTCCCTCCGGAATATCGATAACGTGGACACCTTGGCCACAAAAAGCTATCTGGCCGGGTATGAGCAGCTCGTCCGCCTCGTCCGGGAGGGGGCCGAGACCCCGATTGTCCTGGGAGGCAGCGGCTTTTCCATTTTTCCCGGCGAACTCATGTCCCTGCTGGACGCCGATTTCGGCGTCGTCGGCGCCGGGGAGTCCATTTCCCTCCTCGTCGAGGCCCTGGAAAAGGGCGAGAACCCCTCCGGTCTGCCCGGGATCGTGACCCGCAAGAACCCTGCAAAGCCTCCTGTCGCCTGGCCCGGGACGGTCAGCCGGCAGTTGGCCCCCGCCGATGCCCGGCAGCGTTTCTACCTCGAACGGGGCGGCATCATGAACCTCCAGTCGAAACGGGGTTGTCCCTTTCGCTGCAGCTACTGCTCCTATCCCCATCTCGAAGGGCGGCAATTCCGTTTTTTCCCTCCCGACGAGGTGGCGCGGGAGGCGCGGGAACTGGAGGAACTGGGCGCCCGGTATCTCTTCATCACCGATTCGACCTTCAATGCCGATCCGGACCACAGCCTCGCCGTGGCCAAGGCCTTCCGCCGCCAGGGAGTCCGAATCCCCTGGGGGGCCTTTCTGGCCCCCATGCGTCCCGCCGACGGCTATTACGCCACCCTGGCCGAAGCCGGGATGAGCCACGCCGAGTTCGGCACCGAATCGCTCTGCGACGGCCAGTTGCGCCGTTACGGAAAACCCTTCCTGGCCGGTGATGTCTATGCCGCCCACACCGACGCTCGGAAGGCGGGTATTCATATTGCCCACTACTTTCTCCTCGGTGGACCGGGCGAGGATGCACAAACCGTCGAGGAGACGCTGACCCGCATGGAAGAGCTGGAAAGGGCGGCCTTTTTCATCTTCTGCGGCGTCCGGATCTTCCCCCATACCCCCCTCTATGACCAAGCCCTTCAAGAAGGACAGATCGCGCCGGGTCAGGATCTCCTGCCCCCCGTCTTCTACCGTCCTCAGGGGATCGGCGCGGAGGAGATCGCCGAACGGGTGAAGGGGCAGGCCAAGGGCCGGATCAACTGGGTCTATGGCGACGGCGGCCGGCAGACGGAACGGATCGTGGCCCGGATGTATGCCCATGGCCATACCGGTCCGCTCTGGGAGCAGTTGCTGAGATGAACGGGACGGTAGGCAGGAAAAAGCCGCTTTCACCGGTCCACAAGGCAGGGTTCGCGGCCTTTCTCTTTTCCGGAGGATTGCTTTTCACGCAGCCAAAATGGGCCGCCTGGCCCTTAGGGTTGTATTGCCTTTTTTGCCTGACCGCCGCCTTTTTGCCCCGGGCAGGCCTCTTTTTGCCCGTGATCAGCCGGGGCGCCGGGGATCGCCGGCAGGTGGCGCTCACCTTCGACGACGGCCCCGATCCGGAGGTGACGGCCCCCCTGCTCGAACTCCTCGCGCGGCACCAGATACCGGCAACCTTTTTCGTCGCCGGTATCAAGGCAGAAGCGCATCCGGCGCTGATCCGGGAGATCCTCGGGCAAGGGCACGAGGTGGGCAACCACTCCTACCATCACGACCCTTTGCTGATGCTCCGCTCCCGGACCCGGCTGTATAACGAGATTGCCCGCACCCAGGAGGCACTCGCCCCTTTCGGCATCCGGCCGATTGCCTTTCGGCCCCCGGTGGGGATCACCAACCCCAGGCTTCCCGGGGTGTTGGAAGCGCTGGCCATGGAGTGCGTCACCTTCAACTGCCGGGCCGTGGATTTCGGGAATCGGCGGATCAAGGGGCTGGAGCGGACCATTTTGAAAAAGGTCCGTCCCGGGGCGATCATCCTCCTCCACGATGTCGTCCCGCCGGGCGGCAGCAGCGGAGAGTGGCTTGGGAAGGTGGAGACGATCCTCCTGGGACTCCGGGCTCAGGGCTATGCGATCGTGTCCCTGTCGCAACTGACGGGAAGACCGGCGATGGAGAAATTGCAGGAAAGGGAGGTTCAGGAAGGGATATGAAAGAGCGATTCGAACAGGAGTTGTCCCGGCAGTCTGTCACGGCGGAAGAAATCACGGCTGCGGCGGCTGTCCCCGGCGGTTCCCTCTGGTACGACGGCCATTTCCCCGGCCATCCGATCCTGCCGGGCATCGCGATCCTGGCCTTCGTGAAAGAGGCGATCGTGACCGCCGAGCGCACTGAGGGAAGGGAAGTGGCGATCACCGGTCTTCGCAGGGTCCGCTTCCGGCTGCCCGTCGATCCCGGCGACCGGATGGAGATCCGGATCGTCAGGGAGCAAAAAGGCGGTCGCCGTTCTTATCCCTTCACGGTCGCTCTGGCCGCAGAGCCGGTCTGCACCGGGATCTTTTCGGCGCGGTTCGAAGAAGGGCTCCCGGAACAAACTTCTTGACAAAGGCCGCCATATTTTGCAAAAAAGCGAAGTTTATCGATCATCTGACTTTCGTCAGCGGATCACTATTTGTGAACGAAGGGGAGGGTTTAACATGCCGGAGAGCAAAGAGGCCCGGGAACTGATCTTCCGGATTGCCCAGGTTATTATTGAAGAACTGAAGCTGGAAGAGATCACGCCGGAAACCTTTGACCCCGATATGGATCTTGTGGATGAACTGGGGGTGGACAGCATGGACCTGGCCACGGTGGCCCTGGTCCTACAGGACGAGTACGGTGTTTCTATTGACGAAGACGATTATCCGACTCTCAAGAGCGTCCGCTTGATCGCCGAGTATCTGAGCGCCAAGCTGGCCGCCGGAAAGAAAGGGTGAAGATGCCCCCAAGCGTTCAGGGTGTGGGGATGAAGGAGCGGCGTCGAGAGGGAGCGGAAGATTTGCCGGGAGGACGGAGATGGAAATTCTCCGACCTGCTGGCAGATCCGGAGATCAAGGCCCGCTGGGAGAAGGTGCGCAAATACTTCTTCCTTAGGGAATCCACCTATGACATGACGAACCGCTGCAATCTGCGCTGCGACGGTTGCTACTACTACGAGGGCGACAAGCAGTTCGCCCGGGAAAACAACGATCCCGAAGCCTGGCGGGCGCTCATGGCCCAGGAGAAGGCCCGGGGCATTACCTATGTGGTCCTCGCCGGGGCGGAACCCTCGCTGGCGCCCGACCTGCTGACCGTCTGTTTTTCCGAGATGCCCCTGGGCTGCATCGCCACCAACGGCCTGCACCGCATCGATCCTAACGTCGGTTACCGGATCCACATCTCCGTCTGGGGAAACGAGGAGACGAGTCATAAGGTCCGCAAGGCCCCGGATCTGCTGCGGCGGCAGATCGAAAACTATCGCGGCGATGCCCGGGCCGTTTTCGTCTACACCTTTACGAAAGAAAACATCGCCGAAGTCGCCGGCGTCATGGAGACCCTGGCGGCCGCCGATTGCCGGGCCACCTTCAACATGTTTTCCGCGCCCGTCGGCTACGAGGGGCCGCTCCGCCACGATCGGGACTCTCTGGCAAGGACCCGGCAGGCGATGCAGGCGATGCTGGACCGTTATCCCCGGCAGGTCCTCTTTTCCCCCTACAATGCCGTGGCCCACACCGAACCCCGGGGGCTGCACGACCTCTACGGCTGCTCCTATCCCCGGAAAAACGCCTCCACCGACGTGGGGTTGGGCCGTTCGTTCCGTCAGTCCCGGACCGGCCTGACCTGGGATCGGGAGGCCTCCTGCTGCGTGCCCGATACGGACTGTCCCGATTGCCGCCACTATGCGGCCGGGAGCGCCGTGGTCACGGCCCGGCTCTCCCGGCACGTGGCGGCCCCGCAGACCTTCAAGTCCTGGCTCGATTATGTGGATACCTACCTTGCCGTCTGGGTGATGGGATATGAAAAAGGGGAAAACCTCTGTAGGGAGATGATCGCTCCGCCGGAACCCCAAGAGATGAGGAAGTCATAACGATGCAAACTGTCAGTTCACTGCTGGACCCGGCATGGTACGAGCGCTACAAGGCGATTTCTCGTCTGAATATGCGTAGTTCCATCTACGATGTGACGAACCGCTGCAACCTGCGCTGCAAGGGGTGCTTCTTTTTTTCCTCCGACGAGCACAAGGCGGCGCCGGAAGAAATGGACATCAATCGCTGGGACGCCTTCGTGGAAAAGGAACAGGCCCGGGGGGTGAACCTGGCGATCCTGATCGGCGGCGAACCGACCCTCTACCTCGACCGCGTGGAGGCCTTCTACAAGCGCCTTCCCACCTACTGCGCCACGAACGGCCTCATCAAGGTGCCTAGGGACCGGTTCCCCGATTTGATGGTGGGAATCTCGCTTTGGGGGGACGAGGAGGACGAAAAGCTCCTCCGGGGCAAGGACGCCTTCGCCATTTCCAGCAAACACTACGCCGGCGACCCCTATACCTACTACCTCTACACAATCACGTCCCGGCAGCTTGGCCGGATGGAGCGGGTCATCCGCCGGATCGCCGATGCAGGGCTCAAGGTCCACATGCAGCTTCTGTCCAACGACGAAGGGGTGGACGGATTTTCCTGGACCCCCTCCCAGTTGGTCGATGTCCGCGCCGAGATGGACGCCATGCTTGATCGGTATCCCGAGACGGTCATCTCCAGTAAGTATTACCACGAGATCATTACGACCGGCCAGATGCTGGGGCGACCCTTCGGGTGGAAGGAGTGCCCCTCGGTGACCGAGCCTCTCGACGACCGCAATCCCCGGCCCAAGCGTCTCATCCGTTTCATCCGCTGGGCCGCCGATCTGGAGACGATGCACCGCTGCTGTACCTCGGCGACCCGGGACTGCCGGACCTGCAAGGACGGCGCGGCCCACATGAGCTGGGTCATGGTCAACAAGCGGGACCACCTGCGCTCGACGAAGGACCTCCAGAACTGGATCGAGATCTACGAGATGTTCGCCAAGCTCTACAAGTTCATCCCCTGGTAGAAAGGGGGAAACTCTCATGAATGACACGCGACCGGTGATCCTGGGCTATGACGCCCTTTCCCCCCTCGGCACGGAGCTGGATGGCCAGTGGGACCGGGCCGAAGCCGGGCAAAGCGGCGTGGGGCCCCTGACCCGCTTCCCCTTGCGCGAAGGGTTCCCGGTCCGGATCGCCGGCCAAGTCGCCCCGATCGACATCGCCCCCTATCCCTTTCTCAAGCCCCGCGAGATGGCCCATTGGACGTCGCCGATTTTTCCCCACGCCCTGCTCGTCGTCCACCGCGCCCTCGAACGGGCCGGCCTTTCCATCACGCCGGAGATCGCCCCCCGGGTGGCCGTCACCTTCAGCTCCGCCATCGGGGGACTCGACGCCCTGATCGCCGCCGACCGCGCCCTGGAAGGGGCCGGAAAGCTGCCGCCCCCTTTCATGAATCCCAATTCGTGCATCAACATGGTGGGCGGCAAGGTCTCCATCCTGACCGGGGCCACCGGCCCCATTGCCTCGATCATCACCGCCTGCGCCACCGGGAGCAGTTCGCTGATCCAGGGGGCGCTGTTCATTGCCCAGGGGATGGCGGACGTGGCCATCTGCGGGGCCGTGGATTTCCCGCTCATCGAACCGATCGTGGCGGGTTTCGCCACCATGAACGGCGCCTATAAGCCCAAGGAAGGGGCGGACCCGGCGCCGCCCGAGGCGGCAAGCTGCCCCTTTTCCCTGGCCCGGCGGGGTTTTGTCGTCTCCGAAGGGGCGGGCTGCCTCGTGATCGCCTCCCAGGCCTTTGCCAAAGCCCACGGCCTTTCCTTTTCGACCGAACTCGCCGGCTGGGCCATGACCGCCGATGCCTTCCATGTGGTGGCCCCCAATCCCGCCACGGTGACCCGCTGCATGGCCGAAAGCATCCGCCACGCCGGCATCACCCCTGCCGAGATCGACGCCGTCAACGCCCATGCCGCCTCCACCAAGGCCGGCGATCAGGTCGAGGCCGGGGCCTTGCGGGCCGTTTTCGGAGACAAGATCCCGCCGGTTTCGGCCAACAAATCCCTGATGGGCCATGCCATGGGGGCCACGAGCGCCATCGAGTCGATCCTGACCCTGGAGGGGATGCGCCGCGGTGTCCTCCTGCCCACGATCAACCATCAGCCCGACCCGGAGATCGACCTGGACTGCGTGGCCGAGGGGGCAAGAACTCTCGATCAGGAGTTCGTCCTGAAAAACGCCTTTGGTTTCGGCGGTTGCAACGCCTGTCTTGTGTTTCGCCGCGTCAACTGATAAGGAAAGCGCGTCGGACGGTTGTTGCCGGGACCGTGAGCACTCCGGCAACTGGGGATGCCCATACAGTCATTCCCGGCCCATCCTGTCATTCCCGCGCAAGCGGGAATCCATGATTTTACTGGATGCCGGATCATTAATGGATGACTTGATTGCCGGCCGAATGAGACAGCAGCGCGATTGAGTGTTGATGCGCTTGTGCGTCGGGAAAATCGTTCCCTCCGCGCTCAGGATCTTTTTTCGACCCTGCACCTCCTCGCTGCGCTGCAACGGCAAAACTCGCGCCTGAAGGCGCTCAGACATTGCCGTTGCGGCCGCTTCGCTGCGGGGGCAGGGTACCCCGAAAAAATATCCCAATCGCGCTTCCGGGAAGCGATTTTCCTGTGTGCGGGTGCTCCAAAATTCTATCTTAACCGGCGGTAGAACCGTATGGATAAGTGGCAAGTTTATATCCAGGAAGCACGGACCCAAATTGATTTTGCCAAGTCCTCCTGGCATGCATTCCTGGGATCGGAAAGGCAAGGAAAGTTGACTTTCGATATCTTCCTTCATCTACATCACTTTCTGACGCATGCTGCTATCGTGGATAAGATACTTGGGCCAAAAAAAGGAAGCGAGCGTGATAAGCTGTTAGCAGACCACATTGATCTCTCGAAAGTGAATTTGAAGTCTTTCCGGAAACTGCGAGATCATTTAGAACATTTTGACGAACGTCTTGATAAGTGGATTTCTGGATATGACGGATACCCTTTTTTTGACATGAACTTGGTCACTGGCACAAAGGGTTTCCCTAAAAAAGCTTATCTTCGGGCACTTGATGGACATATCTATAAGTTTCATGGTGAAGAATACGATCTTGACCAGTTATATGCGACCTTGGTGCTGATCGGTGAAAAACTTGAAAATGGCAAATGAAGCGATCAATGCTTGCGTGCAGCGGATCGCGAATAGTTTGAGGTAGGAATGCGGGCACCACTGAACAGAAGAGTTTTTGTGATCGGCTACGGGGCGGCGACGCCGTTGGGAAGGACCTTTTCCGAAACTTGGGCGCGCGCCGTGAAGGGCGAGGCGGGGTTCGGAAAGGTCACCCGCTGCGCTGTCGATTCGCCCTGCGACGTGGTCGGCGAGATCCCGGATTGGGACCCTGCGGCGCTCGATTTCGTCGACGCCAAGGAGGCCTACAACTGGAACGCGGGCTTCGTCATCCTCACCATGGCGGTCTGTAAGGAAGCCCTGGCCCACGCCGGCCTGCCGATGAACGAGGAAACGGCGCCCCGGACCGCCTGCCTTATCGGTTCGGCCATCAACGGCGCCGACGCCTTTCGGGCCGCCATGCTGAACTTGCAGGAAAAGGGGCCCCTGAAGATCAGCCCCTATCTGCTCCCCAACCTCTGCGCCAATCTCCCCTCCGGGAAGGCGGGGGTGCTGCTCGGGTTTACGGGACCGATCTTTTCCCCCCAGGGGGCCTGCGCGTCGGGCAATCACGCCATCGGCATCGGGGCCCGGATGATTCGGGACGGGGACTGCGATTTCGCCCTGGCCGGCGGGGTGGACGCCCCGATCCTGCCGGAGATCATTCACGGCTTTGCCAACATGAACGCCACGATCAAGGTCCTGCCCGGGGACCGGGCCTTTGCCGATCCAGGCCAGGCCTCCCGCCCCTTCAGCCAGGACCGGAAGGGGTTCGTCCTTTCCGAAGGGGGCGGCGTGGTGGTGCTCGCCGCCGAGGAGATGCTCGCCCGGTACGGCCTTTCGGCCCGCGCCGAGGTGCTGGGCGTGGGCTGGACCTCCGACGCCTTCCATTTCACGAAGCCCAATCCCGAGACGATCGTCCGGGGAATCCGGGAGGCAATCGCCGACGCAGGGATCCAGCCTGCGGACATCCAGTACATCAATGCCCACGGCACTTCCACGCAGACCGGGGATAGGGTCGAGGCGGACTGCCTCCGGGCGGTTTTCTGCAAGGCGCTGGAGAAGATCCCCCTGTCGTCGAACAAGTCCCAGATCGGCCATACACTGGGGGCTGCGGCGGCGATCGAGGATGCCCTGACCATCGAGGGGATGCAGCGGGGAATGATCCTGCCCACGATCAACCATCTGCCCGATCCGCGCTTTGCCGACATCGACTGCGTTCCCAACACTGCCCGGGCGCATCGTTACGAGCTGGCCCTGTCCAATGCCTTCGGCTTCGGCGGGACCAATTGCTGCATTGTCTTCAAAGGAGTGGCGCCATGAAGCCCAAGCGATTCAAGCCGGAACCCTACGGAAACGACGGCCGCTACGTCCGGGACCGACAGACGGGCCTCATCTGGCACCGTTGTTCGATGCGGACCCTCTATGCCGACACGGATCGCTCCAACGTCGTTTACCACGCCAACTACCTCCGGTATTTCGAATTCGGCCGGTGCGAGCTGATGCGCGACGCCGCCTATCCCTACCGGGAGATCGAGGAGGGCGGCTACGTCTATCCGATCATCGACCTCGGAATCCAGTTCCACCAGCCCCTCTATTACGACGATCTCATGTGGGTTTACACCCGGCCGGCGGCGCTTGAGCGGGTCCGCCTCCAGTTCGATTACGTCATTACCCATGGGGAAACCGGGGCCGATGTCTGCCGCGGCTTCACCAAGCATTGCGCCCTCAACGCCAAGGGGAAGCCCGTGGCCGTCGATCCCAAGACTGTTCAGCTATGGAAAACCTTTCCGAACCCGACGCCGCGCTAGCCATTCCCGTGGCGATCCCGGTGCCCGCCTATCTGCGGGATCATCACGTCTCCGGCCGCGTGGTCCTGCCGGCTGTGGAGGCCCTACAGATCCTGGCCGCGACGCTGCCGCCCACGGCAGGGGCCGATCCGCTCTTGCAGGGGCAGGGACAGTTCGGCCATCTTTTGACGGTGGAGCCGGGCCTCCGGGAGATCCCGGTCATCCACGAATGGTCGCGCGACAGCGCCGGCCGCTCCTATTCCCGGCTGGTGACCGTGCTTTCGGGAAAGCAGGCCAGGTGGACCCGCCGGATCGAACATGGGTCGGTGGTTTTTTCTTCCCCTGGGACGGAAGGCGACCTGGCGCCAGAGCCTCTGCCGGAAGGGAAGGCCAAGGCAGGGGAGGTCTTCACCGTGCCGCGTAGGCGGCTTTACGATGAACTGGTCCCCTTCGGACCGGCCTATCAAAACGTGGCGGGCGAGGTTTTGCTCACACCGGCTGGGGCGTCGGCCGAGATCTCCGGCGGAGGGTTTCCCGAGGCGGCAGGGCCCCTGGGCTCGCCCTTTCCTGCCGATGCGGCCTTCCATGTCGCCTGCGCCTGGGGGCAGCGGTATAAAAACACCATCGCTTTTCCGGTGGCTTTCGAGGAGCGGCGGATCTTCCGGCCGACCGCAGCCGGCGAGACCTATGCGTGCCGCGTCGTTCCCCTGCCCGGGGAAGGGCCGGTCCTGCGCTTCGATATCTGGCTCTACGGCAGAGATAAAGAGCCTGCGGAGCTCTTTCGGGGCCTACAGATGCGGGACATCTCCGGCGGGCGCCGCAAGCCTCCCGCCTGGATCCGGGAGGGGACCTGATGCGCAGCGCCGGACTGCTCGTTCTGACCTATCTGACAGGGTCAATCAACTTTGCCATCGTCGTCCTGCGGCTCCTGGGCAAGGAAGACCCTCGGACCCTGTTCAGCGGCAATGCCGGAGCGACGAACGTCCAGCGTCAGGCAGGCAAGGGGTGGGCGGCCCTGGTGCTCCTCCTCGATGTGGGGCGGGCGGCCGGACTGGCATGGCTCGCTATGGCCCTGCTTTCTGCGGGTGAGGTTCCCTGGATCGGTCTGGCCCTGGTCGTGGGAAATCGTTTCCCCCTCTTTCACGGTCTTCGCGGCGGCAAAGGGGTGGCGAGCTATCTCGGTTTCTGCCTCCCGATCGCACCCTGGTGGGCGGCAGCGGCTTGCCTGGTCTGGGTGATCGTTCATCGGATCGTGAAGCTCCCCTTCATCGCCTCCTTTTTTATGGTCCTCACCCTCGGGGGGGCGGCCATTGCCGCTGGCAGCGGCCGGGCAGTTTCCATCGCCGGCACCGTGGCAACGGTGCTGCTGATTGTCTTTAACCACAGGGAAAATATCCTCTCCCTGGTAAAAAATGGGGTAAAAATAGGGTAGCTGTCCCCCTATTAAAAGGAATGGTTCATGCGTATTGTCTTGGTTCACCCGCGGGGGTTCAACTGGTTTCCCGGTCAGCGCGACCTGACTGACGTGGCCAACCGGATGGTCCCCCAGGGGATTCTCTCCATCGCCGCCTATCTGCTTCGGGAGGGGCAGGAGGTCTTTGTTTACGATTGCCTGGGGCCCGGGGCGCCTACCGACCCTGCGACGCAGGTTAGGGAGATCCTGAGCCATCGACCGCAGCTGATCGGATTTTCCACCACCACCTCGTCCTTTCCCGATGCCGCCCTGATGGCGCAGCTGATCAGGGAACAGGCTCCCGGCGTCCGGATCGTCTGCGGCGGCGTTCATTGCTCCGCCCTACAGGGAGAGCTGCTCCGCGACACCCCGGCCTTCGACGGGCTCTGCATCGGCGAAGGGGAATTGACCATGGCCGAATTGGCCCGGGGCGCGGACCCGGCGCAAATCCCGGGGATGGTCTGGCGTAAAGGCGCGGAGGCGATCGTAAATCCGCCTCGTCCCCAGATCGCCGATCTGGACTCGCTCCCCTTTCCGGCCTACGAAAAGCTCCGGGGCTTTCCCCGGGACTACCACCTGCCGCTCTTCAGCTATATTCACACCCCGGGCTCGACGATGATCACCTCCCGGGGCTGCCTGCACCAATGCTCCTACTGCGACCGCTCGGTCTTCAAAAAGGGGTTCCGCTACAACTCGGCAGCCTATATCTACGACCACATGCAATACCTGCGGACGCGGTTCGGCGTGCGGCACATCAACATTTACGACGATCTTTTTACCGCCGACCGGGCCCGGATCGTCGAACTTTGCGAGACCCTGGCCCGGAAATCCCTGGGCGTCCAGTTCAACTGCGCCGTCCGGGTGGGTTATACCGACGACGATCTGCTTAGGATGCTCAAGAGCGCCGGCTGCCTGATGGTTTCCCTGGGGATCGAGTCGGCGGACCCGGAACTTTTGGCCCGCCACAAGTCCGGCGTTTCGCTAGCGGCGGTTTGCGACACGGTGCAGCGCATCCAGGCCGCGGGACTCAGGGCCAAGGGACTCTTCATGATGGGGCTGCCCGGGGAAACGGAAGCCTCGATCCGCCGGACCTCCGATTTTATCGTCTCCCTCGGGCTCGACGACATGAACATGTCCAAGTTCACCCCTTTTCCGGGCGCTCCGGTCTGGTCAACGATCGGCGAAGAGGGGACCTTCCAGGAGGACTGGCGGCTGATGAATTGCCTCAATTTTGTCTTTGTCCCCAAGGGGATCGCCTCCCGGGAGCGGCTGGATCAGCTCTACAACGAACATGTGAAGCGCTTTTATTCCGACCCCCGGTGGCGCGACAAATTTCGTCGCCGCCTTTGGCAGCATCGCAAAAGCATGCTATATTTGCTCCGCCATTTGCCGTCCTTCTGGTCGGCCAAGCGCCAGTTTGAACCCCAGCAGCCAAGAAGCAACGAGACATCGTAAGAAAAGGAGAGGTGATATGGCCATCCGTCGGAAACTGATCGTCATTTTGGCCCTTGCGGTACTCTGGTTGCCCCAGGGGGCGCTGGGCGAGGAAAAGCCGCTCTGGGAAGCGGGGGTAGGAGGGGCGCTCCTCTATATGCCCGATTACCGGGGCGCCGACGAAAGCCGGTTTCTGCTCTTGCCCTATCCGTACCTGGTTTACCGCGGCGATTTTCTTCAGGTGGAGCGGGAACGGATTTCCGGACGCCTTTTCCAGACCGATCGCCTGCTGCTCGATGTCAGCCTCTTCGGCAATGTGCCGGTGGACAGTTCCAAGAACGAGGCCCGCCGCGGCATGCCCGATCTGGACCCTACCTTTGAAGTCGGCCCGGCACTGAATGTTACGCTCCTGGAAAACCGTGAAAATCCTTATAAATTGTCTCTCACCTTGCCGGTCCGGGCCGTCTTTTCCACCGATTTCTCGTCGCTCCGTCGCGAAGGCTGGGTGTTCCATCCCCGGCTGGTCTTCGAAAAGGCCGACCTGATCCCCAAGAGCGGTTTGAACCTCGGGATTTCCGCAGGTCCCCTCTTTGCCAGCGGCGCCTATCACCAATATTTTTATTCCGTCGAGCCGGCCTATGCCACGGCCGCGCGTCCCGCCTATGCCGCCGCTGGCGGCTACAGCGGATCCACGCTCAGCGTCGGCCTGAACAAGAAATTCGATCCCCTGATCTTCAATGCCTTTGTGGGCGTCGATTTTCTCCAAGGCTCGGTCATCGAAGACAGCCCGCTGGTCAAGAGAAAAACCTCCCTCATGAGCGGCTTTACCGTCTCCTGGGTATTTATGAAGTCGAAAAAGATGGCGCCGACGGAAAGATAAAAAGGTGCGGCGCGCGGCCGGAATCCTGGCTGGATGGTTCGGGATGCGGGGTGTGGATTTTTGTTTCCGGCAAGAAAGGATGGCGACATTTCCCAGCGCCCAGCTTGGCATCTGCAAGACGGCCTTGCCGCGGGAGGTGAATTCTGTTATGGAACGCCCATGAAATCACTGGATCTCGATATCGAAGCCATGATTCCCCACCGCGGCCGGATGCGGTTGATCGAAACCGTGCTGGCGGTGGACGCTCAAAAGGCATCGACCGCGGCGACGACGGCCGAAGACTGGCCTCTTTATCGTGACGGGTCCGTCGACGCCCTGGTGATGATCGAACTGGTGGCCCAGACGGCCGCTCTCCTGGAGGGGTGGAAGCGCCGCCAGGCAGGACGGGGAGGGGCTACCGGCTGGCTTGTGGGGATCAAGAGCGCCGATTTCACGGTCTCCCGCCTTCCCGTTCCGGCTACCCTGCTCACCGAGGTGACCACCAGCTATGCCCTGGAGGGGTATGCCGTTTTCGAAGGGACGGTCCGGGTGGAAGAGCAGGTCGTGGCCTCCCTGAGCGTCCAGGCCTTCCGTCCCGAAGAGGAGGGCTGACATGCGACGACCCGGGGGGTGTAGCTGAACATGGAGTTGATTCCCTACACCGAAGCGCACCGGATCTTCCGGGAGAGCCTGCGGAAATTCCTGGCCCGGGAGGTCATCCCTTACATCGACGAATGGGAGTCGGCCGGAATCGTCCCCCGCAGCGCCTGGAAAAAGATGGGCGACCAGGGCTTTTTGTGCATGGATGTCCCGGAGGCCTACGGCGGATTGGGGGCGGATTTTCTCTACACGGTCATCGTCGTGGAGGAAATGACCCGCACCAACCACTGCGGTCTGGCCGCCCGGCTGCACAGCAACGTAGTCGTGCCCTACATTACCGAATTTGCCACGGAAGAGCAGAAAAGGCATTACCTGCCCCGCTGCATCGCCGGGGATTGCATCACGGCCATCGCCATGTCCGAGCCCCAGGCGGGAAGCGATCTGGCCGCGATTAGGACCACGGCGGTGGAGGAAAAGGACGCCTTCGTGCTCAACGGCCAGAAGACCTTCATCAGCAACGGGATCAACGGGGATCTCTTTGTCGTTGCCGCCCGGGACCCGGCGATCGAGAAGCCGCAGGCGGCCATCGACCTGTACCTGGTCGAGGCCGGCACCCCCGGTTTCAGTAAAGGGAAGCGTTTGCAGAAGATCGGCTGGCGCAGTCAGGATACGGCGGAGCTTTTCTTTACGGACTGCCGGATTCCGAAGGCCAACCGCCTGGGAGAAAAGGGGACCGGTTTCCGGAAACTCATGCGCAATCTCCAGCCCGAGCGGCTGGTTCTGGCGGTCAGTGCGGTAACGGCGGCCCAGATGGCCTTCGACATGACCCGGGAATACTGCCGGCAGCGCACCGTTTTTGGCAAGACCTTGAACCGCCTTCAGCACGTCCAGTTCGAACTGGCCGAGATGGCAACCGAAATCGCCCTTGGCCGGACCTTCGTCGACAAGCTGATTGGCGATTATCTGGAAGGCGGCGATGTGGCCCTGGAGGTCTCCATGGCCAAGTACTGGACCACCGAGATGGCCTTTCGGGTGGCGGACCGCTGCCTGCAACTGCACGGCGGCTACGGGTACTGCGAGGAATACCCCATCGCGCGAATCTGGCGCGATCTCCGGGTGACCCGGATCCTGGGGGGAAGCAGCGAGATCATGCGGGGGATCATTGCCCGGCATCTGGGACTCTGAGGGTCCCTGCGGCCCGGCCCTTTCCTAAAGCCGGGCGTCGAGAACTCTCGGCAAAAATAAAAGAGGAGAAATTAAAGGAAAAAACATGGATGAACTCATCGCGGAATTGAAGGGCAAGATCATCTCCACGCTGTCGCTTTTGGACGTGCAGCCGGAGGATATCAAGGAAGACGAACCTCTGGTGGGAGGGAGCATCGGGATCGACTCGATCGATATCCTGGAACTGGTCCTCATGCTGGAGAAAGAGTACGGAGTGAAGATCGAAAATCGGGAGATGGGCGTCAAGGCTTTCGCTTCCCTGCGCGGTCTGGCCGGTTTTATCCAGGAAAACCGCGGAAAAGCCTAGCCGCCCCGAAAAGGGTTCCGGCCTCTGTTTGCGAGGATGACGATGGAAACCAAGCCGCCCTTTGACGGGCTGATTATCGGTTCGGGGATCGGGGGGCTGTCGGCGGGAATCCTGCTCTCCCTGCTGAACTATCGCGTCGCCGTCGTGGAGCGCAACCTCCTGCCGGGCGGCCTGATGCGCGGCTACCGGCGCGGCGGGGTGGATTTGCCCGTCGGTATCCACTATTTCGGTTCCTTCGGCAAAGGGGAGCCGGTCCGGCGGATGTGCGATGTCCTGGGCGTCACGGAAAAGATCGCCGTGGAGCGGATGGGGGGGCAGGGACCCATCGACCGTTACCTCTTCGACGACCGCACCTTCGATCTGCCGGAAGGGATCGACGCCTTTGTCGCGGCTTTGGGAGAGGCTTTTCCCGCCGACGGGCGTGCTATCGCGGCGGTCGGCAAAAACCTCCGGACGCTGATCGAGCTGCAGAAGTCCTTTGCCTTTCTTGCGCCTACGGCGATGGCGATCGCGCCGGATCTTTTCGCGCCGCTGGGCGCCTATCTGGACGGGATGAGCTGTTCGGCGGGGCTCAAGCGCGTCTTAGGCGTATCGTCCCGCTGGATGGGGATGCCGGAGGAGGAGTGTCCCGTTTTCTACCACCATCTGGCCCTGACCTCCTACCTGATGTCCTCCTGGCGTCTCAAGGGATCCGGTGCGGATCTGGCCGCGGCTTTCGTCGCCCGTTTCGAGGCCCTGGGCGGGACCCTCTTGTGCGGCGATCCGGTGACCGAGATCCGGCTTTCCGGAAAAGCGGTCGACGGGGTGCGGCTGGCCTCGGGGGAAGAGGTCCGCGCCCGGCAGGTGATCGCCGCCATCCATCCCAAAAAGGTGCTCGAAATGCTTCCCGAAGGGGCGATCCTGCCTAGGCGGGCCCGGCGGGTCAAAGCGCTTGCCGAGACCGAGGGGCTCTTCGCCCTGGGCGCGACGGTGGACGCCGCGGCCCACCCGGCCCTTCCTTACAACCTCTTTCGACTGCACAGCGGCCCGGACGGGTCGATCGTCGACGGCTTCTTCTATCAGCTCCTGCCCGGCGAAAAGGGAAAGAATCTCCTGGTGGCCATGACGAAAAGCCCCTATGCCGAATGGCGGCAGTGGGCGGAGACGACCACCGGAAGGCGCGGTTCCGGTTACGAGCGGGAAAAGACCGCTTGCACCGAGAGGCTCTTTCGCGCCGCCGAGGGGATCTTCGGTTCCCTCAAAGGGGTGAAGCTGATCGATGCCTACACGCCCCTGACCCTGCGGGATTGGATGGACACGCCCGAAGGCTCCCCCTACGGGATACTGCGGTCGATGCAGCAGTTGCCGGTGGCCGCCACCTTCCCGCGCATGGCCCCGCCGGGACTCTGGTTCGCAGGTCAAAACGCCCTGTCGCCCGGGGTCCTGGGCACCCTGCTGGGCTCCTTTCAGACCGTCCGGCAGATGATCGGCCCCGTGCGTTTCGCCGCCGAGGTCTTCACCAAACTCACGGGAAAATAGGGGGAAAATAGGGGGACAGCTCCCCTATTTCCACAGGGAAGGACGATAGGGAAACATGTTTTTCGGGTACCGCGTTATTCGGGATTTCATCGTCACCGTCGCCCTTTGGACCTATTACATCCTGGGCTTCCTGGCCTTTTATTCCTTTTTTTACCTCTTTGCCTTCTGGTTTTCGGCAGACCGGGAAAGGGCCTTCCAGCGGCTGAACCACCGGCTGCACCGGTCGTTTTTCTCATTGCTGAGGTTTTTGGCACCCGGGGTCGAATGGCGGATCAGCGACGAGGTCCGGCAGATCCGGTCGTCGGTCATCGTGGCCAACCATCTGTCCTTCCTCGATCCCATCCTTTTCGTGTCGCTCTTCGAAAGGCAAAAGACGATCGTCAAAAGCGACTATTTCCACTATCCCGTGTTCGGCTGGATCCTGCGCACCTCCGGCAATGTCCCTTCTCTTTCCGAGGGGCTTTTTTCGGTCGCCATGATCGACCAGATCAAGGCGCTTGAGGACTATCTGGCCGGGGGCGGCAATCTGTTCATTTTTCCCGAAGGGCACCGCTCCCGCGACGGCGCGCTGGGAACCTTCGATCCGGGGGCGTTCAAGATCGCCCGTCTCAGCCGGGCCTCGTCCCTCAAGGTGGTGCGCATCGCCAACACCGACCGGCTCTTCCCGCCGGGGCGGTTTTTGTTCAATGCCTGCAATGCATTCACGATCGACGTGACACTCGCCGGCAGCCTCGTCCCGGATTACGAAAATGCCGATTTTTCTCTGGAGGGGCTGATGGCCGAGGCGCGCTCGCTCCTGCAAGAAAAGGCAATGCCATGAAAATCGTCCTGCTCTCCATGCCCGACGTGATTCCCATCGTGATCCACGAGATGGCGCTCCATATGCCCAACCACGGCATCGCCTGCATCGGCGGAAATATCGATGCCGGGCATGAGGTCCATTTGATCGACCTGGTGCGCAAACGGGGCGGCCTCGTGCCCTATCTGACGAAGATCCTCGCCAGGATCCGTCCGGACCTGATCGGCCTGTCGGCCATGACCTGGCAGTTTCCCACCTGTCTGGCCCTGATCCGGCTCATCAAGGCCCTCCTTCCTCAGGTCCAGATCGTTCTGGGGGGTTATCACGCGACCCTGATGTCCCGGGAGATCGCCGCTTCCCCCGAAGGCGGGGAAATCGACTTCATCGTCCGGGGGGAGGGGGAGGAGACCTTCCGCCGGCTCGTCAACGCCCTGGCGGGAACCGACGACCTGGCGGCCATCCCGTCGCTTTCCTACCGGCAGGCCGACGGCTGGATCCACAACGAGGCAGGGGGGCTCTGCGATCTTTCGCAGTTGAAGCTGCCCATCCGCGACCGCCGGCGCCTGACGGGCGGGTACCACTTCATGTATTCGCCGATCGAGGTCATGGAAACCTCCCGGGGCTGCACGCGCAGCTGTAATTTTTGCAGCATTCACCACATGTACGGGCGCTCCTACCGGACCTATCCGCTTTCGCGCATCCTGGCGGATCTCGACGACATCTATTTTCGCAAAAAAACGCGGCTGATCTTCATCACAGACGACAACATGGTCCTGAATCCGAAGTGGGTCACTGCGGTCTGCGATGCCATCATCGCCAGAAATTATAAGGGATTACGGCTCATCGTCCAGGCCGACTGCGTCTCCATGGCCCAAAACGAGGCGATGGTGGCCAAGATGGCCGCCGCGGGTTTCCGGGGGGTTTTTCTGGGCATCGAGAACGCCTCGCGTCGGAACCTCGCAGCCATGGAAAAGGGCGATCTCCTCCAGGCGGCAAGGCAGGCCGTCGAAAGCTGTCACCGCAACGGAATCATGGTGATCGGCGGTCTGATCTTCGGCATGCCCGATGATGATGAAGCGGCAATCCGCAAAAATTACGAATTTCTCAATGAACTTTCGATCGACGCCTCGTACTGCCAGATGCTCACCCCCTATCCCAAGACCCGGCTCCGGGAAAATCTCCTCGCCGAAGGACTGGTCACGAATCCCGATCGCCTGGAAAGGTACAACGGCTTGTGGGCCAACGTGAAGACCCGCCACCTTTCCGCCGACGAGCTCGCCTACGCCTTCTGGTATCACCGGCAGACCACCCTGGGGTGGTGGAAGCCCTCAGCCCTTGCCGAAAAGCAGGGTCGCCTCTGGATCTCCTGCTGGACGCGGATGGTCAAGCCGGTCATGAAGTTCGTTCTGGACCGCCGGATTCGGAGAACCGGCTGGCAGGGACGTTATCAGGGGTATCTGCGGCGTCTCGAAGCGATGAATCGCTTTGCCGAACTGGATCCCTTCCGGGGAGACGCCCTTCCTTCCGGGATGTCGGTCGGCGCCGGGGAAGAAATCAGGACTTGATCTGGGCGGCGATTCCGATTATAAACTTCCGGCAACCCAAACCCGAATACCTAAGGACGATAGGAAGCGAATGACAAGAGATCAGATCAGCGATAAGTTACTGGAAATTTTTCGTCGCGAGTTCGAAATGGAGAATCCCGGCCTCGACGATGACCTGCGCGAGACCGGGGAATTCGACAGCGTCGATGCCATCGAACTGCTCCTGGAGATCGAACGGTTCCTGGGGATCGAGCTGACCCACGAAGAGAAGCAGTCGGCCATGGAGATCCGGACCTTCCGGCAGGTCATCGACTATGTCGAACTCCTGGCGCAGAAGAGGAACATCAATGGCAATCCTCAGGATAACTGACAAACCGCGATCCGCATCCAGGGAGGTCAGAAACTGACATGGAGGGAAGAAGGGTCGTCATCACGGCTGCCTCGGCGATTACGCCGATCGGCCATCGTCGCGGCGAGATTTTAGAGAGCCTTCGGCGGGGCGTCTCGGGTGTGAAACCTCTCAAGGAGGACCATCTCCTCACCCGGTTCATCCACTCGAAGGTCTTTGGAACCGTCGATTACCCCGTGGAGTTCGACTTCAAGCGGATGTACCGCAAGACGATGGGGCCCGTCGCCTATTACGCCTGTCAGGTGGCCAAAGAAGTCCTGGAGCAGGCGGGTCTTGCCCCGGAATTCGTCACCGGCGGCCGCCTGGGGGTGGCCTTCGGTTCCACCCATGGCAGTCCCTCGGTCCAGCGGGATATCTATCGGACCTTTTTCGCCGGCAATCAGGCCGAGTTTTCGACCATCGGCTCCGTCGATTACCTGAAATCCATGGTCCACACGACGGCGGTGAACATCAGCAAACTGTTCGGCATTACCGGGCGGGTGATCTCCTCCTGTACGGCCTGTACGACCAGCAGCCAGTCCATCGGCTACGGCTACGAAGCGATCAAGTTCGGCATGCAGGACGCGATGCTCTGCGGCGGGGCCGATGAATACGACACGACGACCGTGGCGGTCTTCGACAACCTGCTGGCCTGCTCCACCGCCTTCAACGAGAGCCCCCAGTGCACCCCGCGGCCCTTCGATAAACGGCGCGACGGGCTGGTCGTCGGGGAAGGAGCGGGGGCGGTCCTCCTTGAGGAGCTTGAACATGCCAAGGCGCGCGGCGCCGAGATCTTGGGAGAGGTCATCGGTTTTGCCTGCAACAACAACGGCGGCGACCTCATCCTGCCGAACATGAACGGGATCAGCGAGACCCTGCGGTTGGGGCTCAAAGAGGCGGCCCTGAGCCCCGACGCTGTCGATTTCATCAGCGCCCACGCCACGGCGACGAAGATGGGCGATATCATCGAGGCCCAGGCGATCCACGCGGTCTACGGCGACCATCCCCTGGTGACCGGACTCAAGGGATACATGGGCCACACCATGGGCTCCTGCGGCGCCATCGAAACGATCCTCACCCTCTACATGATGCAGGAGGGCTTCGTCGCCCCGACGCTGAATCTGGAAGAGGTCGACGAGCGCTGCGCCATGATCCGCCATACCCCGGGGCTTCTGGAGCGGCAGATCACCGTTGCGGCGATTCAAAATTTCGCCTTCGGCGGCGTCAACACGAGCCTCCTGATCCGGCGCTTCGTCTGAGAGCAGCGGACATTCGGCAGACAAAGGTTGGAAAGTGGAGGCCATGGAACCAAGCAGACCAGAAGAA
>JAKAFS010000129.1 GCA_021817825.1 Deltaproteobacteria bacterium | reverse complement strand
TTGAAGAACTACACGATCCGGAAACTCTGGGACAACGGGGCCAAAGAGATTCACGTCCGTCCGGCCTGCCCGCCCTTGATGTTTCCCTGCCGGTATGCCTCCTCCACCCGTACCGTTTCGGAACTCGCCACCCATCGGGCCATCCGGGATCTCGAAGGCGGAAAAAACGGGAATCCGGAAGCCTATCTGGATCATCGTTCTGCGCAGTACGGCAGGATGATCGAATGGATTCGCCGGGACATTGATGTGACCTCGCTGCGCTATCTGCCTATCGAAGATATGGTGGCCGCCATCGGCCTTCCGGAAACGCAGTTGTGTCTCCACTGCTGGCGGGGCCGGTAGCGATTCCGCCCGCAGACTGCGTTCCGGTGACGATAGGCAATGCCCCGCCACGTCCGTTTTTATCGTCCGCCGCGTCCGTGCCGTTTCCGGGGAGGAGGACCGCGGCCGGCATCGGGACGGCAGGCAGGGCGCCATGACCGGTAACAGGGGGGTGTCATTTTGGATTCCATCGCACGTAGAAAAAAGACGAAATCCCTTTCCATCGGCGGGGTAAGGATCGGCGGGGATGCGCCCATCGTGGTGCAATCCATGACGACTACCGACACGCGGGCGGTTGGGGCGACCGTCGCCCAGATCCGGGAGCTGGAGGAGGCCGGATGCGAAATCGTCCGGGTGGCCGTTCCCGACGAAAAGGCCGCCCTGGCCATCAGGGACATCAAGAGACAGATCCAAGTCCCCTTGATCGCCGATATCCATTTCAGCCACGAGCTTGCCCTTTTGGCCATGCAAAACGGGGCCGACGCCATCCGGATCAATCCGGGCAACATCCCCGTCGACGGAATTCGCCTGATCGTCAAGGAGGCCAGGAGCGCCGGCAAGGTCATCCGGATCGGAATCAACGCCGGTTCGCTCGACAAGGAGGTTGCCGGCCGGCATGGACATCCCACCGCCGAAGCCCTGGTGGAGAGCGCCCTGAAGAGCATCCGGCTTCTGGAGGAGATGGATTTCGATGCGATCAAGCTCTCCCTGAAGTCCTCCGATGTGGGAACGACCATCGAGGCCTATCGACTGATCGCCGCGAGGACCGATTATCCTCTCCACCTGGGGGTCACCGAGGCGGGAACTCTTCTCCAGGCAGCGATCAAATCGGCCATCGGCATCGGATCCCTGCTGCACGACGGCATCGGCGACACGATCCGCGTTTCAGTGACCGGTCCTCCCGTTCAGGAGATGACCGTGGCCTACGGCATCCTGCGGGCCCTGAACATTCGCTGCCTGGGGCCGGACATCATCTCCTGCCCGACCTGCGGACGCTGCGAGATCGATCTCATAGCCCTTGCCGGTCAGGTGGAAAAGGCGCTTAAGGGGATGAAGGCCCCTTTGAAGATTGCCCTGATGGGCTGCGTCGTGAACGGACCCGGCGAGGCGGCCGAAGCGGATATCGGCATTGCGGGCGGCCGGGGCGTGGGGATCTTGTTCAAGAAGGGAAAAATCGTCCGCAAGATCCGGGAAGAGGAGTTCATCCCGGTTCTTTTGGCGGAAATCGCAAACATGACGGCGCCTGCGGCCTGCGGAGCGGGTTCTGACCCGACGCGGCCGGCCGCTGGAGAAGAAGTCCAATAAGGAGGAGTGCATGCGTTATTCCGAGATGTTCCTGCCCACAGGAAGGGAAGTGCCTTCCGATGCCGAGCTGATCAGCCATCAATTGATGATCCGGGCAGGCCTGGTAAGGAAATTGACCGGAGGGATTTATTCCTATCTGCCCTTCGGCTTGCGGGCCATCCGCAAGGTGGAGCAGATCGTCCGGGAGGAGATGAACCGGGCGGGCGCCCAGGAGGTCTTTCTGCCCATGGTCCAGCCGGCCGAACTCTGGCAGGAATCGGGACGCTGGGACTATTATGGAAAGGAGCTCCTCCGGTTGCGGGACCGCCATGAGCGGGAGTATTGCCTGGGGCCGACCCACGAGGAGGTCATCACGGACCTGGTGCGCAACGACATCAAGACCTACCGGCAGCTCCCCAAGAATCTCTATCAGATCCAGACCAAATTCCGGGACGAGATTCGACCCCGTTTCGGGGTCATGCGGTGCCGGGAATTCGGCATGAAGGACGCCTACAGCTTCGATGCCGACGAGGCAGGGGCTGAAGAGAGCTACCGCAAGATGTTCGCCGCCTACCAGCGCATTTTCCAGCGCTGCGGTCTCGCCTTTCGGCCCGTCGAGGCCGATTCGGGATCGATCGGCGGGAGTTACTCCCATGAATTCATGGTGATGGCCGATTCGGGCGAAGATGCCGTCGCCTTCTGCGGGGCCTGTCAGTATGCGGCGAATCTGGAAAAGGCGGAAGTTCCCAGACCTCGGGAAAGTCCGGAGGATAAGAAGGCGGATGGCGCGGCGCCCCTTGCAGAGGTCCATACGCCGGGGGTGAAGACCATCGAAGAGGTTTGTGCCTTTCTCGGGGTGCCGCCGGAAGCGGTCGTCAAGACGCTGATCTTTGCGGCCGATGGACAGCCCGTGGCGGTTCTCGTTCGCGGCGATCATGACGTCAATGAGATCAAGGTGAAAAATGCGCTCGGCTGCGCCGAACTGGAGCTGGCCGGGGACGACCTGATTCTGGCGGCGACGGGTTCCCCGCGGGGCTTTGCCGGCGCCGTCGGGATCAAGGTGCGGGTCATCGCGGACTACTCCCTTCTGGGGATGACCGCCTGCGTCATGGGGGCCAATCGCGAAGATTATCACCTGCGCAACGCCGTGCCCGGACGGGACTTCAAGATTGCGGAGTATGCCGACCTGCGGGTCGTCAGGGAAGCGGATCCCTGTCCCCGCTGCGGGGGAGAGATTCGCTTTGCCCGCGGCATCGAGGTCGGCCACGTCTTCAAGCTCGGGACCAAGTACAGCAAGGCCATGAAGGCGATTTTCCTCGATCGGAACGGCCGCGAGCAGACGATGATCATGGGCTGCTATGGGATCGGCATCGGCCGGACCGTCGCGGCCGCGATCGAGCAGAACCACGATGACGACGGGATCGTCTGGCCGCTTCCCCTGGCGCCCTACCAGGTCATCATCACCCCGGTCAACGTCAACGAAAAGAGCCTTTCCGAGACGGCCGAAGCGCTCTACGGCGCCTTGACCCAAAAAGGGGTGGAGGTGATTCTCGATGACCGGGACGAACGGGCCGGTGTGAAGTTCAAGGATGCCGACCTGCTGGGCATCCCCTATCGGGTCACCGTCGGTCCCAAGAAATTGGCCGAAGGGAAAGTGGAGATCAAGGAACGCCGGTCCGGAGAGGTTCTGAGTCTGCCGATCTCCGAAGTGGAAGCCTATCTCCTGAACAGGATTCATGAAGGAATGTAGATCCCATGATCCGCATCAACGACATCCTCGATAAGGTTCAGTCCTATCTGCAGCCGGCGGACCTGGGGATGATCGAAAAGGCGTACATCTTTTCCGCATCGGTGCACCAGGGTCAGGTCCGCCTGTCCGGCGAGCCTTATCTGACGCACCCCATGGAGGTCTGCGGGATCCTCGCCGACATGAAGCTCGATGCGGCGACCCTCGTCACCGGGCTCCTCCACGACACGGTGGAAGATACCCTGACCACGCTGGAGCAGATCGAGGAAGAGTTCGGCAAGCAGGTGGCCTTTCTCGTCGACGGCCTGACCAAGATCAGCAAGATCACCCTCGGCAATCAGGAAGAGCGGCAAGCGGAGAATTTCCGCAAGATGATCCTGGCCATGTCTTCCGATATCCGTATCCTCCTCATCCGCCTGGCCGATCGCATCCACAACATGCGCACCCTGGAATACCAGTCTCCGGACCGGCAGAAGTACATTGCCAAAGAAACCCTCGAACTCTACGCGCCGCTGGCCAACCGGCTCGGCATCAACTGGATGAAGATGGAGCTGGAGGACCTTGCCTTCCGTTATCTGGACTTCGAGGCCTATAACGACCTGGCCAAACGGGTCGTCAAGAAGAAGGAGAAACGAGACCAGTATACGGAAGAGGTGCGGGACATCATCGGCAAGGAGATGAAAAGCTTCGGAATTCAGGGGGAGGTGGAGGGGAGGGCCAAGCATTTTTACAGCATCTACACCAAGATGAAAGAGCAGCATCTCAATTTCGACGAGGTCTACGACCTGACCGCCTTCCGCGTGATCCTCGATTCGGACAAGGAAAAAGATTGCTACGAGGCGCTGAGCATGGTCCACGCCCTCTGGAAGCCCGTTCCCGGTCGGTTCAAGGACTATATCGCCATGCCCAAGGCCAACCACTACCGGTCCCTGCACACGACGGTGATCGGCCCTTACGGCGAACGGGTGGAAATCCAGATCCGGACACGGGCGATGCACGAATGGGCCGAGGAAGGGATCGCATCGCATTGGCGCTACAAGGAAGGCGTCGAGATCTCGACCGATGACGAAGATCAGATCAAGAAGCTCCGGGACCTCCTGGATGCGCAGCAGGAAATCAAAAATCCCCGCGAGTTCATGTCCAACCTGAAGGTGGCCCTCTTTCCGGAAGATGTCTACGTTTTCACCCCGAACGGCGATGTGCGTTCCTTTCCCAAAGGGGCGACGCCGATCGATTTCGCCTACAGCATCCATACCGATATCGGCAACAAATGCATCGGCGCCAAGGTGAACCGCAACATCGTGCCGCTCAAATATCAACTGCAAAACGGCGACCGGGTGGAAATCATCACCCAGGCAGGACACCATCCCAGCAAGGACTGGTTGAAGTTCGTGGTCACCTCCCGGGCCATCTCCAAGATCCGCAGTTGGGTGAAAGCCGAGGAACGCAAAAAAAGCGTGACCCTGGGGAAGGATCTGCTGGATAAGGAATTCAAGAAGAATCACCTGAAGTTCAGCCTCCTCGCCAAATCGGACGAGATGGAAGAGATCTGGAGGGAATACAATCTCGACGGCCTGGAAGATCTGATGGCGGTGGTCGGTTACGGTCGCGTCTCTCCCAAGCATGTCGTCCACCGTTTCCTGCCCGAGGAAGAGATCAAAAAGACGGAGCCGACGGTGCGTCCGCGCAAGCAGGGATCGGCCACCGACTCCGTCGGCGTTTCGCTCACCGGCATCGACGACATCATGGTGCGCTATGCCAAGTGCTGCGATCCCATCCCCGGCGATGAGATCGTCGGTTATATCTCCCGCGGCCGGGGCATCATCGTTCATACGGCCAACTGCGCCCACATCCGGGATGTCGATCCCGAACGGCTGGTCGATGTGCATTGGGATGTCCGGGAAAAACACGATTATCTGGTCCAGATGCGGATCGTCTGCAACGACAAGAAAGGGATTCTGGCCGATCTCAGCTCGGCCATCTCCACGTTGGATGTCAACATCTCCCATGCGGAGATCAACACCAGCCAGGACGGCAAGGCGACCTGCGACTTTTGCGTCAATGTTCACGATCTCGAAGAATTCAACCGCGTGGTAGCGGCAGTCAAGAAGGTGCGGGGCGTCGTTTCCGTCCAGCGAATTTCGCGTTCT
>JAKAFS010000060.1 GCA_021817825.1 Deltaproteobacteria bacterium | reverse complement strand
GGATGCCTTTTTCCTTTGCCGATCTGGCGGAAAAACTGAAACCGAGCGTGGTCAACATCGGCACCACCAAGACCGTGCGCAGTCGTTCCCCCTTCAATCAGGGGACGCCCTTTGACCGCTATTTCGGCGGCGACGATTTCTTCGAGCGATTCTTCGGCGATGTCCCCCAGCGGGAGTTCAAGCAGCGAAGCCTCGGCTCGGGGTTCATCATCAGCCACGACGGCTACATATTCACCAATAACCATGTGGTGGAACAGGCCGACAAGATCATCGTAAAGCTTTCGGACGGGAAAGAATACGAGGCCAAGGTCATCGGCCGGGACGCCAAGACGGATATCGCCCTGATCAAGATCAAACCGGAGAACAGCCTGCCTGTCGCCGAAACGGGCGATTCCGACAAGCTGCGGGTCGGCGACTGGGTGATGGCCATCGGCAACCCCTTTGGCCTGGAACAGACGGTGACGGCCGGCATCGTCAGCGCCAAGGGACGGGTGATCGGCGCCGGGCCCTATGACAATTTCATCCAGACCGATGCGTCCATCAACCCGGGTAACAGCGGCGGTCCGCTCTTCAACATGGAGGGCAAGGTCATCGGCATCAACACGGCGATCGTCGCCCAGGGACAGGGGATCGGCTTTGCCATCCCGATCAGCATGGCCAAGACGATCCTGCCCGATCTGAAGGCCAAGGGCAAGGTGACGCGCGGTTGGCTGGGCGTTTCCGTCCAGGACATTACGGAAGACATCGCCAAGAACATGAAACTCAAAGACCGCAACGGGGCCCTGGTCGCCGATGTGTTCAAAGGGGATCCCGCCGACCGGGCCGGCCTGAAAACGGGCGATGTGGTCATCGAGATCAGCGGCAAGAAAATCAAGGATTCCCATGAACTATTGATGCTCATCGCCGGATTTAGGGTCGGAGAAGCGGTGCGGGTCAAGGTCCTCCGGGAGGGGCAGGAAAGAGAGCTCACCATCACCATCGCCGAACGAAAGGAGCAGGCGGAAATCGTCGCTTCCGTCGAGAATGGCGAGGCCTTCGGCATGGCCGTCCAGGAGATCACCCCCGCCCTTGCCAAACAACTGGGGTTGTCCCAAAAACAGGGGATCATCGTCGTCGAGGTGCAGGAGGGCAGTTTGGCCGACGAGGTCGGCATCCAGCCGCAGGATATCATCCTCCAGGTGAACAAAACGAAGGTGGCCAACCTCAAAGAGTACGTCCGCGAGATTCGCAAGGCCGCCGAAAAGGGCGGGGTCCTCCTGCTCGTCAAGCGCGGGAAATCGACCTTCTTCGTTCCTTTGACGAAGTAGAGGGATCAACGGCGGATGGGCCCTGAGGCGTTGCTGGATGTCTATGAACGGCTGAACGACCATTTTGGCCCCCTTCACTGGTGGCCCGCCGACGGACCTTTCGAAGTCATGGTGGGAACGGTTCTTACCCAGAACACCGCCTGGACCAATGTGGAAAAAGCCATCGCGGCCTTGAAGGCGCGGGGACTTCTCTCTCCGGAGGCCATCGCCGGCTGTGACGAAGAGACCCTGGCCGGGGTGATTCGCCCTGCGGGTTTTTATCACATCAAGGCGCGGCGGCTCAAAAGTCTCGTCCGGTTTTTTCAGGAGGAATACGGGGGCGAGGTCGCCCGGATGGCGGCGGAGAACCTGACGGAGCTTCGGGACGCGCTGCTTTCCGTGTCCGGCGTCGGAGAGGAGACGGCCGACTGCATCCTGCTGTACGCCTGCGAAAAGCCTTCCTTTGTCAGCGACGCCTACACGCGGCGGATCCTCGGGCGTCACCGTCTGATTGCCCAGGAGGCGACTTACGGACAGATCCGGAATCTCTTCATGGCCCATTTGCCCCAGGAGGTTGCTTTGTTCAACCAGTACCATGCCCTGCTGGTGAATCTGGGCAAGCACTTCTGCCGGAAAACGCCGCGGTGCGGAATCTGCCCCTTGCAGGGGCTGCTTCCCGCTGCCGTCCCCATGTGAGCGCCGATGAGCGCATTTGCCCCAGTGAATCTGACCGATCTGGCCGGCGTGATCCACCTCCACTCCCAGTATTCCTTCGACGGACGCGCAAAGATGGCGGAGATCATCGCCGCGGCCAACGGTTGCGGCTGCGATTTTCTGATGCTCACCGATCACTCCACCCTCCAGGCGCGGCAAGAGGGATGGGAAGGATGGCACAACGGCACGCTGCTGATGGTCGGCGAGGAGATCGCCCCGCGTTTCAACCATTATCTGGCCTTCGGTCTGCCCGAGGCGATCGGCGCCGTGGATCGGTCCCCCCAGGAGTGCATCGACCGCGTACGCGAGGGGGGCGGGATCGGGTTCATTGCCCATCCGGACCATGAGGGGACCGCCCTGTTTCACGTGAAACCTTACCCCTGGACCGCCTGGTCCGTTGCCGGCTACACGGGCTTGGGAATCTGGGATTTCATGACCGACTGGCAGAAGGGCCTCACCGGATATCTGACCGCCATCGCGAGCTATGTCTGCCCGGCGCTCTTTCTGCGCGGTCCATCGGCCGTAACGCTCGCCCGCTGGGATGAACTGACGCAAAAACGTCCGGTGGTCGGGATCGGCGAACTGGACAACCACGACACGCCGATGCCCGTGGCCGGGCTTACCTTCTCCGTCTTTTCCTTTGCCCGCGTCTTGCGTCTGATTCGGACCCACCTGCTGGTCGATCCCCTGACGGGAAATGCAGAAAAAGACAAGGCGCTGCTTTTCGATGCCTTGAAAAGAGGCCGCGCCTATGTGGCCCTCGATTATTTCCGCTCCGCCAAAGGGTTTTCCGTGATCTTGACGGAAGGGGAAAGGAGCGCGACGATGGGCGATGAATTTCATCTCCGGCGCGAGGCAATGCTCCAGGTCGTGCTGCCCCACCGGGCGCGGATCCGGGTCATCAGAAACGGCGCTTTCTTCCGGCAAGGCGAGGGAAAGACGCTATCGGCTGCAATCGACAAACCAGGCGTCTACCGGGTCGAAGGGGCGTGCAAGGTGTTCGGGCGGTATCGTCCCTGGATATTCTCCAATCCTGTTTATGTCGTCCGAGACTGAAAATCCTCTCGCTTCGGCGTTTGGTCAAGGCGGTTTTTGTGCCGAGGCTCCGGAAATGGGGCGCACAGATTGAGCTTGACATCTTTAAATTCAGTGCGTTATTGAAAAAACGTAAGTTAGGGAAGCGATTACTTTTGAAAGCGTCAACGAGCCTCATTTCGATATAGCGGAGGAAAAAATGACAGATCTGATGAAAGACGGACCGGTTCACCCGGTCAGGATTCAGGACAATACCTTCCGGGACGGGCACCAGTCCATCTATGCCACCCGGATGCGCACCGAAGACATGCTCCCGATTGCCGAGCAGATGGACCAGATGGGCTTCTGGGCCATGGAGGTCTGGGGCGGGGCAACCTTCGACACGATGCACCGCTTCCTGGCGGAAGACCCCTGGGAGCGGCCCAAGGTTTTGAAAAAGTACATCAAGAAGACCCCCTTTACGATGCTGCTGCGGGGGCAGAATCTGGTCGGCTACCGCAACTACGCCGACGACGTCGTCCGGGCCTTCGTGGACAAGTCCTGCGAAGTGGGGATCGACATCTTCCGGGTCTTCGACGCCCTGAACGACATTCGGAACTTCGAAACCTGCGTGGAGCGGATCAAGGCGAACAAGAAACATTTCGAGGGGGTGATCTGCTATTCCTTGACGGAGCCCCATTTGGGCGGCGATGTCTTCAACATGGAATATTACGTCAAACACTGCAAGGCCCTGGAGGCGATGGGCGCCGACAGCATCTGCATCAAGGACATGGCCGGGATCGTCTCCCCCTACGACATCTACGACTTGATTACGGAACTCAAGAAGGTCACCAAGCTCCCGCTGCACCTGCACACCCATTATACGAGCGGCATGGGCTCGATGGCCTATCTCAAGGCCATCGAGGCGGGAGTCGATATCGTCGACACCTGCCTGGCCCCCTATGCCCTCAGGACTTCGATGCCCGCCGTCGAGCCGCTGGTCGTCGCCTTGCAGGGGACCAAGCGCGACACGGGTCTGAATGTTCACAAGCTCATTCAGATGGGGGACCACCTTGAAAAGATCGCCCCCAAGTACGAGAAACACCTGGCCGCCAACAAGCTTTCCCTGATCGATGCCGGCGTGCTGGCGCACCAGATTCCCGGCGGCATGATCTCGAATCTCGTCAGCCAGCTCAAGGAGATGAACGCCCTGGATCGCATCGATGAGGTGTACAAGGAGATCCCGCGTACGCGGAAGGAGGCGGGAACGCCCCCCCTGGTGACCCCCACCTCCCAGATCGTCGGCGTGCAGGCGGTCATGAACGTCGTCGCCGGCCGCTACAAAATGGTGAACAACCAGTTTGCCGATCTGATGTACGGTCTCTATGGAAAGACCCCCACTCCCATCGATCCGGAGGTCCAGAAGACCGTCCTGAAACGTCACAAACGGGGCCAGACCCCGGTGACGGGTCGGCCCGCCGATTATCTGGAGCCGGAGTTGGCGGAAGATAAAAAGAAGATCGGCAACCTGGCAAAGACGGAAGAGGATCTGTTGACCTACGCCCTTTATCCGGCAACGGGCGAGCAGTTCCTGAAATGGAAGTACGGCGTGGAACCCGTGCCGGAGAGCGTGAAACCCGCAGTCGTAGAAGAGGGCAAGGGGAAATAGGGTTCGCGCCCCACATGCACAACACTAAAGGACAGGTCTGAGGCGTACCGATTGGTACGCCTCAGTCGTCAGGGGGATTCACAATCGCTGAATTCTCCGGAATCATGTGCCGCCATGGTCAAAAGTTTCTCAAAAATTGCCATCCGCTTCGGCCTGCTGCCCATTGCCTACGCAGTTCTGCGCCTCTATTTTAGTCTCATCCGCATCCGTACCGAGGGGGAAGAGGAGGTGAAGGCGCATTTGCGGGCCGGGAACAAGGCGATCGCCGCCCTCTGGCATCAGCGGATACTGATTTGCCTGGGCTACGCCCGCCGTTTTGCCGAGTTTGCGCCTGCGGTCATGATCAGCCGCAGCCGGGACGGGGAGATGATCGCCGACGTTTATCGGCGCTTGAATTTTCGCCCCGTCCGCGGCTCTTCCTCCCGCGGCGGCCGGGAGGCCTTGGCCCAAATGATCGCGGATCTGGCGGACCACCCCTTCGCCGTTCATGTCGTGGACGGTCCGCAGGGGCCCCGGGGGGTGGTCAAGGCCGGCCTGGTGAGCATGGCGCAGCTTTCCGGCGCCCCGATCGTTCCCGTCTCCATCTCGGTGAACCGCGCCTGGGTTCTCAACAGCTGGGACCGCTTCCTGATTCCCAAACCCTTCAGCACCGTCTTCGTTCGCTGGGGCGAACCGCACTTCGTTCCGCAAATCCTGGACAACGAGGCCTTTGAGGCTATCCGCCGTTCGATCGAAAAAAAGATGCAGGAAATCCAGAGCCGTGACGATCGGGCCATGGGTTGGCAGGAGTCTCTCCTTTAACGGATGACTGGCGCAACAATATCTCTCCAGATTGCCAACCCGTCGCCGGACCATTCCTGCGCGGCTAAAAAAGATTCCCTGGTTTCTGCGTTTCACGTGAAACATTCCTGCTCTTCAGCCGCGTCGCTTCAGAAATGGCCAAACGGCTCCGGGGGCAATCCGCGCTTTTGTTTGCAGGTCGTCGAGTTGCCGAGAAGAGCGATCCGACGACCTGCCGAGGCCCAAACCATCGCCCGGCTACTTTTCGCAGTCGCGCCACTGTCCGTAGGCATACATCCGGGCCAGGGATTTGACCGCCCGTTCGGGCGTCAGGAAGGAGACGCCTTTGTAGGGGCTGCCCGCGATCTCCGTGACGGTGCGGGCATTCACGTCGGGCAGGAGGTTGACGCCGAAGACCGGCTTGCCGTACTGCTCCATGAGTTCCCCTGTCCGCTTCAGATAGAGCTTTTCGAAGGCCTCGATCGCCTCGGGGATGGCGGCCATGAGGCTCCGGTCCTGCGCCGGATCGACGATCTCGATGGAGGCGATCATCTGCCTGAGAAAGACCTTGAGCCCCAGGATGCCCAGATGGATCACGGCATCGCACCCCTCCCACTTCATCAGGGCCTCGATGACCTGCATGGGGATTTCCGTGCCGACCTCGCCGACGAGGTCGATCGGATTGGCGCGGCTCCAGTAGGGGGGGAGGATCTTGTCGATTTGGGCGATCAGTTCCGGTGAGAGCTCGGGAATCGTCAGGCCGTTTTCGACGCAGAGATCGGAGGCGACGACCCCCCAGCCGCCGCCCAGGGTCATCACGGCGACCCGGTGGCCGCGGGGCAGGGGGAGGGATGAGAAGGCGGCCGACAGGTCCAGCAGTTCCATCGGCTGCTCGACGACGACGATCCCCGCCTGGCGGGTGGCGGCGTCGAAGATCCGGATGTTCGACGCCAGGGCGCCCGTATGGCTCGCCGCGGCACGGTTTCCCGCCTGGGTGCGGCCCCCCTTGAGCATGACGACCGGCTTTTGCTTGCCCACCCGCCGGGCGGACTCGAAGAAGCGTCGGCCGTTTTTGACGCTTTCCAGGTACAGAACGACCGTCCGGGTCAACTCATCGACCTCGAAGGCCTCCATGTAGTCCTCGATCGTGATCATCGCCTCGTTCCCCGAACCGCCGAAGGCGCGGATGCCGATTCCCTCCTGTTCGGCAAAATCCAGGAGCTGCACCCCCAGGTTCCCGGACTGGGAGACGATCGTCGTCGACCCGGCCTGGGGGCGGACGTTCGATCCGCAGCAGAAAAAGCGGTCGTGGGGGTTGCAGATTCCCATCGTGTTGGGACCGAGGATCAAGACGCCCGCCTCGCGGGCCGTCCGGATCAACTCTTCTTCCCGGAGCCGTCCGTCGGCGCCTGTTTCGGCAAAGCCGGCGGTGATGAGGAGCATGTTTTTGATCCTCTTTTTCTGAAATTGGGGGATCAGTTCCCGCACTTTGGCGGCCGGGATGGTCACCACGGCCAGGTCTACCGGACCCGGGATCTCGGCCACCGTCTTGAACGACGGCCGGCCGGCTATTTCTTCCCCCTTGGGGTTGACCAGATAGATCGGCCCCTTGAACCCCCCCGCGACGACGTTGCAGAAGAGCCGGTACCCCCACTTCCCTAAGGTTCCCGAGGCGCCGATGAAAGCCAGAGAGCGGGGGTAAAAGAGCTTCCCGATCGCGACGGGATCTACCGGGGGAATCGTCCTTTTCTGGACAGGCCGTTCGCCGATGACGATCAGGGCGTCCACGGCCGTCACCCCTCCGTCGGGTCCGACAAGGAGCGGGTTGATATCGACTTCGGTGATGTCCGGCAGTTCCGTTCCCAGCCGGGAGAGGCCGACGAGGGCGCCAACGAGTGGGGCGCGGGCCGCCGGCGCCTCGCCGCGGAAAGGACCGAGGAGCTTTCGGGCGCGCAGCTCGTCGATCATCTGTCCGGCCTGGTTCTCGTCGATCGGGGCGATCCGGAAGACGACGTCGTCGAGGGCCTCGGTGAAGATGCCGCCGAGACCGAACATGATGACCGGGCCGAACTGGGCGTCGCAGAGAAGGCCGGCGACGAACTCCCGGCGGCCGGCGACCATGGGCTGGATGAGAAATCCTTCGAGATCCGTCCCGGCCGCGGTGGCTACCTCTGTTGCCGCCCGGTGGACCTCCTCGGCGGTCCGGAGAGGGAGGCGGACGAGGCCGCGTTCCGTTTTATGGGTCAATCGGGCCCCGAGGCCTTTCAATACCACGGGGAATCCCGTTTTTTCGGCCGCCGCCACGGCCGCTTCCGGCGTCGCTGCGCTCGACTCGGGAACGACGGGTACGCCGTACCCCTTCAGCACCTCCTTGGACTCCGCCTCGGTCAGGGCGGTGCGGCCTTCCGCTTTGGCCTTGCGAATCAGCTCTGCTGCGTTCATTGCCTCGTCCTCCGGTAGACAATTACTATGTTACCCATATTATTTCAATGAGTTGACAGTAGCGCAGGCCGAAAAAGTGCAAACAGAGACCCTTTGCACCGCTCATCCTTCCGGAGTAAGGAAGGTCTGCGAAGGAGAGGCCAAAGAAAGAGAGATGGGCTCGCCGAACCGTCCCGGCCGGAGGGATTCGGAAAGCGGACTAGGGCCCGGAAAGTGTCGTGCCGCTTGCCTCCTCCACGACCTTCCGGTATTTTTCGTGGATCATCTGTCCGTCGAAAGCCTCGAACTCCCGCAACATTGCCTCTTGCTCCGCGGCGCTGAAGTAGTCCTGGATCGGAAAGAAAAAATGGCGGTCCTCCTTTTCGATGTGCCGGGGATAGAAGGCGGCCAGTTCCGTAAGACAAGCGGCGATCTCGGGGAGTGCCGGCTCCCCCTGGACATAACGCGTTTTTGCCTCGATCAGTCGCCCTACCGTGGCGCGGGCGTAGCGGTGCTCTTCCACCAACTCCCCCATGATCCGAGCCTGCTCTGTGGTCAGCGGCTTTTTCGCCAGGTCCCGAAAAAGGATGTCCTCCTCTTTGCCGTGGTGGGTGCGGTCCGCATAGGTCCGGATAAAATCGACGGCCCTGTCGATCAAGGCGGGATCGACTTTTCCGCTTTTGTTTATCCCGTCCACTGCCTTTTCCAGAACCGTCAGCATCTTTTCAATCAAACGGTGTTCCCGCATCAATGGTCCGATCGGTTTCATCTGCGCTCTCCTTTGGCATTGTTCAGTACCTGGAAATCTGCGGCCAGCGGATTCTGTAGACTTTCCCGGGGCGCCGGAATCGCAGTGCCGGGACAGAGAAAAAGAAAGAGGAATAACAGGAGCGGTATGCAACGTTTCATGGAGTCAATTCTCCACAAGGGCGCCGTCTCGTTTTGCCCTTATTGGCTTTTCCGGAACGAGCCGAGCAGTTCGTAGAACAGCGGCTTGGAAGTGCCCAGGAGCAGGGGCTCGACCTGGTGAAAGAGTTCTTCGCGGTCATCGCTCAACTGCATGTCCATGAAGGTTTCCTTCGACTCGTGCTCGACCACCGCGGCATACCGGCTTCCTCCCTCGATCGGTCCGAGGAGTGTCCGGGAGAGAAAGCCGGGATGGCGCGCGAAGACCTCGTTCGAACGGCGGAACCATTCCAGGAAGGCCTCCAGTTTTCCGGGCTTGGGGGGGGCAAAGTCGATAAGGTTGACGAAGCTCCCGACCTTGCCGCCTAAGGCCGCCTCCCGGGGAGGCGCCTTAGGCAACGGCGTCTTGATGACCAGAAAAACCAGGACATCTTCCGACGTATTGGCAATTCCCATGGAGGCCCCCAAGGGAATGCGCAGGAGCGTGCCCGTTCCCATCCGGAGGCTCTTCCCGTCGGCGCTGAAGACGCCTTCGCCGCGCACCACCTGGATCGTCACCGGGGCGTCCGCTTGATGGAGGGGCACGTGTTTGCCCGGTTCAAGACCTATCTGGCGGATCTTGAGCGTCGGCTCGTCCACGAGAACGGCAATGCCGCGCCCCTCGTCGCCGAAGATCTCCCGGCTTTTCAAATCGATGGTCTCCATTTCGCTGCACCTCACAGGCCTGAATTTGACAGCTTCCCTTCAGGGAAGTTTTTTCCCTTCCAGGGCGATCTGTTCCAGGCCCCGGCGGTCGACGATCCGGATTTGCGCTCCCCGGGAGTGGATCAGCCCCTGGTGGTTGAGCTTGGCGAGTATCCGGGAGAGGGTTTCGGGAATCGTTCCCAGAAGCGCGGCGAGCTGCCCTTTGGAGACGTCCAGTTCCACCTCGCCGTCTCCGTCTTTGGCGCTCAGATAGAGCAGGTATTTGGCCAGTCTCCCCGGCACCTCCTTGAGGGAGAGATCCTCGATGAGGCCGGCAAATTGGCGCAGGCGCAGGGATAGCTGGGCCAGCATGTTCAGGGCCAGGGCCGGGTCGTTCCCGATCAGGGTGGTGAAGGCGCTGCGCGGAAAAAAAAGGAGGGTCGTTTGGACCGCCGTCGTTGCATCGGCGGGAAACCCTTGCCCGGTGAAGACGGAGACCTCGCCGAAGGGTTCTCCGGGACCGAAGAGGTGGAGGATCTGTTCTTTCCCGTCGTTCGAGACCTTGAAGATCTTCACCCGGCCCGCCAGTACCACGTAGAATCCCGTCCCTTCATCGCCTTCCGAGAAGATCCTCTCTCCCTTGGGGCAGGTTTTCCTAACGCCGATCCGGGCCAGCGCCTCGTATTGAACCCGGGAAAGGCCGGCGAAAAGGGGAATGCCGGCAAGCTGTTTGAGCACGTCGATCATCCTGGTCTCCTGATTGAAAATAAACTACACATTTCTTTGACTTATGTCAAAGCACTTTTTGTTCCCCCATGAGATAAGAAAGTCGTAAACGCTACCGCTCTGCTTCTGGGCCATGGAAGCGGAAGGTCGCTTCCCAAAGGGGGCGGGGACGGAATAGAAAACCATAAAAAAGGAGTGAACGATGAAACAAATCAGAAAAATCATCAAGATCGACGAAGAAAAGTGCAACGGTTGCGGCCTTTGCGTCCCCTCCTGCGCCGAAGGAGCGATCCGCGTCATCGACGGCAAGGCAAGGCTCGTGGCGGAGAAGTACTGCGACGGTCTGGGCGCCTGTCTGGGAGAATGTCCGGAAGGGGCGCTCCAGGTCATCGATGCGGAAGTGGAGGCCTTCGATGAAGCCGCCGCGCTGGAACATGTTCGCGCCGCCGGTCATGGAAATTCCGGCCAAGGCCAAAGCGGCCACGCCGGGGCCCCGGGGCCGACGAGCGCCGCTGAAAAGACGCTGCCCTGCGGCTGCCCCTCTTCGCTGATCCAGACCTTCGCACCGCAGACCCCCTGCGAGAAGGCCAATATCCCGGTATCGCGACCTGCGACCGGCGTTTCGGCCCTGACCCACTGGCCGATCCAGCTCAATCTCGTTCCCCCTACGGCGCCGTTTCTGCGCGGGGCGGACCTCCTGATCGCTTCGGACTGCGTTCCGGCCGCCTATCACCGGTTCCACGACGATCTGCTCCGGGGAAAGACGGTCCTGATGGGCTGTCCCAAGTTCGACGATGCGGAGGCCTATGTCCGGAAACTCGCCGCTATCTTTACCGAGGCGGGCCTCAAGAGCATCACCGTCGCAGTGATGGAAGTTCCCTGCTGCCAGGGGATGCCGGCCATCGTCAGAAAGGCGCTGAACCTGGCAGAAAAGGCGATGCCCTTGCAGGTCGTGACGATCTCGACACGGGGCGAACGGCTGGGATAGACAGGAGGTCTGACGCTGGATTCCCCGCGGGAAACACCCATGCCCCGTGGGCGCCAGGTCGACATGAAGGGATCTGTCACTCCCGAAAGCGGGAGTCCCGAAGGTCTTTGAATGGGTTTTTGCTGATCTGGGAATGAAAAGAAGGCCGCGCTTTCGCAGTAACGACTATAAGTGTTCAAGGGCGCGGATGTGGGTGACGAGGGCTGCCGTGTCCTCATGGGAAGATTTGCCGAAGGGCATGATCAGGTAGATTCCCCGGGCTTCGGCGGCGATGGCCTCTGCTTGCCGCAAAGCCAGCTCCAGTCCCAGCTTGCGCTGGTCCTCGCCGGAGTCATAGCGACCGAAGGCCCGGACGATCTCGTCGGGAACCCGGATCCCCGGGATGCGGCCGCTGGCGAAGAATTCCGCGTTGCGGCGGCTGGTCAGCGGCAGAAGCCCCGGAAAAAACCGCGTCCCCAGGGGAGCCGTCTCGTCCTGGAGTCGCCGAAAAGCCTCCGCCGAGAAGAGGGGCTGGGAAAAAACGAACTCGGCGCCGGCGGCGAGCTTCTTCTTGAGCCAGGCGATCTGGGCCGGCGCGGACCAGCCGATCGTCGCCCCGGCGCAGAAATCGGGCGGATCGGCGATGCGATCGCCATTGATCAGCTCTCCGGCCCGGAGTTTCCGGATGAGACGGAGGAGCTCCACGGAACTCTTGAGATCCGTGACGCGCTGGGCCAAGGCGCCCAGAGGGCCCATGGAGGGCGGATCGCCGGTCAGCGCGAGGATTCCGCGCAGGCCGAGATCCCAGGCGCCCAGCAGGCCCGAGTGAATCTGGAGCAGATTGGACTGGGTGACCGCTTTGTGGCAGATGGCCGGGACCTGAAGGAGCTCCTGTAGACGGGCCGCCGTGACGGTGGCGTCCCGGCCGACGGTCGCTCCGGGGTTGTCCGGCACGTCGAACAGATCCGCCCCGGCCTGGGCGATCGCTTTGGCCTTCTTGCACAGGTCATCCAGACTGTTGTTGCGGTCGGCGCGGATCTCCACGCTGACGAGGAAGCGGTCCGAACGGATCAGCTCCCGGATCCGGTTGGGGGATGCGCTGTGCGCGGGATGCGCCTCCTCGATGGCGGTCTTCCGGACTTCGATCCCGGCCGTGGCCCCGACGGCGCGTCCGGCCAGGAAGGGGGCGATGGCCCGGATGTGCTCCGGGGTCGTTCCACAGCAGCCGCCGATGACGGCGACGCCCAGATCGGCCAGCCGGCCGGCCAGATCGACAAAATCCCCGGGAGAAAATTCATAGCGCACCAGTCCCCGTTCGATCGAGGGGTTCCCGGCGTTGGCCGATGCGGTCACGGGCAGGCCCGTCTTCGACAGGAGGTAGGCGGCGACATCGACGATATCGTCGGGATGCTGGCAGTTGGCTCCCACGGCCGCCGCGCCCGCCGCTTCGGCCTCGGCCAAAAGGGCAGCGAGCGTTGTCCAGCGGTTTTTGCCGCGCCCCGTGTGGCCGACCTGGAAGATGACCGGAAGTCCCGTGGCCGTCGCCGCCGAAAGCGCCGCCCTGGCCTCCCTTGGATCGACAAAGGTTTCCAGGACGAGCGCGTCCGCGCCGCTGAGGGCTCCGCACTGCTCGGCATAGATCGCGACGAGTTGGGCTTCCGAAAAGTCGTCGTGGCGAAGACCCAAGGAAAGGGGACCGACGGAGGCCCAGACCAGGCAGGCATCTTCTGCGGCCTGGCGGGCAAGGGCCACACCCTGGGCATTCACTTCGCGACAGAGGGCTGCGGTTCCGCTTTCTTCGAGGAAGTGGGCGTTGGCGGCGAAGGTGTTGGTGATCAGGAGCTGCGAACCGGCCTTCCGGTAGACTTCGTGAAGGGCGAGGACCGCCTCCGGGCGGCGCAGGTTGAGCAGCTCCACCGGCTCGCCGCCCAAATCCTGCCCCCGGCGCAGGACCGTTCCCACGGCGCCGCTGCCGACGAGGATACGCCTTCCCAAATCCGTTCCGCTGATGGTCACGATCCCTTCCTCCCTGGCCTCACTCGTGATGTTTGCCGCTGATGCTTTCGATGTCGATCCGGATAACGACCGTTTTGGCGAGGATCTCCTCGGGATAGGCGAAAGGACCGCGCGCCCGGTAATGCTTCATGATGCTGTCGAGACCGACCCGTTTCTCCTGCGGATCGGCGACGAAAATCGCCCGGCCGAAGCCGATGACGCTCCGGTAGTCTGCGGTCCAGCCGCAGGGCGTCTCGCCCGCCCTGACCTCCCGGAGGATATCCATCTCGAAGCAGACCCGGTTGTTGCTCCGGAGGATCTCCAGCTTCCGTCCCTCAGAAGCGCAGTGCAGATACAGGCAGCCGTCTCCCAGGCCGAAATTCATCGGGACCACATAAGGCGCTCCGGCGTCGGCAAGGCCGATCCGGCAGACCGGGGCTGCTTGCAGAATCTCCCGAATTTCGGCGTCGCCACGGATTTCCCGTTCTTGTTTCCTCATGGCATGGGCCTCCTAGCTGCCCGCTTCCGCCCGGCGCACCTCGTCGATCAACTGGCGGACGCGGGCCATGTCCTTCCGAAAGCGGATCGGCTTTCCCCGCCCGTCCCGGGCGTTGGTCTGCATGCAACTGTCGATTCCCGCAGGCCGAACCTTCTGGATCGCCGCAAAGACGTTTTCCGGCGCGATTCCCCCGGCGAGGATGACGGGGAGCGGGGAGGCCTCCACGAGGGCGACGGCCAGATCCCAGTCGCAGATCTCCCCGGTGATCCCCACATAACCGGCAACGGGCTGGCTGGTCGTTTCCGCGTCGCATCCCCGGAGGGTGTCGGTCATGAAAAAATCGCTATGGGGCGCAAGCCTTCGGGCGATCGACAGGATGGCCTCCCGGACCGGCTCCGGTTCGGCCAGCCCCGGAAGGGGAATGGGGACCGACCGGATGATCCCGATGGGGGGAAACTCCTTTTTCACCAGTTGCTGAATCCGGATCAACTCGGTTAAGAGCCCTTCCCGCTGTTTCTGCGTCCCGGCGGTCAGGGGGATCAGCTCACAGAAATGAACAAAATCGGGCCGGTAGTAATCCAAAGCGCGCAGGACGTCATCGACCTTCGGCAACAGGGGGATCAGGGTGCTTTTGGCTTCTTCCGATTGCTGAACCAGCCGGACGACGTCGCGGATCGTCGAGACCTTCCAGGCCTCCGGATCGACAAGGACGCTGCCGATATGGTCGACGCCCAAGGCGATCAGCCTTTCCGCCTCCCGCGGTTCCTGGATTTCATAGAGCTGGATGAGGTTTTTTTTCATGCCGACGGCGTTCCTTTTGTCTTAAAATACCGCATTTATGCACCGGCCGCTGGCTGGTAGCGGATCCCCTCCGACAGGGCGATGGGCTCGCAGGCCAAGGGTTCCGCCTTTCCCGAAGGCGTGGCCCGGTAACCGCGGATCGTCAAGGTTTCCCCCGGAGTGCCGGCGACGCCCAGGGCCGTCATGTAGCGCGGACGCGGTGTAAGCGCCGCCCACTGCCATTGCGCTTTCCTCGGCGGTTCCGGCCCGAAAAGGGAAACCCTCCGGGGCCGTCCCTCGGAGAGACAAAAGGCGAAGGTGCTCAAGGGCAGAGAAAGACCGGCGCCCAGGGCCTTGAGACCCGCCTCTTTCAGCGTCCAATGGAGGAAAAACCGGTCGTTCAGTGCCTCCGGCGGCAACTTTCCCAGCGCCTGGATTTCCTCTTCCGCAAAAAACCGGCGGACGAGTCCCGGCGCATCGACAAGACGGTCTGTCCGCTCCACATCGACGCCGACGGCGGCTCCCTTCGTTATGGCGACCACCGCAAGGCCCCGGGTGTGCGCGAGGCTGAAGGTCAGCAGGGACGGCCCCTGTGCGGGGTCGACGAGCGGCTTTCCATAATCGTTGGCGACAAAACGCCACGCGCCGGGGGGACGGCCTTCGTAATGCGAGAGCGCCGTTCTCACCAGCCAATGGCTGATGCCGTAAAGGTGCTGGTCCTCCCGGAAGCGCAGCAGTTCCATCCTCGCGACTTCGTCGGCGGAAAGGATGTTAAAAGCCTCTGCGACAACGATTTCTTCCCGCCATTCCCCAGGTTCGGCAAACCAGAGATGAACGAAGCCCTGAGACAGGTCGAACAAAAGTCACCTCGTTGCTAGGGAAAACCGCAGGGCAGATTCGTCATTGTTCAAAGACCATCTTTTGAACGACGACACCGGTGATCGCTTTGAGCTGCGCCTCCAACTCCAGGATCCGTTTCTCTTCCCCATAGGTATCCAGGAGGAGCAGGCCCACGGTCGAGCAGATGGATTCCGTCACCTCGTGCAACCCCAGGCGGGTCTTGATATTGCACCCGTATTCCGTCAGCACTGCTTGCACTGCCGGGACATTTTGGACTCGCTTGGTAATCTGTACGCCCAGAACAATCCTTTTTGCCATGGGAGCCTCCCTGAATTGAGTCATGATGCCGGAATTTTTATCCGACAATCGTTCCGCTGCTCCTGCCCGTTTCCGTTTCGGGCTTTGCCGTCCGATCCGCCTCGCCTTCCCAGACTGCCATTTTTACAGATGACTTCCCTCCCGTCAAGGGGATTGCCCGCAAGGAAAGTTTATCAGGTCAGGGCTGTCGGTGTTTTCCTCTGGCCAGGGAGATGAAGATGCCGACAAAGCAAAGGGCCGTCGCGATGGAAAAAACCGTGTCGATACTGAGCTGTAGGGCCGGGTAATTGGCCGGGGCGATCCGGGCGCCGCCGATATGGATCGAAAAGACCATGAGAACCAAGCCCATGCTGAGCATCTGCCCGATCAGCCGCATCGTGCTGACCATGGCCGAAGCGACGCCGTAAAAGCGCTTTTCCACGGCGCCCATGATGGCGTTCGTATTCGGGGAGGTGAAGAGGCCGAAGCCGATGCCGATGACGATCAGTCCCCCGACGATCAGGGTGAGCGGGGTGTCGGCGGAAAGAAAGGTGAAGCTGAAGAGGCCCACGGCCGAGATGCCCATCCCCAGGGAGGCCAGCTTTTGGGCCGGGATCCGGTCCGAGAGCCGGCCGGCGATGGGAGCGAAGAGCGTCTGGACGATCGGCTGCGTGACGAGGATCATCCCCGCGGTTTGGGGGTTGAATCCCCTGATATATTGCAGGTAGAGGCTGAAAATGAAGGCCACCATGAAGACGGCGCTGTAGTTCAGCAAGGCGGCCAGGTTCGAAAAGGCGAAGCCCTTGTTCCGGAAGAGGCGGACGTTGAGCAGCGGCGTTTGGGCCTGGACTTCGAATCTTACGAATCCCGCCATGACGGCGATCCCCAGAAGGATCAGCGCCGCCCCGTGGAGATTGGGGAGCTGGGAGAAGCCGTACATGAGCAGGACCAGGGCGATGCTGTAGAAGATCGCCCCCTTGCGATCGAAGGACTCCCCCTGGCTTGCCGCCCATTCGCCGCGGAGCTTCCAGGTGACGAGCAGGAGGATGGCGATTCCGATCGGGATCATGCCCCAGAAAAGGCTCCGCCAGCCCAGGTAGTGGGTCATGGTGCCGCCCAGGACCGGGGCGAGGGAGAGGGCGGCATAGGTCGTCCCGACGACCATGCCGATGGCCTTTCCCCGCTCTTCGGGTTGATAGATGGAGGTGACGATGGCCAGACTCGTCACGAAGACGATTCCGCCGCCGATCCCCTGGAGGACCCGAAAGAGGATCAGCCAATAGGCTGAAGGAGAGAAGGCCCCCAAAAGGGAAGACACCGTGATCAGCAGGATGCCGTAACCGAAGATCCGCTTCATCCCGTAGATATCGGCGATCCGGCCGAAGGGAACGGAGGAGACGGCCGCGGCCAAGAGAAAGGCGGTCGGGATCCAGCCCAGGATCACGGCACTGGCCTTGAACTCTTCACCGATCGCGGGCAGGGCGACGGTGACCGCGGCGCTCAAAAAAGGGATCAGGGCATTGGAAAGGCATGCCACGAGCAGTGCCGGTATTTTCATTGAAGAGTCTCTGTGATCCTGGCCCATGGCTTACTTCCTTTTCTTCTCCTGCGGAAGCCGAAGCTTCCGTTCTCTCCACCCTCCGGGGGGATTCGCTTGTCCGCGCCGACGCGGCGCCGGCGCATTATGGCTGAACCGGGTCGGCGGGTCAAGGGTTTCCATAATTTAAAAAATGGACGAAAAAGGGCGTGACGTCGCTGGGAGATTGTTACTTGAGCGTCACCTCAAAGGTCCTGGTCACTTTCGTCTGGTTTTCATCCTCCACGGCGGCGCCGAAAAGAAAGATCCCCTTGAGGGTGGGCGGCCGGGGCCAGGTGATTTTGCCGGTTCCCTTATCGACCGTCATTCCTGCGATCAAGGGGGGGGCGAGGCTGAAGGTGAGCCGGGTGCTGTCGGGGGCGACGCTGACGAGTTGCAGCTCCGAGGGGCCTTCGCTTTGTCCCGCCGGCCGTTTGACCTCCAGGGTCAGCGTCGGTGCGATACCGTACACGACGACCTCGGGGCTGGTGACCGCAAAGCTCCGTCCGTCGGGGCTATTGGGCGTCACGGTCACGGCGATGCGGTCCCGCATTTTCATCTCCCCGAGGTTCAGGGCGTCTCCCGTCGCTCCGGCAACGACGCGGTCATTCACCTTCCATGCATAGCGGAAAGTGAGGTCCGGCGGGGCGTCGGAGGTGGGGGTCACCTCCGCCTTCAGCGTCTCCATCTTGGTGGGCTGGGCAGGCTGGAGGCGGACGGACTGGATGTAGGCCGATCCTGCTTGCTGCGGGGCCGCTTCCGGCGTGGCGGCGGGGGTGATGCCGGGCGCCGGGGACCGGACGATTTCACCGGAAGGGGTTAAAAGGGCGCCGGGAGGCGCCGCTGCGGTCTTGTCGGGGCTGGCGGGCCAAAAGAGCCACCAGGCGAGAAAGAGTCCGACGACCGTTGTGCCGCCGATCAGCCAGAGCCGCTGGTATGCCAAGGCGGAAGCCGCCCTCCCGGGGACCGTGACCATCCGAATCCCTTTGGGCCCTCTCTTGCTGGCCGGCTTGACCGGTTTCCCCGCCTGGCTGGCCGGTTTTGGCTTTTGTCGCTTTCCTATCGGATCTCCGAGCATCAGTTTTTCACCCTTCGTTCCTGTCGATCGACAGTGGCGTGTCTCCACTATCCGGTTTCCATTTTACAGATGATTGCCGCGCGGTCAAGCAAATTGACCGCCCATGGCCGAAGCGCTCGGAATTCGGTTGCAATCGAGGCGGGACTGGCCTACAGTACCCCCACTCCACGAAGGGCCACGAAGGGAAAGAAAAGTGCCATGGCCAACGACAATCTTACGGAACTCTGCGGCCAGATCGAACGGATCACCTTCCGGAGCGAAGAAACCGGCTTCACGATCGCCCGCCTGAAAGTGGCCGGCCGCAAGGACCTGGTGACCGTCGTGGGGCATATCGCCAACCCCACCCCCGGCGAAATCCTCTCGCTGAAGGGCGAATGGGGCCACCATCCCAAGTTTGGAGAACAGTTCAAGATCCTTTCTTCCGAAAGCGCGGTGCCGGCGACGGTCACGGGAATCGAAAAGTACCTCGGTTCGGGGCTGATCAAGGGACTGGGGCCCGTCATGGCCGCTCGAATCGTGGAAAAATTCAGGGAGCAGACCCTCGACGTCATCGAACACCCCAGCGAAGCGCTCTTGGCCATCGGAGGGATCGGACCCAAGCGGATCGCGATGATCAAAAAGGCCTGGGCGGAACAAAAGGAGATCCGCGCGATCATGATCTTCCTACAGTCCCATGGCGTCGGGGCGGGATACGCCACCCGAATTTTCAAGCACTATGGGGCAAGGGCGATCGACGTCGTCAAGGAAAACCCCTACCGCTTGGCGACGGACATCTTCGGGATCGGTTTTCTTTCGGCCGACAAGATCGCCGAGAAGCTCGGCTTTGCCCGGGATTCGGAGTTACGCGCCGAAGCGGGGATTCTCTATGTCCTGCACGCGCTGACCGACGAAGGACACGTCTATTACCCTTACGAGCCCCTGATCGCCAAGTGCCGCGAGATCCTCACCATCGACCGGGAGATCATCGGCAAAGCCCTCGCGACGATCGTCGCCGATCGGCGGATCGTCATCGAGACTCTCGACCGAGAGCCGGAGGAGGGCCGGGAAACAAAAAAGGCGGTCTATCTGGTCGGCTACCATGCCGCCGAAACGCAGCTGGCCGCGCGCCTCAGGGCCCTCATCCAATCCCCCCGGGCCGTTCCCAGAATCGAGCCCGGGAAGGTGATCCCCTGGCTCCAGGAGAAACTGGCCATCACCTTGGCCGAAAAGCAGATCGAGGCGATCCGTGCCGTTGCCGACCACAAGGCGCTGGTGGTCACCGGCGGTCCCGGGACCGGCAAGACGACGATCATCAACGCCATGCTGCGGATCTTTTCGGGGATTCGGACGAAGATCCTGCTGGCCGCGCCGACCGGCCGGGCCGCGAAAAGGATGACCGAAGCGACGGGCCGGGAAGCCAAGACGATTCACCGCCTGCTCGAATTCAGCTTTCCGAAAGGCGGCTTCCAGAAGACGGAGGATTCGCCTCTCGATTGCGATCTTCTGATCCTCGACGAGGCCTCGATGATCGACACCCTCCTGATGCAGCATCTGCTCAAGGCGGTTCCTGCCGGGGCGACCTTGGTCCTCGTCGGCGACGTGAACCAGCTCCCCTCGGTCGGGGCGGGCAACGTCCTGCGGGACATCATCGACTCGGGGGCGGTCCCCGTCGTCGAGCTCAACGAGATCTTCCGCCAGGCCAGGGAAAGCTCGATCATCGTCAATGCCCATCTGATCAACCGGGGGCGGATGCCGAATCTGGCAAGTTCCCAGGAAAAGCTCGACGATTTTTATTTCATCGAACAGGAGGATCCGCAACGGGTCCTGGAGCTGATCATTACCCTGGTCAGGGAGCGGATTCCCAAGCGGTTCGGGTTCGATCCCCTCGACGAGATCCAGGTTCTCACGCCCATGCACCGGGGGATCGTCGGGGGACAAAATCTCAACGTCGAACTCCAGAAGGCCCTCAACCCCGGCGGGGAGGGGGTAAGCCGGATGGGGCGGCTCTATCGGATCGGCGACAAGGTGATGCAGATCGCCAACAACTACGACAAGGAGGTCTACAACGGCGACATCGGCCGGATTACCGCGATCGATCGGGAAGGGCAGGAAGTGGTGGCCTGCATTGACGGCCGGGAAATCGTCTACGACTTTTCAGAGCTGGACGAACTGGTCCATGCCTATGCGGTTTCGATCCACAAATCCCAGGGGTCCGAATACCCGGCCGTGGTGATCCCGATCCTTACCCAGCACTACATCCTCCTCCAGCGGAACCTCCTGTATACCGGCGTCACGCGGGGAAAGAAGCTCGTTGTCATCGTGGGAACCAAAAAGGCGCTCGCCATTGCGATCCGGAACGACAAGACCGAGAGGCGCTATACGCGATTGAGCGAGCGGTTGAGGGGGGAGCCGCTCGGTCCATAAAACGGGACTCTTTTAGCCGCCGATCTGCACCCCGGGAATGATTGGCGGAACTTCAGCCTGTTGGATGGATATTGGAGAGGAAGTCGGGCTCGATGTCTGAGCCGGTTCGGAGGCGGCGCCATGGATATAAACAATGATGACGAGAGCCGCCGATGCCGTCTTGTCTTTTACTGGAGTCCATCGTTCAAGATCCGGTCTATTAAAGGGTGGCAGTCACCACAAAGACCCCAGGATTCTCATTTCGTTAACATCCAGTAGATCAGACTCAATACGCGCACCGCAGTATCTCGTCATGCCCGATACTGACCCTGTCGGCATATTCCCTGCTATTGGAAGCGATGCCGATCGACTAAAAGAGCGATGAAGAGAGCTGCAATACTTTTTATCCATAAGCTGTGGTCAGCTTATTCAATAACCGCTCCGTGAGCAGTTGATCGTTAACCACCAAGACCTCACGATGCTCCTCCGGTTACCTCACAGTGAAATGACGTGGCTCCTAATCCCAGTGACGTATTCGATTCAAGCATTGCAGCTTCTCTACGGCCTTAGAATAAGGCTGCCCCGTGCCAATGTCAAGGGATAAGGCTCTCTGCCGTTAACTGGCGAAATCGCTTCCGGAAAGAGAGATGGCCCTCTTATCCTTGGCGTTTTTCGAGGAGCCAGGCCATCCTGCGCCCCAGGGAGGTCGCCATGGCCATCCCCTCTTCGTCATTCAGCACGGTCCTGTTTTTAACCGGCAACAAATTGCATCCATTCCCGCCACCGGGCGGCATCGATGCCATCGAGCCAGTCGTTGTGGCCGGCCCCCTCGATCAGCCAGAACTTCTTGGCCTCCGGGAGGGACTGGTACAAGGACCGGGCATGCTTGAGCGGAACGATCTCGTCACGCTCCGCCGCCACGACGGCGACCCTCCCGGAAAACGAGCGGAGGTTCTCTTGGCTGTCGTAGCGGTCTTTCAGAAAGAGGCGGACCGGCAGCCAGGGAAAATGGGACTGGGAAACCGCGGCGAGGGTATCCCAGGGGGTGATCAGAAGCAGGCCGGCGATCTTCAGAGAGTCGTCCCTGCTGACGGCCGCCGCAACGGCGCATCCCAGGGATTCGCCCAGGAGAAAGAGGGGCTCTCCATAGGTTTGCAGGGCCAGACGGACCGTCGAGCGCGCATCGGCGACGAAGGCTTTTTCGCCCAGGGACCCTTCCCGCAGGCCGTAGCGGGGATACTCGGCCAGGATGACGCGATACCCCAGCGCGCCCAAGGCGTCCGTGTAATAGGTCCGGTCCGCCGCCGTGCCGGCATTGCCGTGGAAAACGATGACGGTGCCCTTCCCGGTTCCGGCGGCGCCGATGAAACCCCGGTAGCCGGTTTGTCCGGAAGGCCAGAATTGGATGCGGCGGGCGGCGAGCTCCGCCGCGGCCGGCACGCCGGTGCCGGGGTAATAGAGCATGTTGTATTGCAGATTGCAGCCGAAGAGCGACATTGCAGCGATCAACGGAATAAAGAGTCCTTTGCCCCTGTCCACGTCCACCTCCCGGCCCTCCCCCCAGAGGAGGGAGGGTGTCGGTGCATTACTTCAGGATGAGGTTGCTGCCGCCCGGCGCCCCGCCGGGGACGATCAGCCGGGACTGTTCCTGCCGTTCCATCTCCCGGGCCTCCTCGATCAGGCGTCCCACGAATTCTTCCATGGCGACGGCGAATTGATCCATCGCCTGCTGAAGATTTTTGGCATCGATCGGGAACTGAACGGGCATGGGGCCCTGGGGGGTGTAGATCTGGGACTGACCGATAAAAAGAATGGGACGCGTTTTGTCCAGCTCCCCATTCGCCTTGATCGGCGTCATTTGGCGGATGGAACCCATGGTCAGGTCGCTGAATATCTCTTCCCGGTGCAGGTTCTGTTGATTAAAACGGTTTTTTTTCTCTGTTTCTTCCGGTGCTGTCATGACGTCCTCCTGAATAAGATAGCGCATCATAACCCGCCGCTGCCGATTTTCCAAGCGATATCCGGAGCCGTGAACCGCACCTCCGGCCTGCGAATGAGCGTTCAAAGAAAGCGGCGGGGGCTCATTTCCCGTTGCCGCCGCGAACAATCCGGAGATAACCGCCGTAGCCGAACTTTTTCGTCGGCGTCGCCATGGCGCTCAGGAGGGTTGCGTCGGAGGTCCAATAGGGTTCGTACCACTGCCGGTCCACATCGAGCACCAGAACCCTTCGGGTCTTGGCATCATAGGCGCCGATGGGGGAAATATGGGCGAAGGGACCGCCGGGCGTTGCGGTGATGGCGTCTTGAAGGAAATGGACGATCACAAAATCGGCGGCCGTCTTTTCGTTTTCCCGCAGCACCCGGCGCAGCCGTTCGAGCTCAGCAGGGCTGTTTTGTTTCACCTCGCTGACCAAAACGCGGTAATCGGAAAATCCGTACGAGGCGAGCGCCGCCTCGACCACCTCGGCAAGCTGTGCCAGCGTCAACCCACCTTCGCCTCCGTAGCCGGGCGGTGTGACCCGCTCCCGCCAATGGGCCGCTCCGACCGCGGCAAGGATCGCCTCCCCCGTGATGTTGGGTATGTCGTAAGTCAAAGCGCCTTTAAGGCTCTTCAGGCCGTTGAGCACATTGACGACACTGGCGACGGAACAGGAAAGCTCGTTGCCCTGGGGCACATAAAAGGGGATCAGGGCCCAGAAATCCGGCGCCGGTTGCGCCGGGTCTTGAAAAAAGCGGTGCTCTTTCGACAGGGGTGTCGCCAGAGGCTTGCCCGCCGGGCCGTACTTGGGCAGCGAGGAGGCCGCGGCCGCAAAGGCCCCTCCGGCGACCAGAAGCAGGATAAACAGAAGTGCGGCCGCCCCGATCGTCATCTGCTGCTTTTTCATAGGCCTACCTCAGCGATTAGGAAAATGGGTTTGGGGGAGGGACATTCGGGACCTGTGCGCCGGTCATAAAAAACCCCGTTCTTTCGTCAAGAACGGGGTTTTGACAGCTATTTCATAACCAGTAAAAAGGTCCTAGAGCTTGCGGACGTTTTCTGCCGCCGGACCCTTTGCGCCCTGGGTGACATCAAAGCTGACGCGATCTCCTTCGGAGAGGGACTTGAAGCCTTCTCCCTGGATTGCCGAATGATGCACAAATAGGTCCTTGCCACC
>JAKAFS010000128.1 GCA_021817825.1 Deltaproteobacteria bacterium | reverse complement strand
AATCGCGCCAGGAAATGTCCCAGTTCCTCCTGCAGCGTGATGCGCAGCTTGAGGGCCTGCAGATAGACCGGCGCTCCCAGGTCCTTCCCTTCGGAGAGAAAATCAAGCAAGGTTGCGCTCAAAAGGGGAGCCTGTTTGAGAGAGAGCGCCTCCAGGTTGAAGGCGGCCTCGGCGGCCATAATCGTCCTGATCGCCCGGTGGGCGAGGCTGAAGACCTCGGGCAGTTCGCACTCCTCGACTTCGGCGCCGCCTTTGCGTAAGGTCTGGATGCATTCCCTGAAACTCCGCTTGGCGTTGTCTTCGGCCTGTTCCCAGACCGGGGTTTTGACGGCCGCCAGGCGGGGAGGCGCGGAACGGGTGGAGAGGGCCGGAGAGAGTTTCCCGTCCGCATCGGACAGGGAGGCCGCGAGCCAGGCGGCGTCTTCCACTGAGCGGGTGAAGAGGCCCGGCTGGTCCAGGGTGTGGCTGAAGGTCAGGGCCCCTTCGATGGGGATGAGGCCCTGGGTCGGCTTGAAGCCCACGACCCCGCAAAACGCGGCGGGCCGGATGACGGAACCGTTGGTTTGCGTTCCCAGGGCGGCCGGGACGAACCCTGCCGCGACCGCGGCGGCGGAGCCGCTGGACGACCCGCCCGGGGTATGGGCGGGATTCCAGGGATTCCTGGTCTTTCCGGGAAAGAGGAAGGCGCATTCCGTGGTCACGGTCTTCCCCATGACAAACGCCCCCCGGGCCTCGAGCTGTTCAATCACCCGGGCCGACCTGCTCGGAATATGGCCGGCAAAGGCGGGAGAGCCCATTTCCGTGGGGACGCCGGCAGTGGCGAAGATGTCCTTAATCCCGACGGGGATCCCCTCGAGGAGGCCGGGCGTACCACCTTCTTGAAGACGGCGGTCGCTCCGGCGGGCGGCCTTGATCGCCTCCTCCGGCCTGAACCAGGCCCAGGCTCCGATGTGTTCGTCACGCGCGGCGATCCTTGCCAGGAGGGCCTGTGTGTACTCCTCGCAGGTGAATCGCCGGCTTTCAATCCCCTTCACGGCGCCTGTCAGGCTTAAGGTGTGCAGCGGTTGATCGGCTTTTTTCATGCCCCTTTTTTCACCTCCGGATTCAAAAGATTGGGAGGATTTCCGGAAGCGAGGGCGGCGACGAGATTCTCTGCGGCCTTCATCGCCATCCGGAAACGGGTCTTTTCGGAAGAACTGGCGATATGGGGTGACAGGACCACATTCTTCAGTTCCCCGAATCCCGGATGAATGGCGGGTTCCCCCTCGAAGACATCGAGACCGGCGCCGGCGATGGCGCCCTTGCGAAGCGCTTCGACCAAGGCCGCATCGTCGAGCACCCCCCCCCGCGCGGCGTGGATGAGAATCGCCGATTTTTTCATGAGGGCGATCTCCGGGGCGCCGACGGCATGGTGAGTCTCCCGGCTGTAGGGGATATGGATCGTCACAATGTCCGCCTTGCGGAAGAGCTCCTCTTTTGGGACATACGTGGCCCGGCAAGCGGACTCGATCTCCGGGGCGGCCCGCCGGACGTCATGGTAGAGGACCTCCATTTCGAAACCCATCGCGCGGCGGGCCACGACCTGGCCGATCCGGCCCAGACCGATGATCCCCAGCACGGCATGGTGCACATCCAGGCCGAGAAACTGCTTGAGCTTCCATTTATCCCATTGTCTAGCCCGGATATAGGCCTCGGCCTCGTTGAGCCGGCGGGCGGTGGCCAGGATCAGCGCCCAGGCGAAATCGGCAGTGGTGTCGTCCAGGACGCCGGGGGTATTGGTGGCCAGGACGCCGTGGGCGTTGCAGGCGGCCAGATCGATATTGTTGTACCCCACGGCGATGTTGCAGACCGCCTTCAGCCGGGGGCAGCGGCTCAGGAGGCTCTCATCGATCCTTTCGGTCAGGGTGGTCATGGCCCCCTCCTTGTCGGCGAGAACTCCCGCCAGCTCTTCGGCGGTCAGGACCTTGTCCTCCTGATTGGCCTGAACCTCACAATGGGGCGCCAAAAAATCCAGGACTTCCTGAAAAACCTCTCGGGCAACGAAGATCTTATTTTTCATTTTTCCTTCCTTCATGTTGGCTGTTTGGAATCGAAAATCGGGACGATTGAACCTCTGTGCGGTAGCTTATACCAGCTTTTCCGCGAAGAGAAAATAAAAAAACTGGGTATTTTGCCTTTTTGGTTGACAAACACGGATGACGGATGTTACTGCTCCCCTGAAGAAAAAAGTCTTATGTATGTCTATGGTTAACGTGGTTCGGTCAGGAAGCGTTCGCAGCCAAACGGCCTGCAGGCCGGAAGGATTCGCGGTTCATTACGGATGGAAATTCTCTTTCGATTGACCCAGGCGATGTCGGTTTTTGTGGTGATCGCCTACCTCTACTGTAAATCGCCGCTGTTTAAATTTCTGACGACGGACGCGATCCGTGCGCGCGATCGCATCTACCTCTATTTTGTTTTTTCCGCCCTGTCGATCCTGGGCACCTTTTTGGGCGTGCCCGTCCAGGACGCCATCGCCAATACCAGGGCCATCGGCCCGGTGCTGGCCGGCATCATCGGCGGGCCTCTTCTCGGGACGGCTGTGGGATTCACCGGCGGGCTTCATCGATATTCCCTCGGAGGATTCACGGCGTTCTCCTGCGGGCTTGCGACCACGCTTGCGGGGACCCTCGGCGGGATCGTTCATCTGCATCTGTACCGAAAGAACCGTTCGGAGCAAACTTTCGATCCGAAAGTCGCCTTCCTCACCGCCTTTGTCGCGGAGATTCTCGAGATGGCTATCATTCTCCTTATCTCCCGCCCGTATGCCAATGCGGTTGCCCTGGTTCAAGTGATCGCCGTCCCGATGATTTTGTCGAACGCGGTCGGCGCTGCCCTGTTCATGAGCATCATCCGCGACCAGAAAAACATGGTCGACCGGATTGCCGCCGTCTCCTCCGCAAAGGCCTTTAAAATTGCGGAACGGACGCTGAACATTCTCGTACGAGGCATCACCGGTGAAGCGGCTGTGGCACTGGCGAAGATCATCCACAAGGAAACGGGTGTCGGTTCGGTCGCGATAACGGACAAAGAGAAGATACTCGCCTTTGTCGGTCAGGGATCGGACCACCATATTCCCGGAAATCCCATCGCATCGCCGTTTACAAAAGCAGCCATCAGCGAAAACAAGGTCATTTTCGCGGACGGCGAACGGGAGCGTTATAATTGTCCGCTGTCGGATGCGTGTCCGATGAATTCGGTCCTCGTGGTTCCTCTCCATATCGACAATGACGTCATCGGCACGATCCAGCTCTTCGAGCCGAGGAACACAAGATTTCTCAATATGAACAAAACGCTCGGCGAGGGGATCACAAGGCTCCTGTCAAATCAGCTGCTGATGTCCCGCTACGAGATGCAAAAGAGCCTCTTGGTTCAGTCGGAGCTGAAACTCCTTCAGGCGCAGATCAACCCCCACTTCCTCTTCAATTCCCTGAACACCATCATCGCCGTCCTTCGCATCGATGCCGCGCGATGCAAGGATCTGCTCATCCATCTTTCCAATTTTTTCCGGAAGAACCTCAAGCGCGGCAGCGACCTCTCGACGCTCGAGGAGGAACTCGACCAGGTGAATTCGTACCTGCAGATAGAAAAGGCCCGTTTTGACGATCGATTGATGGTCGATATCGATATCGACCCCTCGCTGCTCAAGGTGATCCTGCCCACCTTCACCCTGCAGCCCCTCGTCGAGAACGCCTTCAAGCACGGGATCTCCAACACGATGGGGCAGGGGGTGGCCAGAATCAAGGCCTTTCGGGTGGATGGCCGGGCGTTCATCGAGATCGAGGACAATGCCGGAATCTTTCACGAAAAGGAAACGGATGACGGCCATGGGATAAAGATTGTCGACAGGCGGCTGAAGGGTCATTTCGGCAGCGATTCCGGCGTCAGCATCTTCTGCGTGCCGAATGAAGTTACCCGGGTGACCGTAAAGATACCTCTGGAGACCAAGACCTCATGATGCGCGCCCTGATCGTGGATGATGAAATCTATTCCCGTGAAGAGATAGAGGCGATGCTGGTCGAGACAGGCGAGTTCATTGTTTCGGGGAAGTGCGCCAATGCGCTGGAAGCGATCCAGGCGATCAACAGGGATAAACCGGACGTCCTTTTCCTCGACGTCCAGATGCCGGTCATCAACGGCTTTGAGCTGCTGGGCATGATCGATGAAAAGGTGATGCCGAGCGTCGTTTTCGTGACCGCTTATGATACATATGCCCTCAAGGCCTTCGAGGAAAACGCCTTGGACTACCTGCTCAAGCCGGTCGAGAAAGAGAGGCTTGCAAAGACCGTCGAGAAGCTCAAGAAAAGATTCAACGAGGGCCTCAAACCGGTTTTTTCCGGGCCGGATATAAAAAAAATACCCTGCATCCACTCCTCCAGAATCAAGCTGATCAACATCCCGGAGGTCGAATCCGTCCGCTCCGGTGAGACAGGGGTGTTTGTGATCTGCCAAAATGGCGCGTTCTATACGGATCTCACACTCCAGGTTCTCGAGAACAAAACGGATCTTGTCCGGTGCCACAAGCAGTTCCTCATCAATATCGATCTGGTGGACGAGATCCTCCTCCGCGAAAACGGTGCGGCCGAAGTGCGGACAAAATCCGGCCGCCTTGTGCCGGTGAGCCGGAGATACCTCAAGATCCTCAGGGAGAAGTGGCTTTTTTAAAAGGACCGCTGCAACCGGTTGGTCCGTGCTTTTGACCGTTCACATCACTATTCGACCGCCTGACCACTTCCCCGTTGCAGGTCCGCTTTACTCTGCTAGAATCACGTATGTAGAAATAGTTCTTGACAACGGACTTTACTAATTGATAGCGTCATACTACAAGACCCAATAGAATTAGGACGCTGCGGATGCGCAAAACAGGTGGACTTAATAGCCCTGTTGCTTTTCTCGTCTTTTCCTTCTTTAAAAATTGGTTCCAGGATGGGTGAAACTTCTGTCCAATAACTGGGGTCGATAGGGGCTCCGGAGGTGTTGTGATTGTCGGTTGAAGGTTTATTGATTCAAGCGGTCGGTTTTTTATCAATAACACGAGGAGGGAAGGTATGATGAAAAAAGTACTGGGTACAGACACCAAGAAGGCAGGCGTATCGCGCCGTAATTTCCTCACCGCCGCGGCCGCGGTGACGGCCGGGGCTGCGACACTGGGCTTCCCATCGGTTCTCAAGGCGCAGGGACCGATCAACATGCGGTGGCAGAGCACCTGGCCCACCAAGGACATCTTCCACGAATATGCCCTTGATTTTGCCAAGAAGGTCAACGACATGACCGGCGGGGATTTGAAGATCGAAGTGCTGCCCGCGGGTGCCGTCGTTCCGGCCTTCGACCTGCTGGTTGCCGTCTCCAAGGGGACGCTCGACGGCGGTCACGGCGTCTTCGTTTACCACTACGGCAAGAACAACGCGCTGTCGCTGTGGGGGTCGAGCCCCGCCTACGGGATGGACGCCGACATGCTGCTCTCCTGGCACAAGTACGGGGGCGGCATGGAACTGTTCCAGAAGGTCTACGAT
>JAKAFS010000059.1 GCA_021817825.1 Deltaproteobacteria bacterium | reverse complement strand
CCTGTGCGTACCTGCCCTCTTCGATCGCCGCAAGGGAAAGCAGCTCCACCGATGTCACCGCCCCCTGTCCCCCTCGACCATGCCATCTGATTTCCAGCATCGCTTCTAATCTCCCCGTTGTGATTGACTTTTTATGCGCCATGGTAAGCGCACTTCACCGGCACTGTCAACCCCTTTTCACAATAGAATTTGCAGATATCACTATAGATTTTAACAATACGCGCCGACTTTACCGTCCCCTTTTGCCGGTTGGAAATGGCCGGACCGAAAACCCGCCCAGGCGGTCCGATTTCTGACATTCGTCAAATCCCCCGCAGTGACCGGCTTATTTCGCATCGGAAGTGGCCGGATGAATGCCGTGAGATTGCATGAGCCGCCCTTTCGCAACAGTTCTTACGAATTCTCAAAATCTGGTCTTAGAAATGCTTGAACGGTGAGTCTAATGGAACGTCGTCAGTCAGGCGACAGAGCAAAACAGATGCCAGTACAGGAGTGTTGCGCCTAATCGCCTACAGGCTGGCGATCAGCGGCCATCGGGAATTTGAAAAGCCCTGACCAAAGTGTTTCATTTTTGTTCAGGAACTGTTCACTTATTTAAGCAAAATGTAAGCGCCGCCGCTTCAGACGCCGCGACGGAATTCGAGACACTTGGCCAGGGTCATCCGGTCCGTGTACTTGAGGTCCCCGCCCATGGGAACCCCCAGGGCGATCCGCGTCACCGTCACCCCCCGCTCCTTGAGGAGCTTCGAGATCAAGAGCGCCGTCGTCTCCCCGGCGACGCTGGGGTTGGTCGCCACGATGACTTCGGAAACGGCATGGCGGTCGATCCGCTCCAGCAATTCGCGGATCCGGAGCTGCTCCGGGCCGATTCCTTCCAGGGGAGCCAGCGCCCCGTGGAGGACATGATAGACCCCCGAGTACCCGCCGCTCTCCTCGAGAGCGATCAGGGAATCGGGCTCCTCGACGACGCAGATAACCTCCCGGTTTCGGCCGGCATCGGCGCAAATCTCGCAAAGATCCCCCTCGGCGAGGTTAAAGCAAAGCGTGCAGAAATGGATCTTCCGCTTCACATCGAGGATGCTTTCCGCAAGTCTCCGGGCATCCTCGGCGTCGGCGCGCAGGACATGGGTCGCAAGCCTAGCCGCCGTCTTCTCCCCGATGCCGGGGAGGCGCGAAAATTCCTTGATCAGTCGCTTGATGGGCAGGGCATAGCCGGACATGGCTCCCCCGCTACATCAGGCCGGGAATCGACATCCCGCCCGTGATCTTACCCATCTCGGCAGCGGCCATCTCCTGGGCCTTGCGAATGCCCTCGTTCACCGCCGCGACCACCAGGTCCTGAAGCATTTCGACATCTTCCGGATTAACGACCTCTTTTTCTATCTTCAGGGAGAGGACCTCGAATTTCCCGTTGACGGTGACCGAGACCATCCCGCCGCCGGCGGTGGCGTCGACGGTCTTGGCCGCCAGCCCCTCCTGGAGTTTCAGCATCTGCTCCTGCATCTTTTTCGCCTGCTTCATGATATTTCCGAAATCGGGCACGATTTTAAAACCTCCTGTTTAACGATTAATATTCACTCTTCATCCGTCTCTTCGGGCGGGCGTTCGGTTTCCTCTTCCAACGGCGGAAGCGGCTCCTCCAGCGGGGTGGAAGCGGCTACGGCGACCGCAGCGGGAACCTCGCGCAGCCGTACATCCCGCACCTCGGCGCGGGGAAACACATCGAGGACCTTCATGACCAGCGGGTGGGAAAGGGCCTCCCGGCGGATTTCCTGGAGCCGGAGGTTTTTCGCCGCCCTTTCGGCCATCTTGTTGCCGTTCCCATTCCCGTTGGCGGCATCCGCTTCCGGCGCCAGCGTCTCAAGCGTGAGGGCCGTTTCACGGCCGAAGAACTGCCGGGCCAGCGTCTCGATCGCCCCTTTGCGGGCATCCACATCGTCGCGGAAGAGATATCCCTTTACGAAGCCGATCCGGAGCGCCCCCTCGCTACAGTCCAGGCAGCGACCCGGTTCGATCTTCGCGCTGAGGGCGGCATCCTGCCGCTTGACAAACTCCCGGAACTCGTTCCACCCGCCCCCGACGGTTCCTGCGCCGTTCCCGCCATAGGCCGGCCGGGTCTCGGCGACACGTCCAGTCGGTAGCGGAGGCGCACCCGCGGCCGGAGCGACGGCCGGAGCGGTCGCGACGGCCGCCGTTCCCATTGCCGCTGTCCCGGTGGCCGGAGATGCCGGGGCCTTCCGGTCCGGGCCGTTCGTTGAACCACCCGGGCTTTCCGCACCGCGCGGAGACGGCACGCCGCCTTCCAGACGCTTCTCCAGCCCCTCCATTCGGGCAAGCACCGTTTCGATCGGGAGCAGCGGCTCCAGGTAAGCCATCCGGCAGAGGATCGCTTCGAGGTTCAGGCGCGGATTCTGGCTGCGCCGGAGGGCCTCCTCCTCGCCCATCAGGATCTCCAGAAGACGCAGGAGACTCTCCCGGGATGCATCCGCCGCCTGGGCCTTGAGCTTCTCCAGTTCGTCGGCCGGAAGATCGGCCAGGGCCTCCCCGCCGTTGGGAATCCCGACGAAGAGCAGGTTCCTAAAGTGGGTCAGGAGCGTCTGATAGAAAAACTTCATATCCAGGCCGGTGTAGTAGGCCTCATCGATGATCTTCAAGCAGCGCCCGGCATCGCGTTTCAGGACCGCCTCGGATAAAAGAAACAGGAAGCGCCGATCCGACCGGCCGAGGATCTCCTCCACCGCCTTATCCTCGATGACGAAGCTCGCGTAGGAGATGACCTGATCGAAGATGCTCTGGGAATCCCGGAGGCTCCCGTCGCCCGCCTCGGCGATCCAGGCGAGGGCCGCATCGCTGATCTGAATCCCGTCGGCCAGGGCGATCTTCTTCAGGCTTTCGGCGATGAGCTTGAGAGGAATCCTCCGGAACTCGAAGCACTGGCAGCGCGAGAGGATCGTCGCCGGGACCTTCTGGGTCTCCGTCGTCGCAAAGATGAAGATCACATGGCTAGGCGGCTCTTCGAGGGTCTTCAGCAGGGCATTGAAGGCCTCCCGGGTCAGCATGTGGACCTCATCGATAATGTAGATCTTGAAACGGCAGGAGGAAGGGGCGAATTTCACGTTATCCCGAAGTTCCCGGATCTCGTCGATCCCCCGGTTGGAGGCGCCGTCGATCTCCCGAACGTCGATGGCAAACCCGTCGGTGATCTCCTTGCAGTGGACGCAGGCGTTGCAGGGGGTCGGTGTCGGTCCCTGTTCGCAGTTGAGTGCTTTGGCCAGGATCCGGGCGATGGAGGTCTTCCCCACACCCCGCGGACCGCTGAAGAGGAAGGCATGGGCGATCCGCTCCTGGGTGATCGCATTGGCAAGGGTGCGGACCACCGGCTCCTGTCCCAGGACTTCTTCAAACACCTGGGGGCGAAATTTTCTGGCCAGAACGAGATATTCCAAGGGCGCTCCTGACGACTGCGAAAAACGGCTACAGAGAATGGGTCGAGTCCGTCGCTCCTGCAAGCGAGAAGGGGGAAAAGTGATAGCCAGGTAACCCGCAGCACACACCGGTGACTGCTGCCGCTGCTTCCTTCCGGACCTGACGGGGTTCACAGGCCGACGTCGCGCGGGGCCCGGCTATCAGCTCAAAATAGTTATGGCGGAGAGAGCGGGATTTGAACCCGCGGTACACCTTTGTGGGCATACACACGATTTCCAGTCGTGCTCCTTCAGCCGCTCGGACATCTCTCCGTAATCTCCCAACTGGAATCCGCGGCATTATAGAGAGGCGCCCGAAGACTGTCAAGGAATTAAAAGGCTCCGGCCATTTTCCTTTGCAGGTCATGCGGCTTGGCGACGCCGGGAGTCAAAAAAACGATACATTTAGCTTGTCATTTTAAAGAAATTGGGATAGCTAAAAACGTCTTTTCGCCAAGGAGAAACTGCGCTGAAGGAGCCCCTTCGGTGGAAAAACGGGAATCCGCTAGGCGGCCCCCTGAATTCCCTCTTCCGCGGAAACGACAAGCAGGCGGGGGTTCGCTGGTCTCGTCAGGACGCGGCGGATGGCGCCCTTTTCATTGAGGATACTGGAAAGATGCCCTTGAAGATTCTCGTCACCGGCGGCGCCGGGTATATCGGCAGCCATGTCGTCAAGGCCCTGGGGGACGCCGGCCACGACCTGCTCATCTATGACAACCTTTCGACCGGCCACGAATGGGCGCTGCTTCACGGCCGCCTCGTCCGCGGCGAACTCGCCGACCGGCCCCTGCTGGTCCGGACGCTGGAGGCGTTCCGACCCGAGGCGGTCATCCACTTTGCCGCCTCGATCCAGGTGGAAGAATCGGTTCGCGAGCCGCTGGCCTACTACCGAAACAATGTCGTCCACACCCTGAACCTCCTGGAGGCGATGCGGGAGACCGGCGTCGGTCGCCTGATCTACTCTTCGACCGCCGCCGTCTATGGAATCCCCGAGCAGATACCTGTCGATGAGACGGCGCCGCTCACGCCGATCAACCCCTACGGCGCCTCGAAGGTGATGATCGAACAGGTCCTCGCCGATCTGGCCCGGGCCACCGATTTCCGTTATGCCGCCCTCCGCTATTTTAACGTCGCCGGCGCGGACCCGGAGGCGCGGATCGGCCAGGCCTACAGGTCGGCGACCCACCTGATCACCCGGGCGCTCAAGACCGCCAAAGGCGAATACCCGCAGCTTGCGGTCTACGGCACCGATTATCCGACGCCCGACGGCACCTGCATCCGCGACTACATCCATGTCGACGATCTGGCCTCAGCCCATCTGCTGGCGCTCCAAAGGCTCGTCGAAACCGGGGAGACCCGGATCATGAACTGCGGCTACGGCCACGGGGCTTCGGTCCGCGAGGTGATCGACTGCGCCAGGAAGGTCACCGGGAGCGATTTCCCCGTCCAGGAGACCGGCCGACGGGCCGGCGACCCGCCCTCCCTGGTCGCCGACAGCGGTCTTTTGCGGCGCCTTACCGGCTGGCAGCCCCGTCACGACGATCTGGAGTTCATCATCCGAACCGCCTGGGCCTGGGAGAAGAAGCAGTAGCAAAGAATAGTGACCGAAAACAGAAATCGCCAGAACAGCAAAGGGGAGAAGCGATGGATTTTATCGATCTTGCCGCCCAGCAGCGGCGTATCGCAGACAAACTGAACGCCAATATCGCCCGGGTCCTCGCCCACGGCCAGTACATCAACGGGCCGGAGGTGAGCCGATTGGAAGAAACCCTCGCCGGCTATGTGGGCCGGAAGCACGCCGTCGGTTGCGCCTCGGGCACCGACGCCCTCCTGATGGCGCTCATGGCCCTCGGGATCGGCCCCGGCGACGCCGTCTTCACGACCCCTTTCACCTTTGTCGCCACGGCCGAGGTGATCAAGCTGCTGGGGGCGACGACGGTTTTCGTCGACATCGATCCTGTCACCTTCAACATCGATCCGGAAAAGCTGGAAGCGGCGATCGAAACCGTAAAGGCCAACGCCGTCTGGCCGCCTCCTAAGCCCAGCCTGGGCATTCAGGCCCTCCAGGCCGCCTTCCCCGACCGGCGCATCATCGACCGGCGGGTTGCCAACCGCCGCCAGGGCGAAAACGCCGGAGGCCCGCCCCGCCCCCGCGCCATCATCCCCGTCGATCTCTTCGGCCTCCCGGCAGACTACGACGCGATCAACGCCATTGCCGAGCGCCACGGCCTCAAGATCATCGAGGACGCCGCCCAATCTTTCGGCGGCGTCTACAAGGGGAAAAAGGCCTGCGCCTTCGGCGATGTCGCCTGCACCTCCTTTTTCCCGGCCAAGCCGCTCGGCTGTTACGGCGACGGCGGGATGTGCTTCACCGACGACGCCGGCCTCGACGAGCTCCTCCGCTCCATCCGGGTCCACGGCCAGGGGAGCGACAAGTACGAAAACGTCCGGATCGGCATCAACGGCCGGATCGATACCCTACAGGCAGCGATCGTCCAGGCCAAATTCGAGATTTTCCCTGACGAGATCGCCCTTCGCCAGGAGGTGGCGGCCCGCTATAACGAATTATTGACCGGCATCGTCGAGACCCCGACCGTTCCGGAGGGCTATTGCAGCGCCTGGGCCCAGTACTCGGTGCTGGCTCGCAATGCCGAAGAGCGCGATGCCATGCAGGCCAGTCTCAAGAAAGCCGGCGTCCCCACGGCCATCTATTACCCGAAACCGCTGCACCGCCAGGGGGCCTTTGCCTCCCTCGGCTGCCCGGCAGGGGCGTTCCCCTTAAGCGAGGACTGTGCCGCCCGGATCTTCAGCCTCCCGATGCACCCGTACCTTGCCGAGGCGGACCAGCGTCGCATCGCCGCGCTCTTAAAATAGGCAGACGGGGACGACGCCCGTCGCAAACCTCCCGACCTGACTTTCAAAATCTAAAAAGGAGTTGCCCATGACAGCTGAAGCCCCCCGCCCTTCCCAATCCGTGGCCCCCAGCGGCGAGACCTTTCCGCTGCCGACCCCCGAGGCCTATGCCGCCGAGCTGACCCGCCTTACGGCCCTTGCCGCCGAGCAGCGCGCCCAAGGCCGCGAGATCGTCGTCGTCATGGGGGTCGGTTTCGTCGGCGCCGTCATGGCCGGTATCGTCGCCGACGCGGTAGACAAGAAGACCGGCAAGCCCAACAAGTTCGTCATCGGGATGCAGCGCCCCTCAAAGCGCTCGTACTGGAAGATCCCCCTGCTCAACCGCGGGGTTGCCCCCGTCGAGGCGGAAGACCCCGAGGTCACCCCCCTCATCGCCCGGTGCGTAAACGACAAGAAGACCCTCATCGCCACCTTCACCTACGAGGCGCTGACCCTGGCCGACTGCGTCGTCGTCGACGTCCAGTGCGACTACTTCAAGGAGGCCCTGGGCAACTGCCGCCAGGGGCATGCCGAGATCGCCGCCCTCGAAGAGAGCCTGAAGATCATCGGCGAACGGATTTCCCCGGAGTGCCTGGTCCTGATCGAAACGACCGTTCCCCCGGGCACCACCGAATATGTCGCCTACCCGATCCTCAAGAAGGCCTTCGAGAAACGCGGGATCGCCACCGAGCCGCTCCTCTCCCACTCCTACGAACGGGTCATGCCGGGACGCGAATACGTCGCCTCGATCCGGGATTTCTGGCGGGTCTGCAGCGGCGTCAACGAGACCGCCCGGGAGCGAGTTGCCACGTTCCTCTCCGAGGTCCTGAATGTCGAGAAATTCCCTCTTACGGTCCTGGACCGCCCCATCGAGAGCGAGACCTGCAAGATCGTCGAGAATTCCTATCGGGCGACGATCCTGGCCTTCCTCAACGAATGGAGCCTCTTTGCCGAGCGCAACGGCGTCGATCTCATCAAGGTGATCCAGGCGATCAAGGTGCGCCCCACCCATTCCAACATGATCTTTCCGGGCCCCGGGGTCGGCGGCTACTGCCTCCCCAAGGACGGAGGACTGGGCGTCTGGGCCTACCAGACGCTCATGGGCTTCGACGACGACATCTTCAAGATCACGCCCTTGGCGATCGACATCAACGACACCCGGGCGCTGCACGCCGCGGAATTGGTCCGCGACGCCCTGCGCAACATGGGCAAGATCGTCGCCGCCGCGAAGATCGTGGTCCTGGGGGCCTCCTACCGAGAGGACGTGGGAGACACCCGCTACAGCGGCTCGGAAGCCCTGGTCCGCAAGCTCACCGAAATGGGGGCCGAGATCGGCGTCCACGATCCCTACGTGCAGCACTGGTGGGAACTGGAAAAGCAAGAGACCTACCCGGCTCCCGGACACTCCTGGGCCCGCTTCTTTAGGAACCAGGAGCACCTGACGGATCTGAGAATCGAGCCCGACCTGGCCGCGGCCTTGAAGGGGGCCGATGCGGTGGTTCTGGCCGTCCGCCATGAGGTCTACAAAAAGCTCACCCCCGACGAGGTCGTCGCCATGACGGGCCGTCCCGTCGCCGTCATCGACTGCTTCGGGATGCTCGACGACGCCGCGATCCGGCGCTATTTCGAACTCGGCTGCGAAGTGAAGGGGCTGGGCCGCGGCCATGTCAAGCGCATCAAGGACTCGGTCCCAAGATAGCAATTTTTCGCATCCCGTCCCGGCCGGCGCTCTTCTCCAAATTCAGCAGGAGGTTGCCGGGCGGGCGTTCCCCGCTTCGGCATGGTAGGAACTGCGGACAAAGGGGCCGCTCGCCACGTTTTCGAAGCCCAGGGCGAGGGCCTTTTCCCGCCAGCAATCGAATTCCTCGGGCGGGACGAAGCGGTCCACCGGCAGCGCGGCCCTGTTCGGCTGAAGGTACTGTCCCAGGGTCAGGGAGCGGCAACCGGCAGCAAAGAGGTCGCCGAGGGCCGCTTCCACCTCGACGGCCCTCTCTCCCAAGCCGAGCATCATCCCAGATTTGACCAGCGGTTTGGCAGCGCTCGCAGCGGCGCTTTGCAGCAACGCCAGCGAACGGGCGTACTGGGCCTGCGGACGGACCGCCGGGTAGAGGCGGGCCACCGTCTCCAGGTTGTGGTTGAGGCAATCGGGCCGGGCAGCAAGAACAGTGCGAAGCGGTTCGCTTTCCCCTCGGAAGTCGGGGATGAGGACCTCGATGCGGACTCCGGGAAGCCTGGTTTTCAGCGCCCCGATCGTGGCGGCAAAAAGACCGGCCCCGCCGTCGGCCAGGTCGTCGCGGGTGACCGAGGTGACGACGACATAATCGAGGGCCAGTTTTGCGGCCGCCTCGGCGACCCTCTGGGGCTCGTCGGGATCGGGCGGCGCGGGGACGCCCTGGCTCACGGTACAGAAGCGGCAGCGACGGGTGCAGACCTCGCCCAGGATGAGAAAGGTCGCCGTCCCCCCGGCGAAGCACTCCTCGCAGTTGGGGCAGCGGGCCTCCTGGCAGACGGTGTGCAGGCGGCTCCCTTCGAGGAGCGATCGCAACCGGGCATGGGCCGGATCGGCAGGAATGCCCCGCCGGAGCCAGGCAGGCTTGCGGAGCGCGCTTCGCTCAGTTTCTTCGTCCATCCTCTTGCCATCCACCAAGGTTGCTCTCCTTCGCCAATCCCAGGCAGAAGTAAAGGTTTTTACGCCCGAGCAACCACGCACCACTTTCGGGAAGGGGTGGTTTTCACCGGGCAGATTCGGAGATTTTTTCGGGGCCCCTGCCGCCGCAAGCAGAGCGGCCGCCGGGAAAACTGTTTGAGCGCCGGAGGCGCGAGTTTTTTCCCGGCAGCGAAGCGAGGACGTGCAGGGTCGGAAAAAGATCCCCTGCCCGGGGGAAACCATCCCTTCCCCCAAAGCCATCCCCACCCCAACCTAAGAAGCTGCTTCCGCGTCCTATCGCTGAACCCGGCTTTTCTTTTACCCGATCAGGCAGGGGTTCCGGGCCGCGGCGGTTTCGTCGAGGCGGGTCACCTTGCAGCGCTCCGGCGCCTCCCGCAGGAGCTGCGGCGATTCCTTGGCTTCCTGAACGATCGCCTTGAAGGCCGCGCAGAACTGGTCCAGATCCTCCTTCGTCTCCGTCTCCGTGGGCTCGATCATGATCGACCCGTGGACCACGAGGGGGAAATAGATCGTCGGCGGATGGTAGCCGTAATCCATGAGCCTCTTGGCCATCTCCAGGGTGGAGATGCCGTCGGCCTGCTGGTTTGCGTCCGAAAAGACGCACTCGTGCATGCAGGGCCGGTTGTAGGCCAGATGCAACGTTCCTTTGAGCCGCTCTCGGACGTAGTTGGCGTTGAGCACGGCCAGGCGGCTCGCCTGCCTGAGCCCCGCGGGCCCCATGGTGCGGATGTAGCTGTAGGCCCGGATCAGGACGCCCACGTGGCCGTGGAAGGCCATCACCCTGCCCACCGAATCGGGAAAGGCGTCGCAGAGTTCGTAGCGGCCGTCCTTCTCGATGACCCGCGGAACGGGGAGAAAGCGCGCCAGATCCGCGCGCACCGCCACCGGACCTGCCCCGGGACCGCCGCCGCCGTGGGGGGTGGAGAAGGTCTTGTGGAGGTTCAGATGGAGGATGTCGATCCCGATCTCGCCGGGCCGGACGATCCCCAGGACGGCATTCATGTTGGCGCCGTCGCCGTAGACGAGGCCGCCTTTTTCGTGGACGATCCGGGCGATCTCGCGGATATTCTCCTCGAAGAGGCCCAGGGTGTTGGGGTTGGTGATCATGATCCCTGCCGTCTCTTCGTCCATGAGGGCGGCCACGGTCTTGGGGTCGATGACCCCTTCTCCGTCGGAAGGCACAGGCACCGGGGCGTAGCCGCAGAGGGCGGCGCTCGCCGGGTTCGTGCCGTGGGCCGTATCGGGGATGAGGATCTTGGTCCGCTGCTTCCCCCGGCTTTTATGGTAGGCATGGAAGATGAGCATCCCGGCGAGTTCGCCGTGGGCGCCGGCCGCGGGCTGGAGGGTCACCGCCGGAAGGCCCGTGATCTCGGCGAGATCCCTCTCCAGTTCCGCCATGAGCTTGAGCGCCCCCTGGGACAGGGGAGCGGGCAACAGCGGATGGGCCGCGGCAAACCCCTTCAGGGCCGCCTGCCGCTCATTCGTCTTGGGGTTGTATTTCATCGTACAGGACCCCAAGGGGTAGAAGCCCGTATCGACCCCGTAGTTCCAGGTGGAAAGCCGGGTGTAGTGGCGGACCACCTCGACTTCCGCAAGGTCCGGAAAATCGGGGCCTGCGCCGCAAAGCGCCTCGGGCAGCGGACTTTCCGGGACATCCCGGGCAGGCAGCGAATAGGCCGCGCGCCCTTTTTTCCCCCGCTCCCAGAGGAGCGGCTCGTTCAGGATCAGGCCTGAAGTGCCCAGGAATTCGTTCATCGGCACGCCTCCTTGACCAGTTCGTCCATCGCCGCTTTGCTTGCCGTCTCGGTGGCGCAGAGGAGGTAGGCGCCGGCCAGTTCCGGATAGTAAGGAGCCAGCGGAAGTCCGGCGACGATTTTTTTCTCCAGCAGCCGCCGGTAGCTGGCAGCGAAGCCCCTCTTGGCGGTGACGACAAATTCGTTGAAGGTCGGAGCGCTGTGGGGGATGATACAGCCGGCCTTCCGGAGCGCGACTTTGAGGTACTCCGCCTTGTCGTGGTTCAGGGCCGCGAGCGTCCGCATCCCCGTTCTCCCGAGGGAGGCCATGGTCATCGCCGCCGTGAGGGCGCAGAGGCTGTTGTTCGAGCAGATGTTCGACGTGGCCTTTTCCCGGCGGATGTGCTGCTCCCGTGTCGCCAAGGTAAGGACGAACCCCTCCCGCCCTTTGCGGTCTTTGGTCCGGCCCACGAGCCGGCCCGGAAGGCTGCGCATGAATTGCTTGCGGCTCGCCAGCATCCCCAGGGCCGGTCCCCCGAAGGAGCGGGGAATGCCGAAACTTTGCCCCTCGCCGGCGACGATATCGGCCCCCTGGCTGCCCGGGCTCTTCAGGAGTCCAAAGGCCAAAGCCTCGGTAAAGGCGGCGATTGAAAGGGCGCCTGCGGCATGGGCCTGCTCTCCTGCTTTGGCCAGATTCTCGATACAGCCGAAGAAATTCGGCGACTGGATCGCCAGGGCCGCGGCATCGTCGATCCCTGCAAAGGCGGCAAGGTCGGTCTGCCCCGTAGGCAGGACCGGCAGTTCCACAAGGGCAATGCCCGGAGGGGTCAGGTAGGTCCGGACCACCTCGCGGTAGTGGGGATGGATCGCCCGGGAGAGGACCACCTTTTTTCGCCCCGTGATGCGCACCGCCATGAGCAGGGCCTCGGCCAGGGCCGTGGCCCCGTCGTAGTGGGAGGCCGTGGCCACCTCCATTCCCAAAAGGCGTGCCGTCAGGGTCTGGTATTCATAGATCCCCTGGAGCGTCCCCTGGAGCATCTCGGGCTGGTAGGGAGTGTAGGAGGTGAGAAACTCGGAGCGGCCGGCCAGGGAGGAGACGGTCGCGGGGATGTGGTGGTCGTAGCTCCCGGCGCCGATAAAAAGGCGGTATTCCGGGGCCACGGCCATGGTCCCGGCGAGGCGGTCCATGTGGTCGTCCAGCTCCCACTCGTTCAGGGCGGCGGGAAGCCGCAGCTCCCCTTCCATCCGGCAGTCGGCAGGAATGGACCCGAAGAGGGCATCGAGGTCCGGGACGCCGACAACGGCGAGCATGGCGGCGATATCCTCATCGGTATGGGGGAGGTAGCGCATCGCTTACGCCCCTCCCTTCAGGCGTTCCCGATAGGCGGCGGCGGTGAGGAGCGTGCCCAGGGCAGCCGGGTCGTCGGGCCGGACCCGGACCATCCAGCCTTCGCCGTAGGGGTGACGGTTCAGCAACTCCGGCGCATCGGCCAGGGCGTCGTTCGCGGCCACGATCTCGCCGGCCACGGGCAAAAAGCACTCGGAGACGGACTTCACCGACTCGACAGTAGCAAAGACGGTCCCGGCGGCAAAGCGGGCGCCGACCGCCGGCAGCTCGACAAAGACGATGTCGCCGAGTTGGTCCTGGGCATAGTCGGAGATCCCGACCGCCAGGGTCTCGCCTTCCTGCCTGACCCACTCGTGGTCGGCCGAGTAGCGGAGTTCCTCCGGTAATTGAACATCTTCGATCTTCTTCATCGCTCCTCCTTAGAATTAATAATCGGCAGGGCATAGGGCGGCAGATTCGACCGCAGATGGCGGTCTACGGAAATAGCCGCAACGCGGCTCCCCCGGATCTCGATAGCCACCTCCGCCTCCTTCCCGAGCCTTGCGTCCACGAGCATCAGGCCGATGGCCCGCATCCCGCGCTCTTCGGTCACCCGGGCGGAGGGCCCCTCGCCTTCCATTTTCCAGTAGGGCACCATTGTGCCGCTCGTCACGAAGCCGACCGCCTCTTCCCCCGCAAAGACCTTAAATCCGGCCCGGGCGATCCCCTTGCCGGTGAGAGCGAAAGGCCGGATGACCCGCGGCAGGTCGGAAAGCGAAGAATAGTCGTTCTCCTTGAACCGGCTCAGGGCGGCGAATTGCCGCGCCAGCGCCGCTTTTCCGGCAAAGGACTCCCGGCCGGAAGCGAAATTCACGGCAAAGCGGGCCAGGGGGCAGGCGAAAATCGGGATCTCCTTGCCCTCCGGATCCATTCCCAGTTCGTGGCCGTAGAGGGGAAGCCCGGCCTCGAGCCGCAGGGTGTCGCGGGCTCCCAGGCCCACCGGAACGGCGCCCCGCTCCAAAAAGGCATCCCAGAGCGAAAAAACCGCGGCGGCAGGGAGGAAACATTCGCAGCCGACGGGATCGCCGGTGTAGCCGGTCCGGGCGATCAGCAGCTCCTTTCCGGCAAATTGCGCCCGCGACAGGGCGTTCTTGCGGATTTTCGGAAGCGCCGCGGTGCCGACCAGCCCGGCCAGGATAGACTCCGAGTCCGGCCCCTGGAGGGAGACCATGGCCATGGCGGCAGAGAGGTCTTCCAGCTCCGTTCCGGGAAAACGGGTCGCCATCTCTTGCAGGTAGCGCCAGTCCGCGTCCTTGTTCCCGGCGTTCACCACCAGGAGATACTCGTCGCCTGTAAAACGGTAGAGATAGGCGTCGTCGCGGGCGCCGCCCGCTTCGTTCGGGATCATGGTGTACTGGGCCATTCCCGTTTCGAGCCCTGCGGCATCGTTGGAAAGGCAGTATTGGAGGAAAGCAAGCGCTCCCTTGCCGCGGACTCTGAAGCGCCCCATGTGCGAGACGTCGAAGAGCCCCGCCCCGCGGCGCGTGGCCAGGTGCTCCTCCACGATCCCGCGGGGATACTGGATCGGCATGTCCCAGCCGCCGAAATCCACCATCTGCGCCCCCTGCGCAAGGTGCTTTGCATGCAAAACCGTTTTTTGAAGTTCACCCATGGCGTTTCTCCTTTGGGGACGACTGGGGCGCAGCCGTGCGCCTCCTGGCTCCCTTTAAGCCGTTACAGGACGTACGGCACCTTGAGGCCGTAGCTCTTATAGACGACAAAGGTCTCGGCGGACTGGACCTCCTTGATCCGCGAGACCTCTTCGGTATAAAATTTCAGAAGATCGTACTCGTCGTTCAGCAGCACCGTCAGGATCAGATCGTACCGTCCCGTCACGACGCAGACCGACACGACGTTTTTCAGGACGCTGAATTCCTTCCCCTTCTTGACGAGCGCCATGGTGGCCAGCTTGATTCCCACCATCGCCACCCGGTGTCCCTGGATCGCCTCGGGATCGACGAGTCCCGTGATCTCCAGGACCCCTTCTTCGATGAGCTTGTTGACCCTTGCCCGGACCGTGTTTTCGGTGATCGAAAGCTCCTGGGCGATCGTTTGGAAGGATTTCCGTCCCTCCCGCAACAGCTTGATGATGGCCAGATTGGTGTCGTCGATCTTCATAAGCGCTCCTCAGGTCCCTTTTATAATCGATTCATTATTCTGTCAATTAATTCGGTAAAAATTTTTATTTACATGAATTTTCATTTATATTATTGTGCTTATGCTCGATATTGAGCAAAATATTCTGCACAAAAGGAGACCTATGGCGGAGCGATACGACATCCTGGTGATCGGCGGCGGCCCCGGGGGCCATGCCGCGGCCCTTGAGGCGGCGCGCCTGGGCGCCCGCACGGCCGTCATCGAACGGCAGGGCTGGGGCGGCACCTGCACCCACCGCGGCTGCATCCCCACCAAGGCCCTGCTCGCCTGTAGCCGTGCCTATGCGGAACTCGGCAAGCTCAAAAGGCTGGGGGTGCAGATCGGCGAAAGCGCCTTCGACTACGGCGCCATGAAGCGGCACCAGGAACAGGTGGTGAAGCTCTCGGCCCTGGGGGTCCGAAAGTCCCTGGAGGAGGCCGGCGTGGCGCTCCTTGCCGGCGAAGGAAGGCTCGTCGGTCCCCAGGAGGTCGCCTGGACGGAGCAGGACGGCACCGTAGGCGAACTTGCCGCCGCAAAGATCGTCATCGCCTGGGGATCGGAACCGGCCCTGCCGCCCGGCATCATCCCCTCGGCGCGAATCCTCACCTCCGACGGGATTTTGGCCTTGCCGGCTCTGCCCGAAAGCCTCCTGATCGTCGGGGGAAACGTGATCGGCATGGAATTCGCCACCTTTTTCGCGGAACTGGGCGTCCCGGTCACCCTCATCGAGTGGCTGCCGCAGCTCCTGCCCGGTGAGGAGGCCGAGGCCTCCGCGCTACTGACCCAGGGGCTCAAAAAATTGGGAGTCGCCATCCAAACAGGACTCCGGGTGGACAGGATCAGGGATAGGGGCGTCGGTGTCGAACTTGACGCCTCGGCCGCGCCTCCGCCGCCTACAGGAACGCTGCCGGAGCTTCTCCTGTCCGAAGGGAATCGCCCGGCCGACGCCTCCGTCCCGGGGTTTTCCGCCCAGTACGCCCTGGTCTGCACGGGCCGGCGACCCTGTCTGCGCGAGGCGGAACTGAGCGCCCTGGGGATCCGCTATGACCGGCGCGGCATTGCCGTCGATCGGGAGCAACAGACCAGCGTCAAGGGCATCTATGCCGTCGGCGATGTCACCGGCACGCCGATGCTCGCCCACCGTGCCATGGCGCAGGGAAGGCGGCTGGCCGGACGCCTCTGTAGCGACGAAGGGACAAAACTTCAATCCGAGACGCTTCCCGCCGTCGTCTACACCCACCCCCCTTTGGCCAGAGTCGGCCCGACCGAAGCGGAAGCCCGGGCCCAGGGACTCGCCATCGAGGTCCATAGATCCGACTACGGGGCGAACCTGACCGCCCGCACCCAGCTGATGGGTCCCGGTTTCGTCAAGCTCCTCTTCTGCGGGGAAAAGCTCCTGGGGGCCACCATCGTCGGCGATCAGGCGGGCGAGCTGATCGCGCCGCTTGGCCTGGCGATCAGCGCCGGCCTCGGCCGCCGGGAGCTGCGGGAGTGGGTGATCCCCCACCCGACCTTGAGCGAAATTCTGGCCATCTGACAGCAGGCCTTCTATGCTTGATTCGGCTGGAATTCTTTATTGAACGGGAAAGTGCAAATGAAAATAAAAAGATTGATCATCCTTGGCGTGACGATTCTCTGCTTTGCAGTACTGCTGTCCCCGGCCGGCGCGGCAGACAATGGCACGGTGACGTTGGGCAGTCTGGTCTGGCTGAAGGACGCCGGCTGCCTGGTCGGGATGAACTGGATGCAGGCAAACCATCGGGTCGCCAGTCTGGCCCACGGACAGTGAAGAGCTCTTTCCCTACCTGACCTTGAGCCCCTCATCGAGATAGCGAATGACGGGGAAGAGGAAAAATTCGATCACCCGTCTCTTCCCGACGTTGATCTCGGCGGTAACGGTCATGCCCGGCTTCATCCTGTAGATGGCGCCATCCTTGGTTTTCAGGCGATCGGCAAGCATTTTCAGGCGCACCGGGTAGCCTCCCGAGGCGGTTCCAGGGTCTCTTTCCTTTTCCTTTCCGGCTCCCTCCTCCTTCTCTTCCAGATTGAAGGGATTGATGACTTCTACCGAGCCATCGATGGCGCCGTACTTCTGAAAGTCGAAGGTATCGACCTTGATGACGCTCTTCTGGCCTTCCTTCACAAAACCGATATCCTTGTTGAAAACAACGGCGTTGACGACCAGGGGCGCGTTTTCAGGCACAATCGTCGCAACGGGCTGGGCTGTCGTAACGACACCCCCGACCGTCTTTACCGGCAGCAGATGGATGTATCCGTCCACAGGGGAGATGATGAATCTCTTTCCCTGTTTGAACTTAACGCTGCTCACCTCGGCCTCCAGGCTGTTTTTGCTCTGTAGGTTGGTCGTAAATTCGGTCAGGAGCTTGTCCTGGAAGCTGTGCTTGAAGGTCTCGACCTCATCCTTAATCCGTTCGAGTTTCGTTTCCGTCTGCTCTGCCTGGCCGGTCTTGACCTCCAGATCTTTTTCCAGGGTCAGCCGTTCCTTGATCTTCTCCCGGTAGCGATTGTCCGCCAGGGCGCCGATTTCTGCCAGGGCCTTCTGGCGGCGCTCATCCTCCTGAGTATGAACGAGAAGTCCCTTCAGGCTTTTGATTTCCTCCCGAAGAGAGTTCAGGGCGCTCAGATTCTCCCTGTATTCCTTTTCCTTTTCTTTCAGCGTCGATTCATAAAGATCCTTCTGGGCACGGTAATGGGCGGTCTGGGTCTTCATGACATCCTGGGGAACGCTTTTCTCAGAGGGCGAGAATCCCCCTGTCCCGAGCACCGCACTGACCCGTTCCATGGCCAGACGTGAATTCTGGAGATTCCGCTCCTTTCCCTCCAGGTCCGCCTTATCGACAGAAGGATCGATTTCCAAAAGAACAGCCCCCTTTTTCACGTAATCGCCTTCCCGGACATGGATGTTCGTGACCACACCCGTCTCCAAGGGCTGCACCACCTTGACGTCGCCGAGAGGGATGATCTTCCCCCGGGCCGTGACGACGACATCGACCTTTACGAGAAAGAGGCCAAGCAGAGTGACCAGCATGAGGGCTATGATCGTCCAGAGGAAAAGCGCCCCCAGGGGATTGACGGGCCGTTCCTCGATCTCCACGAGGATCGGCTTGAAATCATGATAATCGGAGTGATGGTTCACAGGCGGTTCGCCTCCTGCTGCTTGTAAAGATAGGCATAGAGCCCCTCTTCCTTCAGCAGCGATTCATGGGTCCCCTGTTCGACAACCTTTCCCTTGTCCAAGACGATCACCAGGTCGCAGTCCCGCATGACGGAAAGACGGTGGGCGATGAAAATCACCGTCCTTCCCTTGCGGATCAGGTTCAGGTTCTGTTGAATCACCCGCTCCGATTCATAGTCCAGGGCGCTTGTCGCCTCATCGAAGATCAGGATGTTGGGGTTGGTGATGAGGGCGCGGGCGATGGCGATCCGCTGTTTCTGGCCTCCCGAAAGCGAAGAGCCCCTTTCCTCCACGTAGGTGTCGTAACCCAGAGGCATCTGAGAGATAAAGTCATGGGCGCCGGCGACGCGGGCGACGTTCATGATCTGCTCCATGGTGGCGTTGGGGACTGCCATGGCAATGTTTTCCCGGATCGTCCCGCTGAAGAGAAAGCACTCCTGCAAGACAATTCCTGTCCGGTAGCGGAGGAAAAGAGGATCCAGATGGCGGATATCGACGCCATCTACCAGGATCGTTCCCTCCAGGGGCAAGTAGAGACGCTGGATCAATTTGGCGATCGTGCTTTTTCCGGAGCCGCTTCTGCCCACAATCCCCACCATCATCCCCGGCTGGATGGCAAAGTTGACATGGTCGAGAACGAGTGGACCCTCAGGGGCATACCGGAAGGAAAGATCCTGGGCTGAGATATCACCTTTGAGCTGATTCACCGTAATAGACCCCCCGACGACCTCGGGAGGAGTATTGATGATGTCCCCGATCCGGTCCAGGGAGAGCTTCGCCTGCTGGAAATCTTGCCACATATTGACCAGCCGTAGGATGGGGCCGCTCAACTGGGAGGCGAACATCTGGAAGGCAATGAGCTGGCCTACGCTCAGCCTCCCGTTGAAGACCAGGCTGACCCCGAAGTAGATGACGGCCAAGGTCATCATCTTCTGGAACATCTGCGAGGACGAGACCGCCACGTTCCCTACATTGGAGAGCTTGAAAGCCGAGAGGATGTATTCGCCGAGGTTGTTCTCCCAATCCTTGATCATCTTCCCCTCGATGGCTAGGGACTTTACGGTCTGCACTCCGGTGATCGATTCCACAAGAAAGGACTGGGAAGCGGCACCCTTCTGGAACTTCTCATTGAGCCTAGTTTTGATCATAGGGGTCGCAATAAAAGAAATCAGGGCAATGACGGCAACAAACGAAAGGACGATGAGTGTCAGGTAGCCGCTGTAGACGGCCATGATGGCGACAAATACCCCGGAGAAGATCGTATCGAGGAGCACTGTGAGGGAGATATTGGTCATGAATTGCCGGAGATTCTCCAACTCCCGGACCCGGGCGATGATGTTCCCTACCTTGCGGGTTTCGAAGTAGCGAAAGGGCAACGAGAGCAGATGCCGGTAAACCTTCGCCCCTAGGCTGGCGTCGATCTTGTTCGCCGTATGGTAGAGGAGGTAGTTGCGCATGAGGTTCAGGGTCGTGTCGAAGAGGAGCACGACCATGAATGACCCGGCGACGACCTCCAGCGTCGTCAGGGCATGATGGGCCAGGACCTTGTCGATGATGACCTGGATGAAAAGCGGCGTCACCAGACCGAAGAGCTGGATGAAGAAGGATGACAGGATGACCGCCGAGAAGACCGGGCGATGCTTGAAGAACTCCTTGAAGAGCCAGCGGATGTTCAGGAAGAATTCGGTCTTCGTGAAACGGGGGTAGACGGCAATGGCCTGCCCGCTCCAGAAGGCCCGGAAATCCTCCACTGTCATCTCGCTCATCTTCTTTTCGATGCAGTTGAAGACAAAGACCTTTTCATCCTTCCTGCCGACGAGGACATGGAAGTTGCCTTCTTTATCCGTGATAATCGAGGGGGGAGGATACTTGAAAAGTTCATCCGTCGTCTTGAGCGATTTGCGGCGCGAGCGCATGCCGTTGTCCCGGAGAATCCTGAGGAGTTCCTCGGGACGCAGTTCGCCTTCGACAAAATAGCGGCGCTTCACCGCCTGGATGTCGATGGCTACCCCGTGAATCTTCGATACTACCTCAATGCTGATAAGACCAGTTTCCATTATGCTCACTTATGAATTTTGAATAATCCGTCTCCAGCATGATCCGTCGCTCATAAACAGCCAGCGACTGTTCGGCCACTTTCCAGTCCCGCTCCACTGTAAGGGCGTCCTTTTCCAGTTCCCTGATGTCCATGAGGCTTCTCTCTCCAAGCCCCTGAGCCTTTTTTGTGATATCGAGCATCTTCCCATACTGATCGGTCAGTTTCCGGTAATGGGCAAGGGACTTTTGCAGCTCGCTATAGCCGGCCTGGAGCGTCCGGATGTCTCGACTTTTCTCCTCCACTACGGCCTTGATGGTTTCATCCTGTTTTCTGATCTCCAGGAGGTTCCGCACCCGGTCCCATTTCCTCACGCCGCCGTCAAAAAGGGGAAGGCTGATCATGATGCCGGCCGAGTAGGCTGTTTGCCGAAAATCACGGAGGGCGTAGTCCAGACCGTCCTGGTTCGCACCGTAAAAGTCGTAACGGCCATAAAGGGAGACGTCGGGCCAAAAATTGTTTGACGCGGCCTTGCTCTTGAATTTTACGGCCTCCAACTCCTTTACCTTGGCCTTGTACTCAGGGGTTTCCTCAATGAGCCGAGTATAGTCCGGTGGCTGTCTCTGGTCGGCAGCAGCCAGAAACTCAATGCCCATTTCTTCATTATAGGCCTTGCCCGTATAGCTGAAGAGCCGTTCCAGATTCTCCTGAAACTCCTTCCGGACCGCTCCCGCCTCCTTTTCCAGTGCGGCAATATCCGCCTCCAGTTTCAGGATCTCCTCGTAGGAGGCCTGGCCAAGGGCATTGGCCTGCTTCTTCAGGTACAGGACCTCCTGCAAGCGCTTCAATATCTCCGCTCCATACTGCAATTTGATCCTGCATTCGGCAAGAGCGCCAAAGACATCCGTTATCTCTTTGAGGACTTTCTTGGCCTCGATGTCCAGTTCAAAGACCCGGACATCCCGCAGTCGTTCATAATAATCGACTTCGAAGCTTTTTTTGTACCAATTGGAAAAGCTATACTGCCCCATGAGGTAGGCGCTCGACCGCCAGGCGCTCTGGTCACCGCCGACCACTTCGCCATTAATGGTGTTGATACCAGTGCCCCTGGTGTCAAGATTTTCATGTTTTTCAAAACGGCTAACAGCAGTGATTTCCGGATAGAGGCCGGCGTAGTTTTGGCGATAGATGGCGTCGGAGATCTGAATGTCCTCTGCCTTGACACGAATCCGGGCGGAATACTGCAAGGCATCCTGGACCACGCCTTTATAAGAAATGGTGTCGGCTTGGGAAGGCGAGGCAAATACAAAGACGAAGAGTAGCGCCAACTGCATGATGTGGCGATTGCGTCCGAATTTAAGCATATATATTCCGAATGGTTGCCATCAACAACTCCTCTCAATAAGGGGGCATCCTTGCTCAACCCTCTCTATTAACCGAAGAGGGTTGGGCAAGGCAAGAATGGCTGATCCCAATTTATTAGGCTTGATGCCAACTTGAGGCCAGAGTGCTGGTATAGGCTTGATCCGCCATCATGGCATTGTACTTCTGCATCACGTCCATGCCACAATTGTTATTAATCTCACTCATCGTATTGACGATGGTTTCAATATCCTGTCTGGTAATATATTGACCATCCGATACTTCCAGCCGCTCTATGCCATAGTTGGCAGTACAGAACTGACTGGCAATCTTTACATAGTTGCCACTATCGACAAAGATGTAGAGATCGCCGTTCTGTTTCACAATGACCGGTTCTTGGGATGTAATACCATCCGCTAATTTCAGTGTATCAGTATCGGTCGGGGTTGTGCTGTAATCACAGATCGTATCCTGGCCATCGGTTCTGCTGAAGAGATATGTATCCGAACCGCGGCCACCAGCCAATGAATCATTCCCAGCAGCGCCGCTGATCGTATCTTTACCACAGTTGCCCGTTAATGTGTTGTTGCCGCCGTTTCCGGTCAATGTGTTGTTTAGTGAATTGCCTGTCCCATTGATGTTGCCGACGCCAGTCAAAATCAATTTTTCGACGTTTAACCCCAAAGTATAGCTAATTGAGCTCTGTACAGTATCAACTCCCGAGGGGTCGATTTCAAACACCACATCGCCGGCATTATCCACGATGTACGTATCATCACCTGATCCGCCCGACATGATGTCACTACCCGTACCGCCATCCAATTTATCATTACCGCTGCCGCCAAGCAGGATATCGTTTCCTGCACCGCCTTTCAGGATGTCATTACCTGAGATAGCGATGATAAGATCATTACCTGCTCCGCTACTAATTACATCTGCCCCCGTTGTCCCAACTAGAATATCGCCATTATTTGTGCCTTGGATATAGGTTGTCAGCAGACTTTCTACATTCGCTGCTGATAAAATTGTCCCATCGGATAATTCCACCGCATTCAAACGCTTGTGAGAGCTGACAAACCAACCCGTTAGTCTGACCCCATCGGATGTATCCATTATTCTGATGACAAGATCATTGCCCTCTTTACTAAAGATCAGATCGTCCTTGGAAATGCCCTCGCCGAATTTGATTCTATTGCTATCCGTATCCGAATTGTCATCGTCATTTATGTTATCCATCCCGTCACCGCGGTTAAAGAAGTAGGTATCGCTTCCTGAGCCGCCGTAAAGAGTATCATTGCCGGCACCGCCATATATGGTGTCATTACCATTTAAGCCATATACGGTGTCATTACCGGATAAGGCATAAACTTCATCAGCGTATGCTGTACCGTTAATTGTTTCAGCTGCATCGGTACCGATAATCGAGCTACTTTGCTTTATTTCTATGCTGATATCAAACTCATCACCAATACTTGCTCCGGAGGTGTCCGTTGCACTCACAATCAGGGAAAGGATACCCACATCTCCATGAGTCGGCGTACCGCTGAACGTCATTGTCGCAGCATCAAAAGTGAGCCATGCCGGTAACGCTGCACCGTCAGAGAGCGTTGCACTGTAAGTCAAGGCGTCGCCGGCATCGATATCGGCAAACGACCCGGCAGGCACTGTAAAGGTGAAAACACTGTCCTCCGTTGCACATTGATCAGCCAACGGTGTTGCAACGACCGGGGCATCATTGACATTGACTATATCGATACTGAAATCACTTGCTGTAGAAGCACCGGCCAAATCAGTAGCCTTAATATTAATCAATAAGGTCCCAACATTTTCATTTGTCGGTGTACCGCTGAAGGTCATTGTTGCCGGATCAAAGGTCAGCCACGCAGGCAGAGTTGTACCGTTAGACAGTGTTGCGCCGTAAGTCAAAGCATCGCCGGCATCGACATCAGCAAATGTACCGACCGGCACAGTGAAAGTGAACGGAGAATCTTCAACAGCAAATTGATTGGATACAGGAGTTACAACAACCGGAGCATCGTTACTATTTGTGACAATGACATTGAGAGACGTTGCATTGGAAGCGCCAAACGTATCTGTTGCCGTCAGTTTCAATGAAATGGTTCCTATATCCCCATTTCCCGGCGTTCCACTAAAAGTTCTTGTTGCGGAATCAAAGGTCAACCACTCAGGCAGCGCCGTACCGTCAGACAGGGTGGCACTGTATGTCAGGGTATCCCACGCATCGATATCTTTGAAAGTGTCGGCAGGGACAACGAAAGTAAACAAACTATCTTCTAGAGCTGGTTGATTTGTCAGAGGTATTGCAATTACAGGCGCGTGATTGATCTTTTCCATTAACGTGTTCACATCCCAGGCAACACCATCGCTAAAGACTACTTGTTCAACCCGTTTTGCCGCATCGGAAACCCAACCTTCCAATCGGATCTGATCACTTCCCCCGGATATCGTAAGTAACAGGTCATTGCCGTCCTGAACCACATTAACCTGATCAACCGAAATCCCTGCTTCGAAAATAAGTCTGTCCGAGGTATCGGCACTAGTTTCCCGAATTACATCGCTACCGAAACCTTCCGCAAACACATAGTCATCATTGCCTGTGCTGCCGATAAGCACATCGTTTCCGGCACCGCCTGTCAGAATATTACCCGCATCGTTTCCGATCAGCACATTATTCAGTTCATTACCGGTCCCATTTATCGCCTCATCACCTGTCAGGGTCAGGTTCTCGATATTGTCAGACAACGAATAGGTGACCGAAGCTCTCACGGTATCAACACCCTCCGCGGCGTATTCCGTAATCAAATCTCCGGAACCATCCACACCATAAAGATCATCACCTCTGCCGCCGTGCATGACATCGCTGCCTGCCCCGCCGATCAGCGTATCATCACCAGAACCACCCATGAGTGTATCCGCACCCTCATTTCCGAACAGAGTATTCGCCGCGTTGTTGCCGGTTATCAGATTATCCATACCGTTGCCGGTTCCGTCAATGGTTGCATCAGCCGACAGGGCAAGATTTTCCACATTATCGGGAAGTGCATAAGATATGGAGCTGATCACTGTGTCCTTGCCCTCATCGACATTTTCCGACACCAGGTCACCCGCGTTATCGACGAGATAAGATCG
>JAKAFS010000058.1 GCA_021817825.1 Deltaproteobacteria bacterium | reverse complement strand
CAGGAATTGCTTCTGGACGCCCGCCCGCCGGTCCTGCTGACGAACCTTTTGGCGCAGTTGGGCATTCCTCAGGAACAGGTGGGGATCATCGTCAGGAATAGAAGAACCGATGCGATCGACTGTCTGATCGGGGAAGACGATGTCGTTGAGCTCTTTCCGATGCTTTCGGGCGGTTGAAAGCGCGTTTCGGGAATGCCGGAGAAAGCGCTCAAATCGTGATGGACAATTTCAAACGGATTTGATAGGGCAGAACAAGTCGGTTTGAATTTTATCAATTTTTGAGCAAAGGAGAAATAAAAATGAGCACTGTCGTTAATGAAAAAGACGTTGAGGGCACCCTCAAAACTGAACCTTGGGTGCGGCTTTCCAAGGTCCTCATCTCCGAGCACTCGGTCGGTGCGAAGCAGGTTTCCATGGGCATCAACATCTCCGAACCGGGCAGCGGCATCCCCTGCCACAAGCATGATACCTCCGAGGAAGCTCTGTACTGCGTCGAGGGCCACGGGCGCCTGACCATGCAGAACGGCGATGTCTATGACATCCTTCCCGGTGCTGCTTTCTGGAACCCCATGGGCGTCGAGCACACCCTGGAGAACATCGGCACCACCCCCCTGAAGGTGGTATGGGCCTATGCGCCTCCCCTGGCCGACCACCTGAAGAAGTAAGTCGTCCCGCAGGCAAGAGGCCGCGTCCATCGTGCGCGGCCTCTTTTTCTAGGGAATTAGCAATTGTTAGGTCGCGAAAATTTTCTTGACAAACGATCTGTAGATGCTAAAGTAGCTAACTACAGAAACAATGTTTCATTCTATAAAACATTGTTGTCTGGGTAGGGGATTATTCCTCTGCAAAGGCAATCATCCTGCCTACCCGCTGTACGGCGCAAGTTTCTGTCCGGATGGCGACTCATTGCCGTCTAAGCGCAGGGATCAGAGAGAACCAGTCTCCTTCATGCCGCGATTCCGATCCTGTGACATGGGGGAAAACAGTGTCTGTTGCAGTAACAATATTCCAGTAAGGAGGAACAGGAATGGCGGAAACCTATAGTTTAGTTGAGGCCACCATGAAGGTCATCCAGGATCGCCGCAGCATCCGGGAATGGACGGAAGAACCGGTATCTGAAGAAGATATACAGATGATCATGGAAGCCGGTCGGCAGGCTCCCTCGGGCGAGAATGCCCAGCCTTGGCGGTTCATCATTGTCAAGGACAAGGAGCGGCGCAAGAAGTTGGCGACCATCGCGGGCGGCGGGAGTGGACGCCGTTTCACGGCGGAGTTCGTAACCAAGCAGATGCATGCGCGGTTTGCCACCTTGCAGGATGAAGAGAAGAAGAAGGCGGCTTTTGAAAAGCTCACCTCGGGGCAGGTTTCCCAGTTCTCCGAGAATGCGCCGGTGACGATCATCATCTGCGGCAAAAAAGACGTCTGGGATACGCCTTACGACACCTCGGCGGCGATCGAGAACATGCTGCTCATGATCCAGGCGTTGGGTCTGGGGGCCTGCTGGGTCATCGCGGTCAGCTTCGATGTTCGGGACGAAGAGCGCTCGAAGGAACTGCTGGGCGTCCCCGAAGGATTCAAGGTGATCAGCCTGGTTTCCGTCGGCCACCCGGTCCGGGAGCATCGTCAACGTCCCCGTCTCCCCCTGTCGCAGATTTGCTTTTCCGAGAACTGGGGAGAGCCTTACTACAAGGAGGAGAAAGCATGAGTAACGAAACTATTTCCAGAGACTACGCCAATGATATGATCTTCGAGTTGGAGAAGGCCTTCTGGGACGAGCGGGGCAAGGGTGCGCGGTTCCGGCTGACCACCCTCGGACGCGATTTCTTCAGGAACAAATGCAAGGCGAAGATCAAGTCGACCGAGATTCCCGACATGGTCAATACGATCTCCGAAGTGCTTAAAGAAAACGAGATCTGCAAAGGGATGTCCCTGACGGTCGACGGACGCCTCCTGCGTCTGCGCATCGAAGGCTGTACGCACCGCCCCGTCGAGGAGCGGATGCTGTCCAAGGAGACGCAGCCCTTTGCCTGCCTGCCCGCCAATATGCTGGTCATGGGCATTGCCGATGTGCTCGATCTGCCCGCCGAGATTGCGGAGATCAAACTGGTGGACGGAGCCTGTGAGGTCTTGATCGTCCTCTTCGAGAAGCGGAACTACTAGATTCAAGAAAACATGCTGTATGCAGCAGGGAGGAAGAGTAAGATATGCCGTATGTTGTCAATAGCGAGTGCGTGATGTGTGGGGCTTGCGTCTCCGGCTGTGAAGTCAACGCGATCAGCGAAGGGGATACGCAGTGCCACATCGATCCGGAAGTTTGCATCGAGTGCGGAACCTGCGAGGCCAACTGTCCCTCCCAGGCCATCAGCTTTGTCGAGGACGCTCAGAACAAGTAAAAGCCCTGAGGGGGCGTCGCGATGCGTGACGCCCCCTCTTCATTTTTCAGCGCGAATCGCCCCGTATGGGGAAAACCGTTTCGGAAAAAGGCCGTGATGGACGGTCGGGAGTCCGATATCGTCGGGCTGCAAAGTGATTTTCCTTCATTTCAGGTGTCCGGAAGCCAGGGTGCGAATTTCCTGGGACCGGGCCTTCAAGGAGGGGGGGTATGGATAATATAATGCTGAAGGTGAGCCGGTGGCTCTCCATCGTGGCAGGCGTCGCCCTGACATTCATGATGCTGTTGACCGTCGCGGACGTGCTGGGGCGGGCATTCGGTCATCCCATCATGGGTTCCTACGAAATCGTCGGCTATACGCTGGGTCTGGTCATCGGTTTCGCCATCCCGTATGTTTCAATGAACAAGCAGCACGTCTACATGGATTTCATCGTAGAGAACGTGTCGAAAAGAAACAAGGCCATTCTGGTCACCTTTACCCGTCTTTTGAATATCAGTCTATTTCTGCTCATTACCTATGCCCTTTTCGTCGTCGGCAATGAGTATCGGACCTCTGGGGAAACGTCTCCGACCATTATGCTCCCCTTTTATCCCATGGCCTATGGAGTGGCGGCCTGCTGCTTCATCGAATGCATCGTTTTCGTCGGTGAGATCGTAAAGAGTTGGAGGGCTGTCCATGAATGAGACGACGATCTGTATCTTGGCGCTTTTGTTGCTGCTGGCTCTTTTTACGACCGGCATTGAAATGGGTTTTTCCATGGCGCTGGTCGGCTTTATCGGCTTTGCCTATCTGAACGGTTTTCAGGCGGCCATGAACCTGCTGGGCGGCGATGTCTTCGAGGCCTTCACGAATTATGGTTATACGGTCTTTCCCCTCTTCATGTTGATGGGGCAGATCGGTTTGAACTCCGGGATTGCCGAGCGGCTTTACATGGCCGCGAACAAGTTTATCGGCCACATCCCCGGAGGGCTGGCAATGGCGACCGTTATCGGTGCGGCGGGCTTCAAGGCGATCTGCGGCTCATCGACGGCCACCGCGGCGACCTTTGCCAGCGTCGCGATTCCGGAGATGAAGCGCTACAATTACGATGAGCGGCTCTCGACGGGGATCGTGGCCACCGTGGGGACCCTGGGCTGCATGATTCCCCCCAGCGTCGTTCTGATCCTCTACGGGATCATCACCGAACAATCGATCGGGAAGCTTTTTCTGGCCGGCATGATTCCCGGGCTTTTGATCGCCTTCTTTTTCGTCGTCATCATCTATGGCTGGGCCAAGCTCAATCCGGCCATCGCCCCTCTGTCGGAAAAATCGACCTGGAAGGCCCGGGTCAAGACGCTGCCCGAAATCTTCTGGGTCCTGCTCGTGTTCGTCCTGGTGGTCGGCGGGATCATGGCCGGCTATTTTACCCCCTCGGAGGCCGCGGCCGTCGGCACCTTTGCCCTGCTGCTCCTGGCCTTCATCAGACGGGATATGACGATCAAAACCTACATCAAATCGGTCGGCGAGACCCTCAACATCGCCGGGATGATCCTCATGATCATCGCCGGTTCGGTCATCCTCGGCCATTTCATGGCCGTGACCAACGTTCCCCAGAAACTGGCCGACTGGGTCGTCGAACTCCCGATGAATCGCTACATGATCCTGATCGTGATCTGTCTCATTTACGAAATCGGCGGTTCCTTCATCGACGATCTGCCGTTCATGATTCTGGCGACGCCGATCTTCTTTCCGGCGGTTCTCAAACTGGGCTTCGATCCCATCTGGTTCGGGATTCTGATCGCCATCGTCGTTGCCATCGGGGTAGTGATTCCGCCCGTGGCGGTTTGTGTCTTCGTGGTGAAGAACATCACGGGGGTGCCGATCGGCCAGATATACAAGGGCGTCATGCCCTTCCTGATCTCTCTGTTTCTCGCCTGGGGCCTGCTGCTTCTCTTCCCGGGGCTGGCCTTGTGGCTCCCTTCGCTGTTCTATACGATGTAAGGAGGGGACCGGTTAGTGCGTAGCCGCAGGCGCTTGCGGATCGGAAACGTTCTCCGAGGGCGCCTGCCGGAGGCCTTGAGGGTAAACCGATTTGACGTTGACAAAGGGAAAGGAAAAGCAATAGAAGTATAAATCGGAGGCAAAGGGAACTGCGTGGTTCGTAAAACCATTAACCCACAGAAGGAGGCGCTAAGATGAGGAAAAAAGGTTTAGGGATCCTAGGTATCGTTTTATCCGTGTTTTTCATTTCTTCCTTCGCCCAGGCCGCAGAGGTCATTAAACTCAAGTTCGCCAGTTATTTTCCGCCAATGCATGCGCATTCGATCATTATGGATGCCTATGTCAAGGATTTGAACAAGGCCCTGGCGGGGAAGGTGGACATCTCCTACCACACCGGCGGCACGCTGCTGTCGGCTCCGAAAATCGCCTCCGGCCTGACCACGGGGATCGCGGACATCGGTCTTTCCCATGTGGGTTACACGCGGGAACGTTTCCCCGTCTCGGAGATCTTCGGCCTGCCGATCGGTCTGCCCAGCCCTTGGATCGGCCTCCATGTGGCCAATGATTTCTTCGCCAAATTCCCGCTGAAGGAGTGGGAGGATTATCATCCCTTGATGTTCGCCCCCAGCGCCACGACCATCATCCATACCACCAAAAAGCCGGTCCGGAAGCTGGAAGACATGCGCGGTTTGAAGATCCGGGCCACCGGCCGCTTGGCCGATCTCACCACGGCGCTCGGCGCAACGCCGGTTCCCATCGGCATGCCCGATATGTATGAATCGCTCCGCAAGGGCGTCGTCGACGGCACGATGTCCAACATGGAGACCTTGAAGGGCTGGAAGACCGGCGAGGTCATCAAATATGCGACGACCTCCTGGAAAGTCGGCAGCTGCGACACCTTCTATGTGGTCATGAACAAGAAGAAGTGGGACAGCCTGCCCGCCGACGTCCAGAAGACCATCACCACCATCACCGATGATTACAAGGAGAAGTGGGCCAAACTCTGGAACGACATCGATATCGAAGGCGTGCAGTTCTTCAAGACCCAGGGCGGCGAGATCATCGATCTGACCGACGCCGAGGTTGCCCGGTGGATCAAGGCAGGCGATGCCGTCACCGCGGATTTCAAAAAAGACCTGATGGGCAAAGGGTACAAGCAGGCCGAGATCGACAGCTGGCTGAGCTTCATCAAAGAGCGCATCGAATACTGGAAAGGCCAGGAGAAGGCCAAGAAGATCGCCACGGTTTACAAATATTAACGGTTGACACACCCGCATCCCCCGGCCGTTCACGGCCGGGGGATGCGGACCTTCTTTCAAAATTCAGGACATTTGCCCCACTGCCAAGGGCGATCCGAACCGGGAATCCATCGTCTCCGCTCAATTCATCCTTCCTTCCGCGGCTTCATCGCCATCCCAGTTCCTGACGTTTTTTGATTTTCTGAAGTCCCGCAACTTGATTCGGTGAAAAGGAGGTGGGCTGCCTTTTCCCTGCTCTTTGAAATCCCGATGCGATCCGTGGCGTTGATCTCCTCGTCTGTTCCGCGCCTGCAAAGAGCAGAGGGCTTTTACGGTTCTGCTCACTTTTCTCTTGACAACTAAATCCGAGATGATCTATGTACAGGCCAAAACAAGATTCCATACAATGAACCAGCCGGGGGCTGTATTCAATGCATCAAATCGCAGATCGAGAAAGTAGTCCGATGCGGTCGCTGGAGCGGGCGCTGCACCTCTTGGCGGTTCTGGAAGAAGAGGGGTGGCCGATGGGGGTGACCGAGTTGGGGCGGGCCTCTCAGCTGTCCAAGGCCACGGTGTTGCGTATCTTGTTGGTTCTTGAGAAGTACATGTTTGTCGAAAAGAAACAGGGCCGCTACCGGCTCGGTCCCGCCGCACTTCCCCTCGCCCATGCCTATGTGCTGGGAAATGATCTCACCAGGGTTGCTTTGCCCGTCCTCCAGGAACTGGCCCGATCTTCGAATGAGACGGCATCGCTCTTCGTGCGCATGGGTTTCAAGCGCGTCGCGGTTCAGCGCGTGGAGGGCGTCAACCCCCTGCGCTTCGCCCTGCCTATCGGGCAGCGCTTGCCCCTCCATGTCGGGGCGGGTAAGGTTCTGGCGGCATCGATGAGTTCTGGAGAGCTTCAGCGGTGGTTGGACGAGTTGGAGGCCGCGTATCGGGAAAAAAATGAATCCTTTTCCCGGCAGGCGCTCCTCGACGATCTCGATGTGATTCGCCGGCAGGGTTACGCCGTCTCCCTGGGAGACCGGCTGGAGGGCGCCTTTGCGATTACGGCTCCGGTCAACGATGCCAATGGGGCAACGATGGCCGCCGTGACCGTATCCGGATCGGCCGATCGCTTGACACCCAAAAAAATCGAGACCCTCTCCCGAGAGGTCAGAGGGGCCGCCAAATCGGTTTCGGAACGGTACAACGGCGGCAGTTGAGTCGCCGCCGCCGAGCCTCGGATGAGATGTGGCCGTAGGGTCGGGAAACAAAAAGATCAGCAGCGGATGGGAGAAAAGGTAGATAATGGACCGTTTCTCCTGATATTGACGAGATACAGCAAGGCGCTGTTCGCCTGTATCTTCGAAACAAAAATCGTATCTTTAAAAAGGAAGAAAGGAAGCCATGAAAAAAGGTCGTATCAAGGTAATGCTGGGAAACGAGGCATGCGCGGAAGCGGCCATCCTGGCGGGTTGCCGTTTCTACGGCGGCTATCCGATCACACCGGCCACGGAGATCCTGGAGAATCTGGCCAGGAAACTGCCGATGGTCGATGGGGTTTGTCTGCAGTTTGAAGACGAGATTGCAGCGATGGTGGCCGTGGTGGGCGCCTCCTGGGGCGGGGCCAAGGCGATGACCGCTACGAGCGGTCCGGGTTTTTGTCTCAAGCAGGAAGCGATCGGGTTGGCGGTGGCCGAGGAAGCCCCTTGCGTCATCGTCGAAGTCATGCGGGGCGGGCCCTGCTCGGGTCAGTCCACGTCGACCGCCCAGGGCGATCTCTACCAGGCGCGTTACGGTTCCAACGGGGATTACGCCCTGATCGCGCTCGCCCCCTGCGATGCGCAGGAGATGTTCGATTATACGATCAAGGCCTTCAATTTGGCGGAACGATTCCGCATTCCCGTCATCATCCTCTCCGATGAAGTGGTCGGCCATATCCGTGAGAAGGTGGTCGTTCCCGATGCCAAGGACATTGAGCTCGTTGCCCGGAAGGCGCCGACCTGTCGTCCCGAAGAACTGCTGGTTTTCAAGGCGGAAGCGAATGATGTTCCGCTCATGCCGGCCTTCAATACCGGCTACAAGGTGCCCGTCATCTCCCAGGCCAAGAGCCTCGACGGCAACCGCGGCAATGCCAAGGACGCCGATGACAACATTCGCCGGATCGTTCGCAAGGTCGAAGATCATATCGACGAGTTCGCCGATGTCCAGATCTATGGCGATCCCAAGGCCGAAACGGCCTTCGTGACCTGGGGTTCCGTGTCCCGGTCGGCGCGCAGCGCCGTGGATATGGCCAAGGAAAAGGGCCTGTCCCTTCGGTCCGTGGAAGTGAAGACCGTCTGGCCCTTCCCGGACAAGCAGGTCCGTGAGGCCCTGGCCGGCGCCAAGCGCATCGTCATGGCGGAGATGAACCTCGGCATGATGCAGCGCGAAGTGGAGCGCGTCATCCGTGATCCGAAGATCAAGATCGAACTGTTCTCGAAAATCGGTGGCATTTACCCGCAGCCCCAGGAGTTTCTGCGGTTTCTGGAGGAGAAACGATGAATCCAATTGCTGAAAAATACCTCAGGAAGAATTTTCTTCCTCAAGTTTTCTGCCCTGGCTGCGGCGATGGCATCATCGTCCAGGCCATCGCACGTGCCGTGGATGAGCTCGGTGTCGGCGACGACCTGACCATGACCGCGGGGATCGGCTGCAGCGCCTGGATTCCGATGTACCTGCATGCCGACGTCCTGAAGGTCTTGCATGGAAGGGCCATTCCGGCGGCCATCGGCTTGAAGGCAACCCGTCCCGCTCGCAAGCTGATTACCGTCAGCGGCGACGGCGACTGCCTCGGCATCGGCGGCAACCATCTGCTCCATGCCTGTCGGCGCAACATCGATCTGACGGTCGTCATGGTCAACAACCAGATCTATGCCATGACGGGCGGCCAGGTGGCCCCCAGCACGCCTTTCCAGGGGAAGACCCAGACCACGCCTTACGGCAACAACGAGAAGAAGCTCGACGGCTGCAAGGTCGCCATCGCCTGCGGTGCGACGCACGTCAGCCGCTGGACCACGGCCCATCCCAAACAATTGACGAAGGCGCTTAAGACGGCGATCAACCACAAGGGTTTTTCCTACGTCGAAGTCATTTCCCAGTGCCCGGTTCAGACGGGCAGGTACCTGCTGGGTTCCGGTTCCCCCGAATTCAATCTCAAATGGATCAAAGAGCATTGCGTGAAGCAAGAGGATCCCTCCAAATGGGCGGAGGTCGAGGCGCAGGGGAATGTTCCCATCGGGGACTTCCTGCAGGTGGAACAGCCTGAGTTCATGGATGAAATCGCGAAAATGAACCAGAGAGTCAAAGAGGCGCAAGCCAAAGGAGGCGATCGTTGAAAGGCGCAGAAAAAATAGAGATCGACCGCAGGTACTGCAAGGGCTGCATGCTCTGCAAGTTTATCTGCCCACGCGATGTGTATGAGGTGGGGAAGGAGAGAAGCGATCTGGACTACCTCATGCCCCAGGTAGCGCGAATTGAAAACTGTATCGCTTGCGGGCTCTGTGAACAGCACTGCCCCGACATGGTCATCACGGTCACGGGCAAGGAGAAAGGGAAGGAGAAAGCATGAGGAAGGAGATCATCTTCACAGGATTTGGCGGGCAGGGGATCATCCTCATGGGCGTCATCATTGCCCGGATGATGGAGCACTTCCCCGAGCTCGAGGTGACCCAGGCCCAGTCCTACGGCCCGGCGTCCCGGGGCGGCGCGTGCCGTACCGACGTGGTCATTTCCGACCAGCGGATCAGTTATCCCAAGAGCTCGCGACCGGACGTCATGATTTTCATGTCCGAAGAGGCCCGAAAAAAGCTGCTCAGCGAGGCGGATCCGGAAAGAACCCTCGTGGTCTATGACAACACGTTGGTCAAGGAAATTCCCGGGAATTACAAAACCTTTGCTGTTCCTGCCACGGGTTCGGCCGAAAAGGATTTTCAGAACCGGATGGTGGCCAACATCTACATGCTGGGCGCCACGATCGAACTGATCAATCCGGGGAGCTTCGAGGTCTTGAAGAAGATTGTCAGCCAGAGCGTTCCCAAAAAGTTCGAGGAACTCAACATCAAGGCCCTGGAGGCCGGTTACGCTTATTATCAGGCCAACAAACCGTAAGCGCTAGGTTCATCCTCTAGGCCGACCGTTGATCGATCGGGTCGTTGGTCGGTGGCGACTTCACAAGAGTCGCCACCGACAGATCCATCGGCCCCCGCAGGGATGGGGAAAGATCGGCGCGGGGAAGGGTTCTTCCCCATCTTTCATGTCCAGCCACCTTTGCCCTTCCATCCTACGACGGTCGTGTCCTCGGGGCCGGTCATGTTTTTGCAATACGTTCTTTTATTCCATTGCGAACTGTGATAAGAATCACAGCGTACTTTATCGTTCTTCCGGCGGCGTTTCCTCAGGTGATGCGTCGCAGCCATCAATATATCAGGAGGTGGACAACCCATGGCATCAGAAAAAGAAAAGAAACTGTTTCCTGCACAAAAGGTGGAATCCTTTTGCAGTCAGGTGTTGACGAAGGCGGGATTGTCGTCCGAGTCGGCGGACATCGTCACCAAATCCCTCATGTGCGCCGAGTTGCGCGGCGTTTATTCCCACGGTGTGGTCCGTTTGGAGACCTATCTTCAGCGAATCGAAAAGGGGATCATGAAGCTGTCGGCCCCGATCACGACCGAGATGGACGCCCCGGGAGTCGCCCTGTTGAACGCCAATAACACCTTCGGTCAGGTGGCCGGCTACAAGGCCATGCAACTGGCGATCGAAAAGGCCAAGACCTGCGGCAACGGCGTCGTGTGCGTCAAAAATTCCAACCATTTCGGCGTAGCGGCCTTCTATGCAGGAATGGCGGTGGAGGCGAACATGGTCGGCTGGGTCTTTACCCACTCTTCGCCCGCCATGGCGGTCTTCGGCACGAAAACGCCTCTCATCGGCACCAATCCCATTGCCATTGCGATCCCGGCCGGGAAGCATCTTCCCATCGTGCTCGATATGTCCACCTCCGTCGTGGCCCGGGGCAAGATCCGCTATTCGGCCCTGACGGGCCAGAGCATCCCCCTGGGTTGGGCCCGTGATCCCGAAGGCAACCCCACGCAGGATGCGAATCTCGCCCTGAAAGGCACCCTGGAGCCGGTCGGCGGTCCCAAGGGTTCGGGGCTCTCCCTGATCATCGATATTCTCAGCGGCGTCCTGACCAATACGGTTCTCACCGGCGGCGTCAAGACCGTCACCGATATGAGCGGACCCGGCAGGACGGGCCATTTCTTCATGGCCCTGGACATCTCCAAATTCATCGACCCCGACCTTTTCAAGGCCAATCTGGATAAGGTCATCACGGACATCAAAGCCCTGCCCCCGGTGAACGAAGGCGGAAAGGTCTTCATGCCCGGCGAGATCGAACTCCTGGCGGAGATAAAACGGCGCGAGGAAGGGACCCCTCTCGATAAAGAGGTGGTGGATATGCTGAACGGTGTGGCGGCCCGTTACGGGGCGGCTCCATTGACGTAAAAGGGTAATGAGATAAAGCGGCGGGATCGGCGTCAGGAATTTTTTTCCTGAAGTGAAGGAGGGCCGCATTGGGGATCAGCGGTCCGTCAAGACATATTTCTTTTTTTATTTTAAAGAAGGAGAACGGTCATGGATTTTGGATTATCAGAAGAATTGATCATGTTGCGGGATATGGTGCGCGGCTTTGCAGCGGAGAAGATCGCGCCTTTCGACGATGAATGGGATGCCAAGCACTATTTCCCCTATGAGGAAGTGGTAAAGCCCATGGGCGAGTTGGGACTTTTCGGGACGGTCATTCCCGAAGAGTACGGCGGCAACGGCATGGGGTGGCTGGCGGCGATGATCATCACCGAGGAGATCGCCCGCGCTTCGAGTTCGCTGCGCGTTCAGGTCAACATGCAGGAGTTGGGCTGCGCCTACACCATCTTGAAGTACGGGACGGAGGAGCAGAAGCAGAAGTTCATCCCCCGGCTGGTCAGCGCCGAACTTCTCGGGGCCTTCGCGATTACCGAGCCCCAGGCCGGCTCCGACGTCATGGCGATCAAGTCCTACGCCGTGGACAAGGGCGACCACTGGCTCATCAACGGACAGAAGACCTGGATTTCCAACGCCACCGTCGGCGGGATCAACATCTTCTATGCCTATGCGGACAAGGAAGACGGGAAGAAGGCCCTGTCCGCCTTCATCCTCGAACTGGACAAGGTCAACGGGATCACCGTGACCGACCTGGATAAAATGGGTTCCCGTTCCTCGCCCACCGGCGAAATCGTCCTGGAAGACACCAAGGTGCCCAAGGAAAACCTGCTGGGCAAAGTCGGCGACGGCGCGAAGATCGTCTTCGGCTCCCTGGCCCAGACCCGTCTTTCCGCGGCGGCCGGCGGCATCGGTTTGGCCCAGGCCTGTGTCGATGTCGTCACGAAGTACGCCATGGAGCGCGAGCAGTTCGGCCAGCCGATCGGTAATTTCCAGATGAATCAGGACCTGATCGGCCAGATGGTGACCGAACTCGAAGCGGCGCGGCTGATGGTCTACAAGGCCGCCTGTCAGAAGGATGAGGGCGCCTACGGGAACAACCTGGAAGTGGCCCAGGCCAAGTATCTGTCCGGTGAAATCGCCTACAAGTGCGCGCAGTACGCGATGCGGATCCTGGGCGCCTACGGCTACTCGACGGAATACCCGGTGGCCCGGTACTACCGCGACGCCCCGACCTACTCGATGGTCGAAGGATCGGCAAACGTCTGCAAGTTCATCATCGCCCAGGACCAGTTGGGCATCCGCAAGGCGAACCGTTAAGAAAGAAGCCGGCGTTCCGGGATCCCGGAACGCCGGTCACTTTTCAGGGCTGGAGTCCTTTGGCCCTGGTGGACGGGTGGTTGTGAACTTATTTCATTAAACAAGAGAATGGGAAGGATGAGATGAGACCCTATTTCGAAAAAATGGATGACCTGGGCAAGCCCATGCGGCCGGCCCAGAAGGAGCGGATGAAGGAAAACGTGGCTCAGGTCGAGGCGATCATGAAGGAGATCGACGCCGAGGACGAGCGCATCAAGAATGTCGGCATTCCCGTCGAACTGGTCCACAAGCGCGGCGAGATGACGGTCTGGGAGCGGATCCAGTATATCTGCGATCCCGGCACCTTCCGCCCCCTGCATACGATCTTTGATCCGGACAGCGAGGAATCGGGCAGCACGGGCGTCGTGGACGGCCTGGCCCGGATCAGCGGGAAATGGTGCATGCTGATCGGCTTCAACAACAAGTGGATCGCCGGCGCCTGGATCGCCGGGCAGGCGGACAACAACCTCCGGGTGACCGACATCGCCAAGATCATGAACCTGCCCCTGGTATGGCTCGTCAATTGTTCCGGCGTGAAGCTCCCCGAGCAGGAGAAGGTGTATGCCAACCGGCGCGGTCAGGGAACCTGCTTCTTCCGCCATGCGGAGCTGGAGCAGCTGGGCATTCCGGTCCTCGCCGGCATCTACGGCACCAACCCGGCCGGCGGCGGCTATCAGGGAATCAGCCCGACGATCCTTTTGGCCCACAAGAACTGCAACATCGCCGTCGGCGGCGGCGGTATCGCCAGCGGCATGAGCCCCAAGGGGTTCTTTGACGAAGAGGGCGCCGAGCAGTTGATCGAGGCGACCCGCCATTTCAAGTCCTTCCCCCCGGGAAGCGTAAAGACCCATTACGATTCGACGGGCTTCTTTAGGGCCGTCTTCGACGAGGAGACGCAGGTCCTCGATGGGTTGAAGAGCTACATGGCCGATATGCCGGCCTACAACCCGCGGGTCTTCCGCGTGGCGGAACCTGCGGAGCCCAAGTATTCTCCGGCGGAGATTCCCTTCCTGGTCCCCGTGAACACCAAGGCCGTCTATGATTTCGACAACGTCCTGGCCCGCCTGGTGGACAATTCGGAGCATATGGAATTCCGTCCCGACTTCGGACCGGAGATCTATACGGGCTTGATCAAGGTCGATGGGTTCCTGATGGCCGCCATCGGCAACCGTCAGGGGTTGATCCCCAACTATCCGGAGTACACGAACGAATACGGCGCCGTGGGCGGGAAGCTCTACCGCCAGGGGCTCATCAAGATGAACGAGTTCGTGACCCAGTGCGGTCGCGACCGGATCCCCGTCATCTGGTTCCAGGACACCTCGGGCATCGACGTCGGCGACATCGCCGAAAAGGCCGAGCTTTTGGGATTGGGACAGTCCTTGATCTACTCGATCGAGCAGACCAAGCTTCCCATGATGCTGGTCGTTCTCCGCAAGGGGACGGCGGCGGCCCATTACGTCATGGGCGGCCCCACGGCCAACAACCACACGGCCTTCACCCTCGGAACGGCCGCGACGGAGATCAACGTCATGCACGGCGAGACGGCGGCTTCCGCCAGCTATGCCCGCCGGCTCGTCAAGGAAAAGGATGCCGGCAAGCCCCTGGGACCGGTCATCGACAAGATGAACGAGATGGTGGAGCACTATCGCAACACCTCCCGGCCGCTCTACTGCGCCAAGAAGGGTTTCGTCGACGAAGTGGTGCGTTTCGAAGCGCTCCGCGATTACATGGTGGCCTTTGCCAACGGCGTTTACCAGAATCCCCGCTCAATCTGCCCGCAGCATCATCTGATGCTGCCCCGGTTGATCCGTGCCCAGGTCGTGAAAGGGTTGCCGCGCCCTGCGTAAGCGTTTTTCAATGAAAAAGCCGGACGGGGGCGATGCGGGAACGATCGCCCTCGTCGGTCTTTTTTGAAAGAAGAGAGGACAGCAATGAGCATAGAAGAAAAAAATGAGGAATTGAAGGCCAAGATCGCCCAGGCCAAACTGGGCGGCGGCCAGAAGCAACTCGACAAGCAGCACGAGCGGGGCAAGCTCACGGCCCGGGAACGGATCGAGCAGGTCCTGGATCCGGGCAGCTTTTCCGAACTCGAGATGTTCGTCACCCATCAGGTGACCAAGTTCGGGATGGACAAGGAGAAGTTCTACGGCGACGGCGTCGTGGTCGGTTCCGGGACCATGGCCGGCCGCCTGGTCTATGTTTACTCCCAGGACTTCACCGTCATGGGCGGCTCCCTCGGCAAGGCCCAGGCGAGCAAGATCACCCATGTGATGGACCTGGCCATCAAGGTCGGCGTTCCGATCATCGGGATCATCGATTCCGGCGGAGCCCGGATCCAGGAGGGGTTGGGCCAGTACGGCTCCATCTTCTACCGGAACACCCTGGCCTCGGGCATCGTGCCGCAGTTCTGCCTGATCCTCGGCCCCTGCGCCGGCGGCGCCGTCTATTCCCCGGCCCTCTGCGACTTCATCTTCATGGTGGAGGGGGTCAGCAAGATGCACATCACGGGCCCCAACGTCATCAAGGCCGTGACGGGCGAAGAGATCACCTCGGAAGAGCTGGGCGGGGCCAAGGTCCACTCCCAGGTGAGCGGCGTCGCCCATCTGGTCGCCAAGACCGAGCAGGAGTGCTTCGACCAGGTGAAGAAACTCCTCAGCTTCCTGCCTTCCAACTACCAGGAAGCGCCCCCTGCGCCGGCGGATTGCGACGATCCCAAACGGCTCGTCCCGGAGGTCGAGAAGGTCATTCCCGACAGTCCCTCCCGGGCCTATGATATGAAGAAGATCATCCGCGCCATCGCGGATCACAACGACTTCTTCGAGGTCCAGCCGGACTTCGCCAAGAACATCATCACCGGGTTCATCCGCCTTGCCGGGAGCAGCGTCGGCGTCATCGCCAACCAGCCGTCGGTGGCGGCGGGCGCCCTGGATATCGATGCCTCGGACAAGGCGGCGCGTTTCATCCGCTTCTGCGACGCCTTCAACATCCAGATCCTGAACCTCGTGGACTGCCCGGGCTACCTGCCCGGCAAGCATCAGGAGTTCGGCGGGATCATCCGCCACGGCGCCAAGACCCTTTTTGCCTACTGCGAAGCGGTGGTGCCGCGGGTTTCGGTCATCGTCCGGAAGATCTACGGCGGCGCCATGTCCGGCATGGCCGTCTCCAAGCTCGTCGGCACGGACTTCACCATCGCCCTGACCACGGCCGAGATCGCGATCATGGGCCCCGAAGGGGCCGCCAACATCATCTTCAAGGATGAGATCGCCAAGGCCGAGGACCCCAAGGCCATGCGCGTCCAGAAGGTGGCCGAGTACCGGGAGAAGTTTGCCAATCCCTATTGCGCCGCCGAAGAGGGATGGATCGATGCGATCATCGAGCCCAAGGAACTGCGCGCCTGCCTGATCGGCCTCTTCGGCCAGCTCAAGGGCAAGCAGGAGCTCAGGCCCGGCAAGAAGCACGGATCGATCCCGCTGTAGATAAAGTACCTGCAAAAGGGGGATGCCCGCTCTCCGGGCGGGCATCCCTGAAAAGGACGATTGAAAACAAAGGAGAAGAACCATGATCAAAACGGTTGAACATATCGGCGTCGCGGTGAAGGATGCGGAGAAGTCCGCCCATATCTTCCGTGATCTCCTGGGAATCCCCATGGACAGGATCTACGACTCGGAAGCGATCAAGACCAAGATCGCCTTCTTCCCCCTCGAGGGGAGCACGATCGAACTGGTCCAGCCCATGGATCCGGCGAGCCCGGCCGCGAAGTTCATCGAGAAACGGGGCGAGGGGATTCATCACATTTGCCTGGGCGTCGAGGATATCGAGGCGTCGTTGCGCGAGTTCGAGGCCAAGGGAATCGAACTGCTCAACAAGACCGCAAAAAAGACCCAGGACGGGCGCTTGGTGGCCTTCCTGAATCCGAAGAGCACCAACGGCGTGTTGATCGAACTGGAGCAGCTGCACAAGGCGCACGGGGAATAACCCTCGCCGAACTGATTGAATCTGCCAAAGCGTAAACGTTTTGCATGAGGATGAGGGAGATTATACAATGGAAGATACAAAGAAAATAGCTGAGGAAAGGAAGCGGTGGGAGGAGGAGGCGCTGAACAAGAAGCCTTATCCGAAGGCCGAAACGACATCTGGCATCGATCTGAAGGTCTTGTACACCCCGGACGATGTGGGCGAGCGCAGTTATATGGATACCTTGGGGTTCCCGGGGGAATTTCCCTTTACCCGGGGCGTCTATCCTTCCATGTACCGCGGCCAGCCGTGGTCCATGCGCCAGTACTCCGGTTTTGCCGATCCCGAAGAGTCAAACAAGCGCTACAAGTACCTCCTGGAGAATGGTCAGACCGGGCTGAGTGTGGCCTTCGATCTTCCCACCCAGCTTGGCTATGATTCCGATGATCCCGTAGTGTATGCCGAGGTGGGTAAGGTCGGGGTGGCCATCGACTCGCTGAAGGATATGGAGACCTTGTTCGATGGCATCCCGCTCGACAAGATCACGACGTCGATGACGATCAATGCGCCGGCGACCGTTTTGCTGGCCATGTATCTGTGCGTCGCTGAAAAGCAGAACGTTCCGTGGGCTAAAGTGGGCGGGACGGTCCAGAACGAGATCATCAAAGAGTTTCTCGCCAGAGGGACCTATGTTTTCCCCCCAAAACCGTCGCTGCGGTTGGTCGTCGATCTGATCGAGTTCGCGATGAAAGAGGCTCCTCGTTTCAACACCATCAACGTTTCCGGCTATCACGTCCGCGAGGCCGGCGCCAATGCCATTCAGGAAATCGCATACTGTCTGTCCAGCGCGATCACCTACGTAGAGGAGGTGTTGAAGCGGGGCATCGATATCGATAAATTCGCGCCTCGCCTCGCCTACCATCTGATCGTGGGGACTGACTTCTTCGAAGAAGTCGCCAAGGTCAGGGCCTGCCGCCGCTTGTTGGCGAACGTCATGAAGGACCGCTTCAAGGCGAAAGATCCGCGGTCGATGATGTTCCGCTTCTTCTGCGGTCCGGCGGCGCGTCAGTGTACCGCTGTTGAGCCTCTGAACAACATTATCCGCGGGACGATCGTCATGATGGGCATGGCCTGCGCCGGTGTCCAGGCTGCGGCCAACTATTCCTACGACGAGGCCTACTCGATCCCGACCGAGGAATCGGCGCTCCTCGCCCTGCGGACGCAGCAGATCGTGGCCTATGAAACGGGACTCTGCAAGGTCGCCGATCCGCTCGGAGGTTCGTACTATCTCGAGAGCTTGACGAACGAGTTGGAGAAGAAGATCAAGGAAGTCATGGATAACATCGAGGCCAACGGCGGAATCCTGACCATGATCGAAAAGGGCGTGATCCAGCGTGAGGTCCAGCAGAGCGCCTATGAAGAAGAAGTGAAGAAGCAAAAAGGGGAGATCCCCGTCGTGGGCGTGTCGTTATTCCCCCAGAAGAACTATAAAGAGATGGAAGTCGAGATGGAGAAGGTGGATCCCAAGGTACGGGAGAAGCAAATCAATAATCTCACCAATCTCAAGAAAAGCCGAGACAACGAAAAGGTCCAGCAGACCCTCGTTAAGCTGCGGGAGGTTGCCCGGAAGAATGAGAATCTCATGCCCTCCATTATCGAAGCCGTTCGTGCCTATGCAACGATCGGGGAGATTATGGGCGTCTTCAGGGAAGAATTCGGCGAATTCAAGGATATTATGGTGTAACGGCCCATCAACAGATATGAGCGAGGGAATGATCATGAGTCAAAATACACGAAAGCTAAGAGTTCTGATCGCAAAACCGGGGCTTGACGGTCATGACAAAGGAGCCAAGGTGGTGGCTGCTGCCCTGAGGGATGCGGGCATGGAGGTGGTTTATACCGGCCGGCGGCAGACCGTCAAGGATATCGTCAACGCGGCGATGCAGGAGGCTGTCGACATCATCGGGCTCAGCATCCTGTCAGGGGTCCATCTGGAGGCCTGTGAGGAGCTGTTCCGCCTGCTTCGGGAGAATAAGATGGATGACGTCCGGGTCGTGGTCGGGGGTGTCATACCGAAGGAAGACGATGAGGAACTCCTGAAGTTGGGGGTTGCAGAGGTGTTTCACGTTGGGACTTCCTTTGAAGCGATCACGAGCCGGATGAGGGAGATCGCGCAGAAACCCAATTAAAACTTGATGGAAGATCGTGCCATCAGGGACAACGTGAAATAAGCAGGAGGATTGTATGGGTGACATCAAGGAAAGAATCCGTCATCCTGAATCCCAAACGAAGGTCATGGCCGCCGAACAGGCGGCCAGCCTTTTTCGGGACGGGATGTTGGTGGCTACTTCGGGGAGCATGATGGGTTTCCCCAAGACCACCTTCGGCGCCTTGGCCGAGCGGGTCAAGGCCGAGGGCGGGGTCAAGATCGACCTGATGTGTGCGGGGCCCTTGAGCTCCGAATTCGAAGACGTCCTCTTCGAGGCCGGGGCGATCCGGCGAAGGATCGGCGCCATCGGCGGCGATAAGCTCCGGGGCGGCATCAACCGCGGCGAAGTGGCGATGTTCGAGGGTAAGGGATCGCAGCTGCCGCTCCAGGTGAAAAGAGGGTGGTTCGGCACCGTGGACATGGCGGTCATCGAGGCGATCGGCCTGACCGCGGACGGCCAGATCATCCCTTCGACGGCGGTCTACGACGCGCCGGAATGGATCGAAACGGCGTCGGAAGTGATCGTGGAGATCAACCTGAAGCGGCCCATGGCCCTGGAGGGGATCCACGACATCTATTCCCGTGGCAATGACCCCATTCCGGTGATCGGCAACACCAGTCCCTTGAAAAGGATCGGCGTGCCCTACTTCCCGGTGGACCCGAAGAAGATCAAGGCCATCGTCATCTCCGACGTGGACGACAAGCCTTCCAAAGAGGCCAAGCCCAGCGAACAGGGGATGGCCATCGGCGGGTACCTCGTCGATTTTTTCAAAAAGGAGATCGCCGCGGGCAGGCTTACCGATTATCTGCCGCCTTTCGAACTGGGGTTCGGGGCGCTCTTCACGAGCATGATGCAGAAGCTGGGCGAAGGCGGGTTCAAGAACTTCCGCTTTCACCTGCCGATGATCACCGACCCGGTCTTCGAGATGATTGAGGCGGGCAAGGTGGACTGGGTGGAGGGGATCGCCTTTCGGCTTTCCACCGATGCCTGGCAGCGGTTCGAAAAGGACATCGAGCGGTTCAAGAAGTATATGGTGCTCAGGCCCTTTTCGGTCATCAACTCCGCAGAGCTGATCCAGCGGCTGGGGGTGACGGCCATCAACGGCTGCCTGGAGATGGATCTTTTGGGCCAGGTGAATTCGAGCCATGTCATGGGCGCCAAGATCCAGGCCGGCCTCGGCGGCACCTACGACTATGCCCGGAACAGCCCGTGCTCGATCTTCATCGCGAACTCGGTCACCAAGGGCGGGGACATCTCTACGATCGTGCCCATGGTCTCCCATGTGGACCACACGATGCATGACGTGGATGTCCTGGTCACGGAACAAGGGCTTGCGGACCTCCGCGGTCTCGATCCCAAGGCCAGGGCCCAGGCGATCGTGACCAAATGCGCCCATCCGGACTACCGGGGGCTCCTGAACGAGTATCTGGAACGGGCGTCGGCCAAGCCCTCCCACATCCCCTTCGGGATCGAAGAAGCCAACTCTTTCCACCTGCGTTTCAAGCAGACGGGGTCCATGAAGGTGAAGGCTTAACCTGAACTGTAGGGAGTTCTGCCCTGCATCAGAAAGAAAAGAGAAGCCCCGCAGGCCTTTGCCTGTAGGGCTTCTTACTTTTCCTGGTAGCGTCGCTTTCCCTCCTCCTCTTCCCGAGGCAGCCATTCGCGAACTTTCCCTTCAAGACGATGACAATGTAACGCTTGAACTGTAGGAGATACTGCAAAAATCAATACTTGACTTTCCTTGGATGCGTAGTGTACACCTGAAATTACACTAATGTGTACAGGGAGGTGTTTTTATGCAGCAGGCCACTTTTTCCGAATTGCGCAATCACGCAAAGCAGTATTTCGACATCGTCGAGTCCGGAGAACCGGTGCGCATCGTGCGCAACGGCAAGCCGATAGCGGATATTGTTCCGCTTCCCAAGGATCTCCCGTCCTGGAAACGCAGGCTGGCGCAGCCGCTGGTTATTGATGGCTGTTCCCTCAGCAGGATCATTCTTGAAGAACGTGAGACGACCGTCTGATGAGGGTATTTTTCGACTCTTCCGCCTTTGCCAAACGTTATGTCCGCGAAGCGGGGACCGATCTTGTCCTCTCGTGGTGCGAACAGGCGACTGAACTTTGTCTTTCCGGCATTGCCCTTCCGGAAATCGTCTCTGCCTTCTGCCGTCTGCTGCGAGAAAACCGTATTTCCCCGGAACAGTATCATCATCTCAAAACCATGCTGTTGGCTGATATCACCGACGCCGCGATCTGCGATCTTACTCCGGAGGTGATCCGCCATTCGATTATAGGTCTTGAAAAGAACGTGCTTCGCGGCATGGATGCCATCCACCTGGGCAGCGCGCTTGCCCTCAACGTGGACCTGTTCGTGTCGGCAGACGCCAGACAGTGTGTTGCTGCTGCGCAAGCCGGGTTAAGGGTTATCCATGTATAACAGCCCTGTCACGGCTCGTGTCATGAGTTTGTTGCAAGGGACCGATCCCCTTGTTGCGCCAGCCACTGGCACCCCTTGTCGGTCAGGCGATATTTCTGTAGGCGGCTGTTGGGCTTGTCGGGAATGGTCATCTCAATCAGGCCGTCGTCCAGGGCCGGTTTGAGGTAGCGCTCGCGGAAGGATTTGCGGTCGGAAAGGTGCAGGGCGGATTGCAGCGCCTCTCGGCCCATTTCGCCTTGGATCGCCGCTAACAGCTCGCCGACTTGGGGGGTGACTTGGGGGGCGGAGGCGGTCACCGCATCCAGGATCATCCGCAGCATGAAGGCGATAAGGGTGCAGAGTCGGTTTGGCGGGTGCTTTCCTGCATGAAGCCAAAGCCGACGGTTGCAGCTCCCACCCTGAACCGGAATTGAACCTTCGCTTGTGACAACGCCTGTGGGTGGCAGCTGTTCACGAGACTTTCGCCAACCATTGGCAGGTATTGCCAACTTTATTGCCGGGTAGTCTGCCTGTGGGGAGACGATACCAGGCAAATATGCTTGTCATTACATGCTATTCATCGTAGAGTCGAGCGGGTATGTAAATTGCTTTTAGTGAAAAGTACGTGCCGCACGCAACAGATGGAAGCGAATCTTAAAAAACTGAACAGCGTTCCCCAAATCACTCTTTTTATGAACGATTTCAGCGGGAATCTCTAAGGAAGGAGAATGTATCATGAAAGCGCTTGGGAAAGTCCTCATAGGAATGGTTTTTGTTTGTCTTTCTGTGAATACCGCATGGTCGACGGAGGTGCGATTCGTGAACCAGGCCCCGCTGGCTTATGAAGTGTGGCCGCATACGTGCCAGAATATAACAATCTTTACTTTACCGCCGAGGTCGGACAAAACGATCAAGGTAGACGACAACTGCGCAGCGATCAGTGCTCAATTTCGGATAAAGGGTGAAACCGGATGGCGTGATTCCAGCGAATATTTATTATGGACCAGTGGACATCCCAAAGCAAAAGTCAAATGGACTCTGAAAAAGGGCGAAATGTGGATGGGGAATGAATTCTGGCCCGAGTGGAGTGATAACTAAATCATGCGGACCTGCCCCGGTTCGACAGGTGGGTCTTGAAATCCGCATAGGAATAGGGGACGCTTTGTCCCCTTTTTCCCTATTTCTCGCTCCACCCCCCTAAACTGTAGGGAGAGTCCTAAACTTTAGATTATTTATTGAAATCGGCAGGCGAGTTAGATTTAACTCTGTAGCAGAGTGCAATCGGAACTGTTTGGGGCAGAAACCATCGCGGCGTGACCTCCGTGGCGTTTTTTTGCAGCGTCAGCGCCTACGCCGCTATTATGTCATTTCTTGCTCTTTTCCGCTTCCGTCTCAGAATGCGCCAGGATTTTATCAGTAGCGACGGCAAACCACTGACTCAAAACATATGATAATGCGCCACCAGTTATTTCAATTTCTTTCTTTCCTGTTTCTGTCTTGCAGAACGCAATGTATTCTCTAAGTTCTGCATTTGATAAGTTTCTATAGATATAAAAAGAGCTTAATACCATCTGCTTGCGAAGCCCCTCTTTCATTATTGGCCTTAATTTTATGATTTCCTTTTCTATGTCTGCAAGCTCAACTTGTTTTTCTTTTGGCACCGTGAGGCTAATGGTCTTAAACATGCCTTTCATTATTTCAACAACAATATTAGTTGTTAGTTCCGATAGCTGAATTGTGGATTCCACTTCCTGGATGATATCAATTCGTTCTCGTGTCGGTGGATTTTTCTGCAAAACTGTCAGGTATTGCAGTAAATCAGCCTGCTTATCGGCACCCGAAGAACTGCTTTCTTCATTGTCTATCTTTTGAGCTAATGGGCTCTCGTACCACTTCAGAAGATTTTGCAGCAGCAAGTCATTTTCTATTTGTTTCGTCACGAAATTGAACAATTCTTTTCTTGCTCGTTGCCCATCGAAAGCTTCCTTCAAAAGTTCAATAGCCTTCTTGTCAGCATCTGGAGTTTTCGACGTCATTAATCTCTGAGAGGAAACTGCGTCTAATTGACTAGGAATGGAGTCAATTACTTTCTCAATCCCTGACAGTTCAATATATTTGGCTATCTTTTCATCTCGGGTGTCAGCTATGGCGCATGTAGCGAATGCAAGCACCATTAGAACAGAAAGTTGGGTCACGAAGTTTTTGCTGTTTCTCATATTCATTCCTCTCCTTGACGGTATGGAGTTGCAGCTTTCAACCGATACTCTTCAGACAATTGTGGTTGTAGTTCCCAAGATGTCGATTGTTTCGTTCACCTACAAGTGATTGGAAATACTCACTTGAAGGAAGAAATGAATACCATTTGTAATAGGGATAGTATTGTTAGCCAACACGTTCAGGATTAGAGTCTATCACTTTGGTCGCCACAGGAATAAAACACCATTTGCATAAATCATCTAAAAGATTGGCAAGGAATTCATTTTCTTTGTTAAAACCAATGCTCATCACAACCATTTGATTTAGTGCTAAAAAAGATATTATGCATACAAACTGTAGGATTCCTATCAACTCTTCCTCATCTTTATTATGCTCAATAAAGTTCTCATTTAATCTCCGCACCACCATCTGCATTCCGCCATGCGTATAGCTGTGCATAGCTTTCCATGCGGTCTGCTTGGCTTGCGAAAGAGTTGGCTCCCATTGTCTCGCCTTTTCCACTGCTTCAAGCATTTCCCCGTGGCTGAGTTTAAATTTATCCTTCATTTTTACGTCAGCTATTTCACTGTCACAGGCACAATACTGAATCCATGCTGCCCTAACGAAACTTTCAAAAAGTGGTCTGACAAGCGCATATGACGATGCATACAACTCGTTTTCAAGCGTAACGACGATACCCTTTGCGTGATCGAGACAAATATCGAGCAGCGCACCGGAAATTACTTCTCTATCGGAACTTACGGTAAAGCCGAGCAAGTCCGTTTTTTCATCTATGAGGGATAATAAATTTCTCGTGTTCTTTCTGAATTCTATGTAGTTCATAGGCAAAAAGGAGTACGGGTTAGAACCATCGGGATCGCTGTCTGCACCTACGAGTCAAGCATCGGAAACTTGGCGGCATACTGCGAATTACGGTTCGAAAGGAACGCTCAGCGGTATGGGTAAGAGCAACGTCGCCCATTGTGTTTGT
>JAKAFS010000057.1 GCA_021817825.1 Deltaproteobacteria bacterium | reverse complement strand
TATACCTCCACACCGAAAAAACCGAATTCCGCATTACGGAAGGTGGCCAGGGTCAGGCTCACCAGCGGGTATGAGGTGACTTCCTATATCCCGGGCATCGGCCATAACCTTCAGGAGCATTCCGTTGTCCTGGTGCGGGGCGGTCGAGTCAAGGATCTTCCCGGGGTGCGCTATCACATCGTGAGGGGGACGCTCGATGCCGTGGGCGTACAGGACAGGAAACAGGGAAGGTCAAAAGACGGGGCGAAGAGGCCGAGCTAAGCGGGGATCGAGTCATGCCGAGGAGAAGAGAAATTGCAAAGCGGGAGATCTTGCCGGACCCAAAGTATAACAACCGGCTGGTGGCACGGTTTATCCAAAATCTTATGAAGAGGGGAAAGAAGAGCGTCGCGGAATCCATCCTGTATGGGGCCTTCGACATCATCCAGGATCGCGTCAAGGAACCGCCCGTCGATGTGTTTGAAAAGGCGGTGAACAACGTCAAACCGGTGATCGAGGTCAAGTCGCGGCGCGTCGGCGGGTCGACGTACCAGGTGCCGACCGAAGTGATCCCCTCCCGGCGGGTCGCGCTGGGGATCCGCTGGCTGATAACCCATGCACGGGAACGCTCCGAAAAAACGATGCGAGAGAAACTGGCCGCGGAGTTGATCGACGCGGCGAACAATCGTGGCGGAGCCATCAAGAAGAAAGAAGCCGTCCACAAGATGGCCGAGGCCAACAAGGCTTTTGCCCATTACAGATTCTAACAAACCATTCAGAGCGCAAGGAGGTTGGAGATGGCTAAGAAAAAATTTGAGAGGAATAAGCCGCATCTGAACATCGGCACCATCGGGCATGTCGATCATGGTAAGACCACATTGACTGCCGCAATTACAAAACACTTAGCCTCTAAGGGTTACGCCGAATTCAGGGCTTTTGATTCAATCGACAACGCTCCTGAAGAAAAAGAGAGAGGCGTGACCATCAATATCTCCCATGTGGAGTATCAGACGGACAAGCGCCATTACGCCCATGTGGACTGCCCGGGCCATGCCGACTATATCAAGAACATGATCTCCGGCGCCGCCCATATGGATGGGACGATCCTGGTCGTCGCCGCCTCCGACGGACCGATGCCCCAGACCCGGGAGCACATCCTGCTGGCCCGTCAGGTGCAGGTGCCCTATATCGTCGTCTTCATGAACAAGGTGGACCTCGTCGATGATCCGGAGCTGCTGGACCTGGTCGAGCTCGAGCTTCGTGAGCTCCTGACGAGCTATGAATTCCCCGGCGATACCCTTCCCATCATCAAGGGTTCGGCCTTGAAGGCCTTGGAGTCCGATGACCCCAAGTCGGCCGATTCCAAATGCATCGAAGATCTCATGAATGCCGTCGATGAATTCATTCCCGAACCGGTCCGCGATCTCGACAAGACCTTCCTCATGCCGGTGGGCGATGTGTTCACCATCTCCGGACGCGGCACCGTCGTCACCGGTCGTATCGATCGCGGTATCGTCCACACGGGAGACGAAATCGAGATCATCGGCATCCGTCCGACCTTCAAGACGGTCTGCACCGGTGTCGAGATGTTCCGCAAGACCCTGGATGAAGGGCGGGCCGGCGATGACGTCGGTCTCCTGCTGCGCGGCACGAAGCGCGAGGAAGTGGAACGCGGGCAGGTCGTGGCCAAGCCCGGTTCGATCACCCCGCACACCAAGTTCAAGGCCCAGGTCTACGTCCTGACCAAGGAAGAAGGCGGACGTCATACCCCCTTCTTCAACGGCTATCGCCCCCAGTTCTACTTCCGGACGACGGACGTGACGGGCGTGGCCAACCTGCCGGAAGGCGTGGAGATGGTGATGCCCGGCGATAACGTGGAGTTGGAAGTCACCTTGATTACACCGATCGCTATGGAAGATCAGCTGCGGTTTGCCATCCGTGAAGGCGGCAGGACCGTGGGCGCCGGTGTGGTCAGCAAGATTATCGAATAGATTGTACTAGAATCGGGTTGAATAAAACCATGAAAGATCAGAAAATACGAATTCGTTTGAAGGCCTACGATTATAAACTGCTGGATCGTTCCGTAGAGGATATCGTAGAGACGGCAAAGAGGACCGGTGCCCGTGTGGCTGGTCCGATTCCCCTACCGACCGAGATCAACAAGTATTGCGTCAACCGGTCGCCCCATGTGGACAAGAAGTCGCGGGAGCAGTTCGAAATCCGGACGCACAAGCGGTTGATCGACATTGTGGAGCCGACGCAGGCGACGGTGGATGCCCTGATGAAGCTCGATCTGTCGGCCGGCGTGGATGTGGAGATCAAGCTGTAGGCAAAAAGGAAGCGCGGCTTTTGTTGTAAGCTGGTTCCGACCTCTTGACGGGTTCATATTTTTTGTAGAAGAGAGTTGAAGATGACAAAAGGACTGATCGGCAAAAAATTGGGGATGACCCAGATATTTTCAGATGATGGGGTGTCCGTCCCCGTTACGGTCATTGAGGTCGAACCCTCCGTGGTCATTCAGAAGAAGACCAAGGAAAAGGACGGCTATGAGGCTCTGCAGCTTGGTTACGGGCGCATCAAGCAAAAGAACGTCACCAAGCCCCTCCAGGGACATTTCAAGCAGGCTGACAAGGGGCTCTTCCGTTTCCTCAGGGAATTCCCCTTGAATCTCGAAGAAAGCACGCCCGGACAGGAGTTGACTGCTGAGATCTTTCAGGCAGGTGACTTCGTGGATGTCGTCGGAACGACGAAGGGCAAGGGCTTTGCCGGTGTCATCAAACGCCACGGGTTCGGCGGCGGTCGGGCCACCCATGGATCGATGTTCCACAGGGCACCCGGATCGATCGGCGCCAGTGCAGATCCCTCCAGGGTTTTCAAAGGGACGAGGCTTCCCGGCCATATGGGGCATGAAAGAAAGACGGTCCAAAACCTCTTGGTCTGGGCGGTCCGGCCGGAAATGAACGTGATCTTGGTCAAGGGTGCGGTTCCGGGCTGCAAAAACGGGGTCGTGCTGATCAAGCAGTCGATCAAAAAGGGTTAATAAGAAGCAGTCTTTAAGGTGGTTAAAATGCCAGTAGCAGGTGTGTACGACATTGAAAATAAAAGGATCTCCGATATCGAACTGAGCGATGCCGTATTCGGCGCGCCGGTGAATGAAGCGGTCATTTACGACGTGATCAGAATGCAGATGGCTGCGCGGAGAAGCGGGACGGCTTGCACCAAAGGCAGAAGCGATGTCAGCGGCGGCGGTAAGAAACCCTGGAGACAGAAGGGAACCGGCCGGGCAAGATCGGGCCATTCGCGGTCGCCGATCTGGAGAGGCGGCGGTACCGTATTCGGCCCTCTGCCGCGCAGCTATGCCTTCAAACTTCCCAAAAAGGTCAGACGGCTGGCGTTAATTTCTGCCTTGAGCATGAAATTCCAGGAAGAACGAATGATCATCTTGAAGGATTTCCCGATGGCGGAAATCAAGACCAAGAAGTTCAGAGAAGTCGTCGAGCGCTTCGGATTGGCAAAGGCCCTCTTTGTGATCAACGAGCCGCAGCCGAATCTGGAAAAATCATCGCGCAACATGAAAGACGTCAAAATGGTCAGATCGGAGGGGATCAATGTCTACGATCTCCTGAAATATGATTATGTTGTGCTTCTTGAACCCTCTATAAAGAATATTGAAGGGGCTTTGTTATCATAATGGAAATGCATCAGATCATAAAAAAGGCGTTGATCACGGAAAAAAGCACGGTCGCGCGGGAAGCTGCGAACCAGTACAACTTCGAGGTCGATGTACGGGCCAACAAGATCGAAGTCGGCCGGGCCGTGGAAAAGCTCTTCAATGTCAAGGTGTCGAGCGTCCGGGTGCTGAATGTCCAGGGAAAGAAAAAGCGGGTAGGCAAGGTTATCGGGCAGCGGCGCTCCTGGAAGAAAGCGATTGTGACGCTCCTTCCCGGCAATCGCATTGAGGCGATCGAAGGCACGTAGGACGGACTTTTCTGGAAGAACCATAAGACAGCGAGAATGAGGAAATAGAGCGGATGGGAATCAAAAAATACAAACCGACGTCCCCGGGAAGAAGGTTTCAGACCTGCTCGGATTTTAAGGAGTTGACGGGAGCGGAGCCGGAAAAGGGGCTGCTGGCACCGATCAAGAAAACGGGTGGCCGCAATTCCTATGGAAGGATAACGAGCCGTCATTATGGCGGTGGTCACAAGCGCCGTTACCGGCTGATCGATTTCCGGAGAGACAAGGACGACATTCGGGCACGGGTGGCCTCCATCGAATACGATCCCAACCGTTCGTCGCGTATTGCCCTGCTCAACTATGTGGACGGCGAAAAGAGATACATCATCGCGCCCTCCAAGATCACGGTCGGAGACGAGTTGGTGAGCGGCGAGAAGGCCGATATCAAACCGGGCAACACGGTTCCTCTGAAAAACATCCCCCTGGGCACCTTGATCCACAATCTGGAACTCAAGGTCGGCAAGGGAGGGCAACTGATCCGGTCGGCAGGCTCCTATGGCCAGCTGATGGCCAAAGAAGAGGGTTATGCGCAGGTCCGCCTTCCCTCCGGCGAGGTCCGCAAGGTCTTCATGGAATGCCGGGCGACCATCGGCCAGATCGGCAATATCGATCATGAAAATGTGAGCCTCGGCAAGGCGGGCCGGAACCGCTGGTTGGGAAAACGTCCCCAGTCCCGCGGCGTCGTCATGAACCCCGTCGATCATCCCATGGGCGGCGGCGAGGGGAAGTCTTCCGGTGGGCGACATCCCTGTACGCCCTGGGGCATCCCGACCAAGGGCCATAAGACGCGGACCAACAAGAGTACCGACAAATATATCGTAAAAAGACGAGGTTAAAAGGTGGCACGTTCAATTAAGAAGGGTCCATATATTGAGGAAAGGCTTCTTGAGAAGGTCCGAAGACAGGATGCCACGGCGAACAAGACGGTCATCAAGACCTGGTCGCGCCGTTCGACTGTCACCCCGGAATTGATCGGACAGACCTTTGCGGTACACAACGGAAAGAAATTCATCCCGGTCTTTGTCACCGAGAATATGGTGGGTCACAAGCTGGGAGAGTTTTCACCAACAAGGACGTTTTACAGCCATGCAGGGGATCGCAAGACCAAGCTGCGCAAGTAGCTTTACTGCAAGGGTGTGAACAGAGAGTTTTTCCATCGGCGGTTTGGAGTCAGTTATGGAAGCAAGAGCAGTTGCCAAATATATTCGGATGTCGCCCCAGAAGGTTAGACTGGTGGTGGATCTGGTCAGGGGAAAGAAGGTCGCAGAGGCGAGGCAGATCCTCCTCTATACGAGAAAGTATGCGGCCGGCCATGTGAGCAAGGTGCTCAATTCCGCTCTGGCCAATGCCAAGCAGAATCCCAACATCGATGAAAACATCCTCTTTGTGAAGGAAGTCTTCGTCGATCAGGGACCGTCGCTGAAACGTTGGCGGGCGAGGGCTCAGGGAAGGGCCGCTGCCATAAAGAAACGGATGAGTCATATTACCGTAGTCCTGGATGAAGCGTAACTCTTGAGGAGGTGACAGGTTGGGGCAGAAAGTAAACCCGATCGGGTTGAGGTTGGGTGGTATCAAAACATGGCATTCGCAGTGGTTTTCGGAAAAGAATTACTCCGAATTGCTTCATGAAGATATCAAAATCAGAAAGTTCCTCAAGGAGAAGCTGTACCATGCCGGTATCTCCAAGATAGCGATCGAGAGGGCGGCGAACAAGGCCAAGGTGAATATCCATGCGGCCCGTCCCGGGATCATTATCGGGAAAAAAGGATCCGAGATCGAGAAGTTGAAGAAAGATCTCGGGGCAATCACCAAGAGTGAGGTGATTATCAATATCCTCGAGGTGCGGAAGCCCGAAATCGATGCTCAGCTGGTTGCCGAAAATGTCGCCCAGCAGTTGGAACGGCGGGTTGCCTTCCGCAGGGCCATGAAGAAATGCGTCACGGCGGCCATGAAGTTCGGCGCCAAGGGCATTCGGGTGAATTGCGGCGGCCGTTTGGGCGGCGCCGAAATGGCGAGATCGGAATGGTACCGTGAGGGAAGGGTTCCTCTTCACACGCTACGGGCGGATATTGATTGCGGATTCATCGAAGCCAAGACGGCTTACGGATTGATCGGGGTCAAAGTGCTGATATTCCACGGCGAGGTATTGCCGGGCAGGACGGAAGCGGTAAAATAGGTTTTCCTGAACGGTCCGGGAGGTGACGGATGCCGGGGAGACGCAAGCAGAACAGGGGTTGTGAACGATGTTAATGCCGAAAAGGGTGAAGTATAGAAAGTTGCAGAGGGGCCGTATGAGCGGCACGGCCACGCGGGGCACGACGGTGGCTTTTGGCGAGTATGCCCTTCAGGCGACGGAGTGCGGCTGGATCACAGCAAGGCAGATCGAGGCGGCCCGTATCGCGATGACGCGGCACGTGAAGCGCGGAGGAAAGATCTGGATCAGGGTTTTCCCTCACAAGTCCGTGACCAAAAAACCGGCGGAAACCCGTATGGGAAAGGGAAAAGGCGCTCCGGAAGAGTGGGTGGCGGTGATTAAACCCGGCGTCGTCCTCTATGAGATCGAAGGGGTGTCCAAGGAGATTGCCAAAGAGGCATTCAATCTGGCGGCCCACAAGCTGCCCATCGGCACGAAGTTCCTTGCAAGGGAGATATCTGATGAAAACTAAAGAGATCAGAGATCTTAGTGTTGCTGAACTGCAACAGAAGAATAAAGAATTGATGGAGGAGCTTTTCCGACTGCGCCTGCGGCATTCTTCGGGCCAACTGGAATCTCCGGCCACGCTGGGACAGATTCGCAGGGACATCGCCCGCGTCAAAACGATCCTGGTTGAGAAGGAGGTGGGCAGTGGAACAGCGAAGTAATAAGGTTTCCATCAAGGGGGTCGTGGTCAGCAGCAAGATGGACAAGACCATCGTCGTCAAAGTGGAACGCTTGATTAAGCATGCCGTATTTCATAAGTATATGAAGCGATTTGTGAAGTACAAGGCCCATGACGAACAGAACCTCTGCAAGGTGGGCGACAAGGTCCTAATTATCGAATCCCGTCCGTTGAGCCGCGAAAAGCGCTGGCGGATGGTGGAAATTCTGGATAAGGCCAAGTAGGAAGTAGATCGCATGCAGGCGCAGAGTTGAAGGCGGCAGAGCAATAAAGTCAATTTTTCGCCGCCGGTGATGAACCGTCAGCGCAATGGGGTGTAGATATGATACAGATGCAGACCATTTTAAATGTAGCGGATAATTCGGGCGCCAAGAAGGTCGCATGCATCAAGGTGCTGGGGGGATCGAAGCGCAGGTATGCCAGCCTTGGTGATGTCATTGTCATTGCCGTCAAGGAGGCCCTTCCCAATTCCAAAGTGAAGAAGGGCGATGTCATGAAGGCCGTGGTCGTCAGGACGGTCAAAGAGGTGAGGAGGCCCGATGGTTCTTACCTCAAATTCGATGACAATTCCGCAGTTCTCATTTCGAACCAGTTGGAGCCGGTCGGAACGAGAATCTTTGGGCCGGTGGCGCGCGAACTTCGGGCGAAGCAGTTCATGAAAATCATCTCACTGGCGCCAGAGGTATTGTAGGACGTTTAAGGACAGGGAATCACAGAGGAACATGCGATGCTTGAAAAGCGACTGAAAAAAGGGGATTCCGTAAAGGTGATCGCCGGCAAAGAAAAAGGGAAGACGGGCAAGATCCTAAGTACGATAGCCGAGAAGCAGAGGGTCGTCGTCGAGAAGGTGAATCTGCTCAAGCGGCATAAGAAGCAGGATGCCAAGGGCAAGGGCGGCATTGTGGAGAAGGAAGGGTCGATACACGTCTCCAATGTGATGTATCTCTGCAGTAAGTGTGGTACTGGTGTCCGGATCGGCGTCAAGATCATGGACGATGGGAAGAAGGCGCGTGTCTGCAAGAAATGTCACGAAACATTGGATGCATAGGCTGGGGAAAGATGGCAAGACTAAAAGATTACTATAAGCAGGATGTCGTTCCCGCGCTCGTCAAGGCTTTTGATTACAAGAATCCCATGGAAGTCCCGAAGATGGTGAAGATCGTCATCAACATGGGGCTCGGCGAGGCGATTCAGAATGTCAAGATTCTCGACAGCGCCGTGGATGAGATGACCAAGATCTCGGGCCAGAAGCCGGTGATTACCAAGGCCAGGAAGTCGATCGCGACTTTCAAATTGCGCCAGGGCATGTCCATCGGCTGCTGCGTCACCTTGCGCAGGGAACGGATGTACGAGTTCTTCGATCGGCTGGTCAATTCGGCGCTGCCGCGGGTGAGGGATTTTCGCGGGATTCCGACGAAATCTTTCGACGGCAGGGGAAATTTTTCTCTGGGCCTGAAAGAACAGATCATCTTTCCGGAAATCGAGTACGATAAGGTCGAAAAAGTCAGAGGCATGAACATCGCCATTGTCACAACGGCCAAGACGGATGATGAGGCTCGGCAGCTTCTCAAACTGATGGGGATGCCGTTCAAAAGTTAGCTAAAGGCAAAAGAGAGATAGATCTCTGGAGGGTTGAGAGAGTGGCAAAGACGTCCTTGATTGTAAAATGCAATAGAAAGCCGAAGTTTTCCGTACGCGCCTACAACCGTTGTCCCATTTGCGGAAGGCCGAGGGCCTATTATAGAAAATTTGATATGTGTAGGATATGCCTGAGAAATCTTTCCCTGAAAGGGGAGCTTGCAGGCGTGATCAAGTCGAGTTGGTAGAGAGAATTCAAGGAGCAGTAATATGGGGATGACCGATCCGATCGCAGATATGCTCACCAGAATCAGAAACGGGAGCCGCGTCCATTTTAAAAGTGTGGATGTCCTAAGTTCGCGCATCAATCTGAATATGGCGAAGGTATTGAAGAAGTCAGGTTACATCAGTGGTTATGATCTCAAAAAGGATCCGCAGGGTCATGAGGTTCTTCGGCTCTATCTGAAGTATCCGGATACAAAAAGAGCCGTGATTACGGACATTCAAAGGGTCAGTAAGCCCAGCCGCAGGGTCTATGTGAAGAGCGAGAAGATACCCAAGGTGCTCAACGGCTACGGCATCTCCATCATCTCCACCTCCAAGGGGATCATGACCGATAAGGAAGCCAGAGAATTGTGTCTGGGCGGAGAGCTGCTCTGCAACGTGTGGTAGTAAAGTGACGGTTGGGTAGGCATCGGAATCGGGGGATTGTTTCATGTCAAGAATTGGAAAAATACCTGTGGAAATTCCTGCGGGCGTCAAGGTCATTCAGGATCAGTACACGATTAAGGTTGAAGGCCCGAAGGGCAAGCTTTCCATGGAAATGCCCAAGGGCGTGGATGTGGTCTTGGGCGACAAGTGCGTGGAGGTCAAGAGACCTTCGGAAGGCCGCAAAGAGAGATCTTACCATGGCCTCGTCAGAACCCTGATTGCCAACATGGTCAAAGGGGTGAGCAGCGGTTTTGAAAAGGGGCTGGAGATATCGGGGGTCGGTTATCGCGCGGAAGTTGCCGGCAGCAATCTCAAGTTGATCATCGGCTATTCCGCGCCGGTCGAATATGCGATTCCCGAAGGGATCCAAATCAAGGTGGATAAGCAGGTCAACATCGCCGTTTCGGGCATCGACAAGCAGCTGGTAGGCCGGGTGGCCGCCGAGATCCGGGGTCTGAAAAAGCCCGAGCCCTACAAGGGCAAGGGGATCAAGTATACAACAGAGACGGTCCGACGCAAGGTGGGTAAATCCGTAGGTGCATAAGATTCGCTGTGTCCGGCATTTGTCCCGGCACATCCCGAGAAGAGGTTAGGACATTGGCAACGAAGAGAATTGAAAAAATCAGGATCAAGCGGAAGAAAAGGGTACGGGGGAAGGTGTTCGGGACCGAAGCGAAGCCGCGCCTCAGCGTATTTCGGTCTGCTTCCCATATCTATGTCCAGGCGATTGCCGATGATGCGGGACGAACCCTGGCTGAGGCTTCCACGCTCAGCAAGGAACTGGAGGCCGCTCTGAAAGGTCAGAAGAAGATCGAGGCCGCCAAGACGGTGGGAAAACTCGTGGCCAAGCGTCTCCAGGAAGCGGGCATTCAGGGCGTCGTCTTTGATCGCGGCCGGTTCCTCTATCATGGGCGGGTCAAGGCATTGGCGGACGGTGCGAGGGAAGCAGGGCTGGTTTTCTAACAGCCATTGAGACAATCACAAGGGAAGGGCTAGATCGTTGGAAAGCAAACATATGGAAGAATTGGAACTTCTCGACAGGGTGATCACGATCAACAGGACGGCCAAGGTGGTCAAGGGCGGAAGGCGTTTCCGGTTCAGTGCCGTGGTCGTGGTCGGCGATGGCAAGGGATCCGTGGGCGCAGGGCTGGGCAAGGCGCATGAAGTCCCCGAGGCGATTCGCAAGGGGATGGAGCAGGCCAAAAAGACCATGACCAAGGTCGCCGTTGAAAACAGGACCATTCCCTACAGTGTCATCGGTCATTTCGGCGCCGGCAAGGTGCTCTTGAAACCTGCCGTGGAAGGAACCGGTCTGATCGCCGGCGGAGCGGTGCGGGCTGTTTTGGAAGTGGCGGGAGTGCACAATATTCTGACCAAATGTCTCGGATCTCATAATCCTCACAACTTGGTCAAGGCCACGATCGAGGGGCTCGGCCAATTGCGCTCGCCGGCGGACATCGCCGCGACCAGAGGGAAGGGCGTTTAAGAAACTCAGCGCTAAAGGGGTAGGTTGTGGAAAAGCAGCTTAAAATCACACTGGTTAAAAGTTATATCGGCAGACCCGAAGCCCAGCGCAAGGTTCTTCGCGGCATGGGGTTAGGAAAGGTCAACCGGACGGTCGTGCTGAATGATACGCCGGAAATACGAGGGATGATCCGCAAGGTCGTTCACCTGGTAGCCGCAGTGGAAGTTGAGGGGGACGGGAAATGAATCTTGCAACGCTGAAACCGCCGGTAGGCTCGCGGAAAAAGAAAAAGAGGGTCGGGCGAGGGGACGGATCAGGGCATGGCGGCACGTCGGGAAAGGGCGCGAAAGGGCAGAATGCCCGTTCCGGCCATAGTGTTCGTCCCGGTTTTGAAGGGGGGCAGATGCCCCTCTCCCGAAGAATGCCCAAAGTCGGCTTCAAGAATCCGATGCGACGGGTGATCGCGACCGTCAATATCGAGGAGTTGAAGAGATTTCAGGCGGGAACGGTCGTGGACCGGGAGACCCTCCTGAATGTCGGTCTTGTCGAGCGGAAAGCGGACGGGGTGAAGATCCTGGGGAACGGTAACATCAATATCGCCCTTTCCGTAAAAGTTGATATGGTCAGCCGTGGCGCACGGCAGAAGATCGAAGCCGCCGGCGGCAAAATTGTCGAGGTCAACTGATTTGCTAGACGGTTTAAAGAATATCTCAAAGATCCCGGAACTGCAGAAGCGCATTCTGTTCACCTTTTTGCTGCTGGCAGTTTACCGAATTGGTGCCCATGTTCCGACGCCGGGGATCGATACGGCGGCTTTAGCGGCCTTTTTTGAACAGGCGAAAGGGTCGCTGCTGGGACTTTTTGATATGTTCGCCGGAGGGGCCTTAAGCAACCTTTCGGTCTTCGCTCTGGGGATCATGCCTTACATCAGCGCATCGATCATCCTCCAGTTGCTGACCGTGGCCGTTCCCTACCTGGAAAAGTTGTCCAAGGAAGGGGAGGCGGGACGCCGGAAGATTACCCAGTATACGCGGTACGGCACCGTGGTCTTGAGCCTCATTCAGGGTTTCGGCATCGCCATCGGACTGGAGAATATGGCCGGTCCCACCGGGACGTCCATCGTGATTACCACCGGGTGGGGATTTCGGGTGATGACGATCATCACCCTGACGGCGGGAACGGCGTTCATCATGTGGCTCGGCGAGCAGATTACCGAAAAGGGGATCGGCAACGGGATCTCGCTGATCATCTTTGCCGGGATCGTGGTCCGCGGTCCGGAAGCGATCATCAACACCTTCCGCCTGCTCATGTCGGGGGAGATGGGGATCTTCTTCGTGCTGATCCTGCTGGTGTCGATGGTGGCGGTCGTTGGTGTGATTGTCTTTGTCGAGAGCGGCCAGCGGAGAATTCCCGTGCAGTACGCCAAGCGGGTTGTCGGACGGAAGATGTACGGCGGTCAGACGACCCATCTTCCCTTGAAGGTCAATTCGTCAGGGGTCATTCCGCCGATATTTGCCTCTTCGATCATCATGTTTCCGGCAACGATCGCCAATTTTATTCCCCATCCCTGGATGAAGACGGTCGCCGGGGCGATGATCCCGGGGCACCTGGCCTATGAACTGCTCTATGTGGCGTTCATCGTGTTCTTCTGCTTCTTCTACACGGCAGTGACTTTCAACCCCGTGGACGTGGCGGACAACATGCGAAAGTATGGCGGGTACGTTCCGGGCATCCGGCCGGGAAAGAAAACGGCCGACTACATCGACGATGTCCTGACCAAGTTGACCTTCGGGGGGGCCATTTACGTCTCTGCCGTTTGTGTTCTTCCCAGCATTCTGATCAGTTCATTCAATGTTCCTTTCTATTTCGGAGGGACCGCCTTGCTGATTGTCGTAGGCGTGGCTCTGGACACGGCGGGACAGATAGAGACCCATCTGTTGACCAGGCAGTACGAAGGGTTCATGAAGAAGGGGCGAATCGCCAGAAGGCGTTAAGGGGGATGCACTCCGGGCGCGAAGGATCATTGAGATGGTTATCCTGAAGTTGCCTAACGAGATAGAGAAACTCCGGGCGAGTAATCTGATCGTTGCCGAAATTTTGCATGAATTACGGCAGAAGGTCAAGCCGGGGGTGACCACCCGGGAGCTGAATCAGTTTTGTGAGGAGTCGGCAAAAAAAAAGCGGGTAAAACCCGCATTCAAGGGATACAGGGGCTATCCCTTCGCTCTTTGCGCATCGGTCAACGGAGAGGTGGTTCATGGAATGCCTTCCGATCGGCCGCTTTTGTCGGGTGATATCCTGAGCCTGGACTTTGGGGTGAACTACCAGGGATATTTCGGCGATGCCGCCATCACGGTGCCGGTGGGAAACGTGTCCGCCGAAGCCCTGCGTCTGATGCAGGTGACCGAGGCGAGCCTCTCCGCGGGGATCGAGCAGGCCAGGGCGGGCAATCGGCTGGGAGACATCTCCGCTGCCGTCCAGGAACGGGTGGAATCGGGGGGCTTTTCGGTGGTCAGGGACTATGTGGGCCACGGCATCGGTCGCAGCATGCATGAAGATCCGCAGATTCCCAATTATGGAGTTCGCGGACGGGGACTGCTTCTGAAACCCGGGATGGTCCTGGCTATAGAACCGATGGTCAACGAGGGAAGTTATCATGTGCGGGTCCTGGCCGACGGGTGGACCGTGGTCACCGAGGATGGAAAACTTTCCGCCCATTTTGAACATTCGGTGGCGATTACGGAAAATGGACCGGATATCTTAAGTCGGATCCAGTAAGTTCCTTTCCCTAGAGGGGAAGGCAATCAGGGAGATACCGGTATAATCGGAAATTATGGCAAAAGAGGAAGCGATAGAAGTTGAAGGCAAGGTGATTGAGCCGTTACCCAATGCCATGTTCCGGGTGGAACTGGAAAACGGTCACCGCGTTCTGGCTCATATTTCCGGCAAAATGAGGATGCATTTTATAAAAATCCTGCCGGGCGATAGGGTGACGGTAGAACTGTCGCCCTATGACCTGACCCGGGGGCGGATCGTTTACCGGACAAAATAGCGAAGGTGGCGGAGCATCGGTGCATACCGGGCCTTTGACGGACTCAAGGAGTGAACATCGTGAAAGTACGTTCTTCTGTCAAAAAGATTTGCGAAAAGTGTAAGATAGTGAAAAGGCGCGGCGTGTTGCGCGTGATTTGCGAGAATCCTAAACATAAGCAACGTCAGGGATAAGGGTTCATTTTTCAGGAGGTCATCAGGTGGCAAGATTTGCAGGCGTTGATTTACCCAAGAACAAGAGGATGGAGATCGCTTTAACCTATATCTACGGGATCGGGCGAACAAAATCGAGAGAGATCCTTCGGGAAGCCGGTGTCGATCCCGAAACGAAGACGGACCAGCTTGCCGATTCCGAGATCACCTCCATTAGAACTATTATCGACAAGGACCATAAGGTCGAAGGGGATTTGCGGCGGGAGGTGTCGATGTCCATCAAGAGGCTGATGGATGTCGGAACGTACCGTGGCTTGAGGCACCGGAAAGGGCTTCCCGTCCGGGGACAGAGAACGAGTACCAACGCCAGGACAAGAAAAGGACCGCGAAGGTCGATTGCCGGCAAGAAGAAATAATGGGTGAATGGATCCGGAGGACCAATGGCAAAGCCAGTTAGGAAAACAGGGAAGAAAAAAGAAAAGAAGAATATCTCCGAGGGGATTGCGCACATTCAATCGACTTTCAACAACACGATTGTCACGATCACCGATCTCAGCGGCAATGTGATTGCCTGGGCGTCCGCCGGGATGCAGGGTTTCAAGGGATCGCGGAAGAGCACTCCCTTTGCGGCGCAGATGGCGGCGGAGGATGCCGTCAAGAAGGCAAGAGAGCATGGGCTCAGAGCGGTGCAGGTCTATGTCAAGGGACCGGGTTCCGGCCGGGAGTCGGCGCTCCGATCGTTGCAGCTGGCGGGACTGAAAATCAGTTTGATTAGAGACGTAACCCCGATTCCCCACAACGGCTGCCGTCCGCCCAAGCGCAGAAGAGTATAGGACCGATGCTCAATGACCGGTGATCGCCGATCAGGGTCGTTGATGGATGATAGGGTCGTTTGTTTATTGAACATTTGATAATTGTATTTTGATCGCTGATCGATCAGGGAGGCTTTTTTGGCAAGGTATAGAGAATCGGTATGCAGGTTGTGCCGGAGAGAAGGTTTAAAACTGTTTCTCAAAGGGGATAGATGCTACAGCGAAAAGTGCGCCTTTGAAAGACGGGGATATGCCCCTGGAGATCATGGCCAGCTTCGTAAGAAATTCTCCGATTACGGCGTCCAATTGAGGGAAAAGCAGAAACTCAAGAGGATGTATGGCCTTCTGGAAAAGCAGTTCCGCGGCTACTTCGAGAAGGCGGATCGCCAAAAGGGAATTACCGGAAGCAATCTCCTCCTCTTTTTGGAGAGACGGCTGGACAACATGGTCTTCCGGATGGGGTTTGCCAATTCGCGCACCGAGGCCCGGCAGCTGGTGCGGCACAACCATTTTCTGGTCAGTGGAAAACCGGTGAATATTCCTTCCTATCTGATAAAGCTGGGAGATGAGGTGCAGGTCAGAGAGGGAAGCAAAAAAGTGGAACGGATACTCGAGGCCATGGAAACCGTTGCCAGGCGGGGTGTGCCCCAGTGGCTGGAAGTGGACAAAGCAAACTTCAGGGGCGTTGTCAGGACGCTGCCCACACGTGAAGAATTGACGATGCCGGTACGCGAGCAGCTGGTCGTTGAACTTTACTCTAAGTAGAACGATAACCAGGTATCCGAAGGGCAGGGAAAGGAATTATGCAGAGAAACTGGCGTAGTTTAATTCAACCAAAAAGAATTGAGATCGATGAGGCGACCCATACTCCCTTTTATGGGGAGTTCAGTTGTCAGCCGCTGGAACGCGGATTCGGGACCACACTCGGGAATGCGCTCCGCAGGGTCCTGCTGTCTTCCATCCAGGGCGCGGCGATTGTTTCCGTCAAATTCGACGGGGTCCTGCATGAATTTTCCACGATCCCCGGGGTCAAGGAAGACGTCACCGATATCGTTCTGAACCTGAAAGGTGTGCGCCTGAAGCTTCACCAGGACGGGCCGCGGACCATCCACATCGATGCCTCCAAGGGAGGGATCATCACCGCCGGCGATATCATCACCGACGGGACGGTCGAGATTCTCAATCCCGATCACTATATCGCCACGCTGGTGGGCGACACGTCTTTCAAGGCGGAAATTGTCGTCAAGATGGGGAAGGGGTACGTGCCGGCCCAGAAAGAAAGGGATCCGGAGCAGTCCGAGGGGACGATCAACATCGATGCGATCTTTTCGCCGATCAAAAAGGTTAACTATACGATCACCTATTCCCGTTTGGGCCAGGTGGCGGACTATGATCGCCTGATTCTGGAGATTTGGACCGACGGAAGCGTGTTACCGGAAGACGCGCTGGCCTACGCGGCCAAGATCCTTAAGGAACAATTGGATATCTTTATTAATTTTTCCGAGGCTGACGAAGGCGACGAGAAAGTGATGCCGATCGAAAAGCCCGAAGATCCGAATGATATCCTGTTGCGCCATGTGGATGACCTGGAGCTTTCCGTGCGTTCGGCCAACTGCTTGAAAAACGCCGGTATCAATCTGATAGGGGAACTCGTTCAGAAGTCCGAAGCGGAGATGCTCAAGACGAAGAATTTCGGCAGGAAATCTCTGAATGAAATAAAGGAAATCCTGGGCGAATCCGGATTGGGATTCGGAATGAAGCTCGATTTTTCCCCCTGGAACAAGGCTGAAAAAGGGATGGGTGCTCCTCGCGCTGAGGCAGAGGAAGAATAGTATTTTTGCGGGAAAGGATGAGATCCGATGGGGCAGGGAAAATTTGGGAGCAAGCTGGGGATAACGACGAGCCATAGGAAGGCCATGCTCAGGACGATGGTGACCTCCTTTTTGAAATACGAAAAGATTCAGACGACCGAGACGAAAGCCAAGGAGCTCCGAAAAGTGGCAGAGAAGATGGTGACCCTCGGTAAGCGGGGAGATCTTCATGCCCGGAGGCAAGCCGCGGCAGTCGTCCGGGAACGGGAGATGGTCGGAAAACTCTTCGGGGAGTTGTCCGAGCGTTACAAGGACCGGACCGGCGGCTATACGCGGATCGTCAAAATGGGCTACCGCGCCGGTGACAATGCCCCCATGTCCATCATTGAATTTGTCGATTATGCCGGGGCGGCGCAGGTAAAGAAAACGGCGACTGAAAAGAAGCAGACTGAAAAGAAGCCGGCGGAAAAGAAAACCGCCGAAAAGAAAACCGCCGAAAAGAAGCCGGCCGAGAAGAAGCCGACGGCGAAAAAAACGACGGCGAAAAAAGCGGTCGAAAAGGAAGCTGCCGAGAAGAAGCCGGTAGAGAAGAAGCCGGCCAGAAAGAAAACGGCCGAAAAGAAACCTGCCGAACCACAGTCATAGAAGCCAGCAAAGAGGGCGGATCCTGGATCCGCCCTCTTTTTTTTGTTCCTCCCCCTGCCTTTCGCCCCTTGTTTTTTTCATGAAAAAAGATATAGTTCCCCAGCATGTGGTTGCACTGGGGCACCAGCCGATCATTTTCATGGGGAAGGAGGAGTGTTTATGGCTGAACAGCGAATCGGAGAAGTCATGAAGTTTTTCTCCCAACCGAGCGTCGCCGCCGTCAAGATCACAGACGGAGAGGTCCGGGTCGGCGACACCATCAAATTTACGGGGCACACTACGGATCTGACCATGCCGCTTGATTCCATGGAAGTCAACAATCAAAAAGTGCCTCAGGCGGTCGCCGGCGACTATATCGGGATCAAGGTGCCGGATCGGGTCCGTCCCGGCGATGAAGTATGGAAAGTGACCCCTTCTTAAACGGTTTTGGTCTCCAGCACCATTGCGTGTCCGCGCCTCGGAGCCTTGGAGTGGGCTGCCTCCCTGTATGAGCGGTACGCCTGGCCAAAGGTGCATGTCAGGCAAGCGTTCGCGAAATCTCGCAAGGCCAGGAAGGGTTAAAGTTAATGGAAATCAGGGTGTTGGGATGCCATGGTTCACAACTTCCCGGCTACGGCTTCACGGGGTTCCTGATTGACACCGGGATGTTGCTGGATGCAGGCACGGTGACGTCGGTTCTGACGCTCGAAGAACAGGCGCGAATCGGCCACATCCTGATTACCCATGCCCATCTGGATCATATCCGGGAGATTGCTTCGCTGGCAGACAATGTCTGCCAGTTGCACCGGGATTTTCCCATTGAGGTGGTGAGCACGCCCCATGTCATCGAGATGCTCCGGGCGCATATCTTCAACGACGCCATCTGGCCCGATTTTTCTCGAATTCCCAGCGTCGAGCGGCCGGTGATCCGCTTTGTCGCCATACAGGCAGGAGAAAAGATGCGTCTCGGCCATTTGAACGTCACGGCGATTCCCGTTCATCATTCCGTGGAAACCGTCGCCTATGTGATTGAAACGGACGAAGCGGCTCCGCCGGCCAGCGCCGTTTTCGTAGGAGATACGGGGCCTACCGAAGAGATCTGGCAGGTGGTGCGGCAGCAATGCGGCAATGTCGGGGCGATCTTTGTGGAAACCTCGTTGCCGGAAGAGATGACGGGCATTGCCGAACTGACCGGTCATCTGACCCCGGCGGGTCTGGCCAGTGAGCTGAAGAAGCTGGGCTCGCTCCAGCCGCCGATTTATCTCTATCACATGAAGATCCAGTATTGCCGGGAAATTCAACGGGAGATTGCCCTGATGGGCAACCATCGCATTCGCGTTCTTAAAGACGGACAAGTGATTCAAATCTGAACCTGCTCATGACCGGTAAGGCACGCTATCCAATGACCTATCAGGACGCACTGGCAACGCTCTCCCGCTTCAATAAGCTGGGCATTCGTCTCGGGCTCGATCCGATCCGTTCCTTGCTTGCCAGGCTGGGCAATCCTCAAGAAGATTATCGGACCGTGCTGGTCGCCGGAACCAACGGCAAGGGGTCGGTAGCGGCAATGACCGCTTCGATGCTGAGCGCCGGCGGATTCAGGACAGGGTTGTACACCTCTCCGGACCTGGTCGATATACGGGAACGGATCCGGATCGACGGTCGGATGATCGGCACCGACGAGTTCGCCAGCGGTGTCCAGGAGATTCAGAAGAAGCTGACGGAAGAGATCAGCTATTTTGAATTCCTGACGGCGCTGGCCTTCCTCCATTTTCACAGGGAGCAGGTCGATATCGCCATTCTCGAGATCGGGATGGGGGGGAGGCTCGACGCCACCAATGTCGTGACCCCGCTGGCTTCGGTCATTACCAATATTTCTCTCGATCATCAGGCCTATCTCGGCGATACCTTGGAGGCGATTGCCCGTGAAAAGGGGGGAATCATCAAGGCCGGGGTGCCCTGCCTGACCGCTGCCGTCCAGGAGCCGGCCGTCGAAACCCTCCGGAGGCTTTGCAACCAAAGAGGGGCAAGGCTCTTTCGGCTGGGCAAAGAGATCCGCTTGCGGACCCATCGGGATGGGAGTTTTTCCTATCAGGGAATCGGCCGCCGCTTTGAACGGCTGACCTGTCCCCTGGCGGGGAGGCACCAGCTTCGCAATGCCGCGCTGGCGCTGGGGACAATCGAACTGATCGGGGAGGCCCCCGGGGGGCTCAAGGTGGACGACGGTGCGGTCGCCGAGGGGCTCGGGAGAACCCGCTGGGAAGGGCGTTTGGAGGTGCTTCAACGCAATCCCCTCCTATTGGTCGATGGCGCCCATAATCAGGCCGGTGCGGCCACCTTGCGGCGGGCGCTCTTGGCCGATTTTTCTTACCGACATCTCTGGCTGATCTTTGGCGTCCTGGGGGACAAGGACTATGGGGCCATGGTAAAGAGACTCTTTCCCCTGGCCCAGAAAGTCATTCTGACCCATCCCGGCAGCGAGCGGGCATTGCCCCTGGAAACCCTCCTTGCCACGGCCCGCCGGTATCAACGCAACGTTGAAATCATTGAGGATCCGGCTTGCGCCCTGCAATCCGCCTGCCTGCGGGTCGGCAAAGAGGATCTGATCTGTGTCGCCGGTTCCCTCTATCTGGTGGGGGCAATCAAGAAAATCATGGGCAGCCGCCGCGGTTCGGAGGGTGCTGCATGAGACAGGTTTGCGAGGAGAGGCGCCGGTTGAGGGGCAACAAGATACGGATCTGGGGCGGCTGCCTCATGCTGTTTTGCCTGCTGATCGGGGGGGGCGATCTTGGGGCGCAGGAAAAAGATATTGCTGCCGGACCCGTCCATATCGAGGCGGACAGCATCGCCTATGAGGCGGATCAGGACACCTTTCATGCCCAGGGGAAGGTGCTGATCACCTTTCCCGGGGGATTTCTCAGGGCCGATGCGGCCCATCTGAACCGCATCACCAACCGGGCCCTCGCCGAGGGCCATGTGTATGTCGACAGCGATGGGGATATCCTGGAAGGGGAGAGGGTCGATTTCGACATCGTGGCCAAGACCGGCACCGTGAGCGACGGGAAGATGTTCATCGCCCGCAACCATTTCTACATCACAGGGCAAAAGATAGAGAAAACCGGGGTTGCCACCTACCAGTTGGAAGACGCGACCGTCACGGCCTGTGACGGGGAAACGCCTGATTGGCGTTTCGCGAGCAGCGAACTCGATGTCACCGTGGACGGTTATGGCGTGATGAAACACGGACGCTTCCTGGTCCGGGACGTCCCCGTTTTATACGCACCCTATCTGCTCTTTCCTGCCAAGACCACGCGCCAGTCCGGTTTGCTTTTCCCGCGCCTTTCCTACTCCCGCGACAAGAATGGTCTGGATGTGGAGCTGCCTTTTTACTGGGCCATCAGCGATAACGCCGATGCGACCTTTTACCAGCGGTATATGTCGGAACGGGGCTTCAAGGAAGGGGTGGAACTCCGTTACGCCCTCGGGGCAGACTCCTTCGGAACCCTTTACGGCGATTTTCTCAATGATCGTAAGCAGGTGACGGAAACCGTCGGAGGAATCAGCCGCAACTGGCAGGACGACCGGCGCCGTTGGTCCTATTATCTCAACCATGAAACCACCTTCAGCCCCGGGTTCACGCTGCGGAGCGACCTGCGCAAGGTGTCGGATCCCTGGTATTTTCGTGATTTTTCTGCCTTCAACTACTATCTGGACAACTATTCTACGACCGGCGAGGACCGGTATCGACGCGTCCCTTTCCTGGCCAATGAAACGCTCGGGTCGCTCGATTCCACCGTCCGTCTGACGAAGGATTGGTCCCTCTACAACCTGACGGCGCTGGTTCGCTACACCGACGATTTTTCTTCGAACAGCAATGACGCCACGCTCCAGAAATATCCGGAAGTGACGATCACGGGGTTTAGGCAGCCCGTTTTGGGCGAGCGTCTCCAGATGGATTTCACCGGGGGCTATACCCATTGGTACCGCGGGGAGGGGCAGAAGGGACACATCGGAGAGATCAGTCCCACCTTCTATCTGCCGATGAAACTGGGACCCTATCTGCAACTGACGCCCCAGGCCGGATTCCAGGGGGACCTCTGGGAGCGTTCCGACTCACTGGCCGATAGCGGCGACAAGCGGGGAGACCGGAAGATCTTCCGTTTCGGGTCGACCGCTTCCACGGAAATCAGCCGGGTTTTCGAGGTCGGGGGAAAAAGGGTGGAAAAGATCCGCCATGCCATCAAACCGGAGTTCGCTTACACCTACATTCCCGAGACGACCCAGGACCGGATCCCCAATTTCCTGGCACAGATCCCGGCACAGCACGGACTGACCTACGGAGTGACCCAGACCCTGCTTGCCCGGATGAAAGATGCGCAGGGAAAGGTCAGTTATCAGGAGATGATGCGCTTCAAGGTGTCGCAGACCTACGATATCCGGGAAGCGCGCCGGGACGTGGCCGCTTCGGGAAAGGAGACCCGCCCCTTCGGCGATGTCTCTCTGGAACTGGATCTGGTGCCCTACCCATTTCTTTCCTTTGCGGCACGGAATATCTACAATGTGAATTCGGGGGGCTGGAAGCAGAACAATTATGATCTGACCTTGTCGGATCCGCGGGGCGATACGCTCACCGCGGGGTATCGCTACACCAGGGATACGCTCGAAGAGATCAACGTGGCGCTGAAGGCCGTTCTGACGCCTTCCGTAGATTTCATCTACATGCTGAAAAGGAATCAACTGGCCAACAAGATCGTCGAGGCCACCTACAGCGTCAAGTACCGGAAGCAGTGCTGGGACATTGAGCTTGTTTGGTCCGACAAGGACAATGGCGCCAATGGAACCGATGCCAGAGATCAGACGATCATGCTCTATGTCTCCCTGTCCGGTTTCCGGACCGACGGGTTCCGATAGTCCCGAAAAGGCGGAGGATATTCTTTTTCATTTTTTGCACAGGTTTTTCCTTGACAAATAGGATGAATTTGCATATCAATCCAGATTCAAATTCATGAACATTTGGTGAAACTATGAAGACGACATACGCAAAGCAGGGGGACGCCAACCGTGACTGGCTTCTTGTGGATGCCCAGGACAAGATCCTCGGTCGGCTGGCCGCCGAGATCGCCCATCGGCTGCGGGGCAAGCACAAGCCGCTTTACGCCCCTTTTATGGACGCCGGGGATTTTGTCATTGTGGTCAATGCCGAAAAGATCTCCCTTACGGGAAAGAAATTGACCGATAAGATCTACTACCACCACTCGGGCTATCCGGGCGGAATCAAGGCCATGGCGGCGGGGAAGATGCTCAAGGAAAAGCCGGAGGAAGTGCTGCGGACGGCCGTGAAGGGGATGCTTCCGAAGAACACCTTGGGAAGGGCCATGCTCAAAAAACTCAAGATTTATGCGGGCGGCGACCATCCGCATGAAGCCCAGTGCCCGCGCATTCTGGAATTATAATACCCATGCCTGACGGCATGGTGATCGGGCCTCCGAACACGATGGGGAGAAGGATATGACGGAAAAACGGTTTTACGCGACAGGGAAGAGAAAGAGCGCCATTGCCCGGATCTACATGAAGGAAGGGACCGGCGTCCTACAGGTGAACAAAAGGAACTTCGACGACTACTTCACGCGGGAAAGCCTGAAGATGATCATCCAGCAGCCCCTGGAGATGACGGGTAAGAAAGACCGCTTCGATTTTTATATCAATGTCGAGGGCGGCGGCGTCGCCGGACAGGCGGGCGCGATCAAGCACGGCATTTCCAAGGTCCTCGTGGAATATGACGCGGAGCTGAGAGCCGCTCTGAAAAAGGCGGGTTTTCTGACGAGAGATTCCCGCATCAAAGAACGAAAGAAATACGGTCAGCCCGGCGCCAGAAAACGGTTCCAGTTCTCAAAGAGATAAAAACTCAGGGAGGCTCGGGCCTCCCTTTTTTTTGACAGGGCATTTGAGGAGGGGCGAGATGATCAAGGTCGGCATTTACGGAGGCAGCGGATATACCGGGCAGGAGTTGATGCGCCTGCTCCTCGGTCACCCCGACGTGCAGGTGGTGGTGACGACTTCCCGGCGCTTTGCCGGCGTTCCGGTCGCCGACGTCTATCCCCACTTCGCGGGACTGACCGATCTCGTCTTTACCGACGAAAGGCCGGAAAAGGTGGCTGAGATGGCCGACCTCATTTTCCTGGCCCTTCCCCACGGCGTGTCGATGGAGGCCGTGCCCGGTTTCGTCCAGTCGGGCAAGAAGATCATCGATCTCTCCGCCGATTTCCGTCTCCGCGATCAGGCTGCCTACGAGCAGTGGTACGGTGTGCACAAGGCCCCCGGAATGCTTCGAGAGGCGGTCTACGGACTGCCCGAGCTTTACCGGGATCGGATTCGCAAGACGCACCTCGTCGCCAACCCCGGTTGTTATCCCACCAGCATCATCCTGGGATTGGCTCCCCTTTTGCGGTCGCGCTGGATCGACGCGGCGTCCGTCATTGCCGATTCGAAATCGGGCGTCAGCGGCGCCGGACGCGATCCCCAGATCGATTCGCTCTTTTGCGAGGTGGACGGCGGATTCAAGGCTTACAAGGTCGGGCGCCATCGTCATACCCCCGAAATCGAGCAGGAGCTGAGTGCCCTGGCCGGTCAGGAAATGAAAATCTCTTTCACCCCGCACCTGCTGCCCGTAAAGCGGGGAATCCTCAGCACGATCTATGGCCGGCTCAACAGCGATGTCACCGCCGAAGAGGCGACAGCCCTCTATCAGTCCTTTTACCGGGACGAACCCTTTGTGAGGATTCGCCGTTCCGGTCAGTTTCCCAACCTCTCCTCCGTGGTCGGCTCCAATTATTGCGATATCGGCGTGACGGTGGATAAGAGGACCGGACGGATCATCATCGTTTCGGTCATCGACAACCTGATCAAGGGGGCGTCCGGTCAGGCCATCCAGAACATGAACCTGCTGTGCGGTCTCAAGGAAACGACCGGTCTGCCCGGCATCGCCCTCTTCCCCTGAACCATCGGAGGAGTCATGTCTCTTAAGATATACAATAACAAGACCAAGAAAAAAGAGGATTTTCTTCCCCTTGCCGCGGGAAAGGTCGGCCTTTACGCCTGCGGGATCACGGCCTACGATGCCTGCCACGTCGGTCATGCCCGCTCGGCGGTGGTTTTTGACGTGATCACCCGCTACCTGCGGTACTGCGGCTATGAGGTCACCTATGTCAAGAATTTCACCGACGTGGACGATAAAATCATCGATCGCGCCCGCCGGGAGGGTACGACGATCACCGCGATCGCCGAGCGGTATATCGGGGAACACGACGAGGACATGGACAGGCTCGGCGTTGCCCGTCCCACCTTCTGCCCCCGGGCGACGGAGCATATCGCGGGGATGATCGCCCTGGTGACCTTGCTGATGGAGAAGGGGC
>JAKAFS010000056.1 GCA_021817825.1 Deltaproteobacteria bacterium | reverse complement strand
TCTTGACGACGATGAACAAGGCGGCGAAGACTCTTTTCAACATCGATGAAAATTCATCGGCCACCTACGAATTGAGCGAATATTTGCCCAAATCGAATTTTCGCAAGATTTTCGAAACGAAGCAGCCTTTGTTGAATAAATTGGAAAAGGTCAAAGACGCCCTTTATCTGACCAACCATATCCCCATCTCGGTGAACGACGAAATCGCCGGCATCGTTTCTCTTTTCAAAAATACGGAAAAGGTCATCAAAGACGAGAATGAGGTACGGCGGAATTTTGCCAAGGGGCTGGTCGCCAAGTTCACGATCGATGATTTGATCCACGGCAGTAGCGTCATGCGCGACATCGTGAAAAAGGTAAGGAAATATGCTTCTTCCGATTCGACGATTCTGATCAGCGGCGAAACGGGAACGGGGAAGGAGATCCTGGCCCAGAGCATCCATAACATGGGGAAAAGAGTGAAAGGGCCCTTTGTGTCGATCAACTGTGCCGCCCTGCCTGATCAATTGCTGGAAAACGAACTGTTCGGCCATGAAGAAGGCGCCTTTACCGGGGCCAGAAGGGGAGGGAAAATCGGTCTCTTTGAACTGGCGCACACGGGGACCATCTTCCTCGATGAAATTGCTTCCACTCCGCCGAACGTACAGGCGAACTTGCTGCGGGTCCTACAGGAAAAGAAGGTGATGCGGATCGGGAGCGACCGGCTCGTTCCCGTCGATGTTCGCGTCCTGGCGGCCTCCAACAAGGACCTCGTCGAGGAGGTCCGTTGCGGAAGGTTCCGCAAGGACCTCTTTTTCCGGTTGAACGTGCTGACCATCAACATGCCGCCGTTGCGCGAGCGGGTCGAGGATCTGCCGCTCATCGCCGATAGTTTGGTCAAGCGGATCTCGGACCGCTACGGCATCGATCCGATCGCGATTCCCGACCCCTGTATCCGGAAGCTGCTGCGCTATCCCTGGCCGGGCAATGTGCGGCAATTGGAGAATTTTATTGAACGACTGCTGCTCCTGTCCGATTCGCAGTTTGAGCCGCATGTTTTTAATGAACTGTTCCAGGAGATCGAAGTCCTTGACATTGCGGGCCAGGGACCGCATGCGTTGCCGTCCGAGCGGGATTACGGGGATGAAAACATTCCCACCCAGAAGAAAATCATCAATGACGTCTTGATCGATGCGAAGTTCTGCAAGACGAAAGCGGCGCAAATGCTCGGCGTCAGCCGGACGACCCTGTGGCGAAAAATGAAGACCCTGGCCTGAACGCACGGCGCCCATGTCGCACGGATGCAGTGAACGAAATGGCCGCCCAGTCATTCGACGCCGGGGATTTGTGATCCTATGTGCAATGCGAGCATTGATCGGCGGAGCGTCGCCTGGCTGAAAGCGAGGAGAGCAGGAATGCCAAGGATCGCTGCGGTTTTGCGGGCCGGCGCCCGGGAGTTCGACGCGAAGTACGAGAAGCAATACAACGTCAAACCGCCCTACCATGCCGCCCAGGCCTATGCCTCGGCCTATGTCGCCGCTGACGTCCTGAAAAGGGCGACGTCTCCGGATCGGGAAGCGGTCCGGGAAGCGCTGGCCGCGACCGATGTCATGACGATTTACGGGCGCGTCACCTTCGGGAATTATGGCGCATTCAAGCAGCAGACCAAGCTGTCCACCCTGGTGCTCCAGGTGCAGAAGAAAAAATTTGAGATCGTCTATCCCCCGAGTGCTGCGACGGCAAAGTGGGTCTATCCCGTTCCCAATGGAGCGAAAGGCGGTAGGATAAAAGGTCGGGAAGGGGCGAAAGCCCCTTTTGCGCGGGGCGGCACTTTTTATCTTGACACCGGGGGCCCGTTTAGGTAAGGACCGTGATCTCTGGTGTAATAATGATATGGGAAGTGAAGACCAATTGTTTAGGCGACCCGGCCTCATATAAAAGACCGGGCCAGAAATGGAGGAGAACTTATGGTTACTGTGGATAATTTCACATTCGGGGTTACGATGCTGATCTGCGGCATGGGCGGGACGATCGTGACCCTCGGGGTGCTGAGCCTCGTCATGGAGCTTTTGGGGAGACTGTTCCCCGTAAAGCCGGAAAAGAAGGAGGCTTAAACCATGGAACAAGCAATCGTTAACGGCCTCAGCGGCCTTGTGGCCGGATTTCCGGAGCTGGTAGTAAACTGGCGTAACCTTATCATGCTCTTTGTGGGCTTTGTTCTCCTCTGGCTGGGGATCAAGAAGGACTGCGAACCGCTGCTGCTGGTCCCCATCGCCTTCGGCTGCATCCTCGTGAACCTCCCCTTTTCGGAGGTGATGTCGGAGGTTGCCAAGGAGGAAGGCTTCCTCCGGGTGATCTTCAATGCCGGCATCGCCACGGAGCTCTTTCCCCTCTTGATCTTCATCGGGATCGGCGCCATGACGGACTTCGGCCCGGTTCTGGCCCAGCCCTCGACCTTCCTCCTCGGCGCGGCCGGCCAGTTCGGCATCTTCCTGACCCTGCTTTTGGCCCTGTTCCTGGGTTTCCCCCAGCTTCAGGCCATGTCGATCGGGATCATCGGGGCCTGTGACGGCCCGACCGCCATTTACGTGACCTCGAAATACGCGCCGGAACTGCTGGGCGCCGTGTCGGTCGCCGCCTACTCCTACATGTCGCTGGTGCCGATCATCCAGCCGCCGATCATGCGCTTCATGACCACGCAGAAGGAGCGGTCAACGGCCATGAAGGCGACGGCCCGGCCCGTTTCCAAGATGACGAAGCTTCTCTTCCCCCTGGTGATTACCATCGTCGCCGGGACCATCGCCCCGAAGGGATTGCCGCTGTTGGGCACGATCATGCTCGGCAACCTGCTGAAGGAATCGGGCGTCGTCAGCCGCCTGACGAAGGCCTCGGAAAACGAGATCGCCAATGTCACGACCCTCTTCTTGGGCCTCTGCATCGGCGCCACGATGGTCGGCAGCGCCTTTGTCCGGGTTGAGACCCTGATCATCCTCTGCCTGGGCTTTGTGGCCATCTGCCTCGATACGGTCTGCGGCGTCACCTTCGGCAAGATCATGTATCTGCTGACCGGCGGGAAGTTCAACCCCCTGATCGGCGCGGCGGGCATCTCGGCCTTCCCGATGGCGGCCCGCGTCGTCCAGAAGGAAGGGGCGAAGTGGAACAAGAAGAGCTACCTGCTCATGCACGCCATGGGCGCCAACGCCGGCGGCCAGATCGGCTCGGTCATCGCCGCGGCGGTCATGCTTTCGGTCCTGGCGGGTATGGGGATCATGCCTCACTAGCGGCAGCCCCTTGACGGTTGGAAACGGTTCCCCCAGGAGGGACCGTGGTAGATAGGCAAAAGGCCGGGTCTTTAAGGACCCGGCCTTTGTTTTGTGCGCCAGCGCCGTTGCGGAAAGCTATTGACAACGGACCTCCTTGGGATTAATAGTCCGAACGTAAGCGGATCGGGTCCCCTTTCTTAATATCTTAATGAGAGCAGAGGTGCGTCATGAAAACCATCGATCAGATTGCGATGCAGGGAAAGCGGGTTTTTCTCCGGGTCGATTTCAACGTCCCCATGGACAAGGCGGGCAAGGTCACCGACGACACCCGGGTGCGGGCCGCTTTGCCGACCATCCGCTACGCCCTGGACCAGGGGGCGAGGCTCATGATCGCCTCTCACCTCGGCAGGCCGAAGGGCAAAAGGGTGGAGGAGTTCTCCCTGAAGCCCGTGGCGGCCGTCCTTGCGTCGCTCCTGCACAGGGACGTCCCGTTCGTCGACGACTGCGTGGGGGAGAAGGTCGAGCGGGCCGCTGCGGGGATGAAGGACGGGGACGTGGTCCTTCTGGAAAACCTGCGGTTCTACCCCGGCGAGGACAAGAACGACCCGGAATTCGCGAAGGCACTGGCGGCCCTCTGCGACGTCTATATCGACGACGCCTTCGGCGTCTCCCACCGGGCGGCGGCCTCGAATACGGCCATCACCGGGTTCGTGCGGGAATGCGCCGCCGGATTCCTCCTTAAAAACGAGATCGAGTATTTCCAAAAGGCGATGGGCAATCCGGCGCGGCCGCTCGTGGCCATCATCGGCGGGGCGAAGGTTTCCGACAAGATCGTCGTTCTGGAAAGGATCATCGAAAAGGTGGACCGGCTCTTGATCGGCGGCGGCATGGCCTTTACCTTCCTCAAGGCGCAGGGCTACGGGATCGGCAAGTCCCTCTGCGAAGCGGAGATGGTCCCGACGGCCGAAACGATCCTCGAAAAGGCTGAAAAAAGGAAGGTGCAGCTGCTCCTGCCGGTCGATTGCGTCACCGCGCCGGCGCCCGCGGCGGATGCCCGGACGCAGATCTGCAAGATCGCGGCGATTCCGGCGGAAGCGATGGGGCTCGACATCGGCCCCGAGACCGTGGCGCTCTTTACCTCCGCGGTCCGGGAGGCCAAGACGATCGTCTGGAACGGTCCGCTGGGGATGTTCGAACTGGCGCCCTTCAGCAAAGGGACCTTTGCCCTGGCCGACGCGGTGGCCAACTCGGGGGCGCTGACGATCGTCGGCGGCGGCGATACGGACACGGCCGTTCACCAGACGGGGCAAAGCGACAAAATCTCTCACATCTCCACCGGTGGCGGGGCTTTTCTGGAGCTCCTGGAAGGAAAGGTCCTCCCGGGGATCGCGGCCCTGGAGACATGAGCGGAGATGCCTTGATCCCTATTGTTTCCATCGTCGGAAAATCCCATTCGGGAAAGACGACCCTGATCGAAAAGCTCATTGCGGAGCTGACCCGGCGGGGCCGGCGGGTGGCGACGATCAAACACAACCGCCACGGCTTTGAGATCGACCACGAAGGGAAGGACTCCTGGCGCCACAAGCGGGCCGGCGCCGTCATCACCGTCGTGGCCTCGCCCGAAAGGGTTGCCGTCATTGAAGATGCCCCAAAGGATTACGAGATCGCCGAGCTTCGGGACCGCTACATCCGGGATGCGGATCTCATCTTGGTCGAAGGGTACAAGATCAACCCCCACCCAAAAATCGAGGTGGTTCGTCTGGAACTCCGGCAGGAGCGTCTCTGCGGCCCCGCCGACAACCTCATCGCCCTCGCCGGGGATCGCCAGGTGACGGCGGACGTCCCCTGGTTCGACCGGGACGATGTGCCGGGAATCGCCGATTTCATCGAATGCCGCTTCCTGGGGAAAGAGGAGAAGAAAAAAGATGGATAAGACCTTGCCGGCCTGCGCGCGCTGTCCCTTCGATATGCAAGACCGGCTGTGTCAGAAGCAAGAGGGCAAGGCCCCCCCCTTCTGCCCCACGGCCCACCGGGAGGCGGTGATCGAAAAAGCCCGGAAAGAGCTGGAAAAACCGGAAATCCGCGAGTTTTCCCGGCAGGCATCGATCCAGGAGGCGGAATGCTATGCCGACCGGGAGCAGGGGTATGAAGCCGTTCGGCCGCAGAAGCCCCGGATCGTCGAGATCGTCGAGTTTGCCCACCGGATGGGTTATCAGCGGATCGGCCTCGTTTTCTGCATGGGGCTGCGCACCGAGGGCAAGGCCGTGGAAGGGCTTCTGGCCGCGAACGGTTTTACGGTTATTTCCGGCACCTGCAAGATGGGCCGGGTTTCCAAGGCAGAACTCGGGCTAAGGCAAGATCAGCAGGTCCGCACCTGTCGTTTCGAGGCCATGTGCAATCCCATTGCCCAGGCCATGCTCTTCAACGAGGAGCAGACGGAGTTCAACGTCATGCTGGGGCTCTGCGTGGGACACGACTCCCTCTTTTTGAAGTACGCCGAGGCCCCGACCACGATCTTCGCCGTCAAGGACCGCCTCCTGGGGCACAACCCTCTGGCCGCGATCTATACGCTCGATACCTTTTATCGGTGGCTCAAGATTCCCCGGTCGCAGGAATAGCCGCCCGGCGCGGCATGGCCGATAACACAAGGCCGCGGCGGTTTCCCTATCGTCGGGAGACCACCGCGGCCGCGTCATGATTCAGGCAAACGGCGATGCCCGTGCAGTCATTTCCGTCCCCGCTCCCCGATCAAGTCCAGGACAAGTTTCGCGAGGATAAAGGCCGGCGGGAATCCGGGGTTTCGACCCCTAGACTGCCGGCGTCTTTTCCAGGGCGAGCCGGAGGACCTCCAGCATCTCGTCCACCAGCTGGAAGGTGATCTCCTTTCTCACCTTTGCCGGCAGTTCTTCGAGGTCCTTTTTATTCCATTTCGGCAGAATGATCGTCTTGACGCCGGCCCGGTGGGCGGCCAGGACCTTCTCCTTGATCCCGCCGACGGGCAGCACCAAGCCCCGCAGGGTGATCTCGCCGGTCATCGCCAGCTCCTTTTTCACCGTCCGGTTGGTCAACAGCGACGTGAGGGCCGTCAGCATCGTGACGCCGGCCGAAGGTCCGTCCTTGGGGATGGCTCCCGAGGGGACATGGATGTGGATATCCACCCCTTCGAAGAAGTCTTTGGCGATGCCCAACTCCTCGGCGTTGGCGCGGATGAAGCTGAGCGCCGCCTGCGCCGACTCCTTCATCACGTCGCCGAGCTGCCCGGTCAGCGTCAGCCCGCCCTTGCCTTTCATCGCCGTGGCCTCGATAAACAAAAGATCGCCCCCCGTCGGCGTCCAGGCCAGTCCCATCACCACGCCGGGCTTGGAGGTCCGGGCCGCCGCTTCCTGGGTCACGCGGATCCCGCCGAGAAAGCGGTGGATATCGCGCACGTTGATGGCGGCCTTTTCGACGACCCCTTCGGCGATCTGGCTCGCGACGCCCCGGCAGACCGTGGCGAGCTCCCGCTCCAGGTTGCGGACCCCCGCTTCCCGGGTGTAGCCGGAAACGATGTGGGAGAGCGCTTTTTTCGTAAACCGGATCTGGTCGGCCTTCAAACCGTTGGCCTCGATTTGCCGCGGGATGAGGTAGCGCTGGGCGATCCGGATTTTTTCGTCAAGCGTATAGCCGGCCAGCTCGATCACCTCCAGCCGGTCGCGCAGGGCCGGCGGAATCGTTTCGAGCATGTTCGCCGTCGTGATGAACATGACCTGCGACAGGTCGAAGGGGACGTCGAGATAGTGGTCCACGAAGGAGAAGTTCTGCTCCGGGTCGAGGACCTCCAGAAGCGCCGAAGCGGGATCGCCGCGGAAGTCGTTCCCGAGCTTGTCGATCTCGTCGAGCATGAAGACGGGGTTGTTGGACTCGGCCCGGCGGATCCCCTGGATGATCCGGCCCGGAAGCGCCCCCACGTAGGTGCGCCGGTGGCCGCGGATCTCCGCCTCGTCGCGGACCCCGCCCAGGGAGATGCGGATGAACTTCCGGCCCAGGGCGCGGCCGATGGAATGGCCGAGGGAGGTCTTGCCCGTCCCGGGAGGGCCGGCCAGGCAGAGGATCGGTCCCTTCGTATCGGGTTTGAGCTTCCGGACCGCCAGGTACTCGATGATCCGTTTCTTTGCCTTCTCCAGGCCATAATGGTCCTCGTCGAGGACCCGCCGCGCCTTTTTGATGTCCAGGTTGTCCTCGGTGCGTTCCTGCCACGGCAGGGCCGTCATCCAATCGAGATAGGTGGCCGCCACGGTATATTCCGCCGACGAGGGGTGCATCCGGGAGAGCCGGTCGAGTTCCCGTTCCGCCTCCTTTTTCGCCTCTTCGGGGAGATTCTTCTTCTCGATCTTGGCCCGGTACTCCTCGATCTCGACCTTCTCGTCGTCCGTTTCGCCGAGCTCCTTCCTGATGGCGCTCAGTTGCTGGCGGAGATAGTACTCCCGCTGGGACTTGTCCATGTCGTCCTTCACCTGGGACTGGATCTTGCTCCCCAGTTCGAGAATCTCCACCTGATGGTTGACGAGCCGGGTGACCTCGCGGAGCCGTTCCTTCACATCGAGGATCTCGATGACTTTCTGTTTCTCCTCGACCGAGGTGTTGATCACCGAGGCGATCAGGTCGGCCAGCACGCCGGGATCGGTCATCGTTTTGGCCATGGCCCCGAACTCCTGGGGCAGGAAGGGGGACAACTTGACGATCCGCTCGAAGAGGCCGACGAGGTTGGCCATCAGGGCCTCGACCTCGAGGCCTTTCACCTCGGGATCTTCCAGATTCTCCACCCGGGCCGTCAGGTAGGGCTTTCCTTCCTGGAATTCAACGATGCGAAACCGGTTGATCCCCTGGAGGAGGAGTTGCGCCTTTTGATCGGCCGCTTTGGCCATTCGGAGGATGACCGCGCTGGTGCCGATGCTGTAGTAATCCTCCATTTTTCGCGAGTGCTCGCCTTCGGTCGGCTTTTTCAGCATGGCAAGGCCGATCAGGCGGTCGCCCGCCATTGCCTCGTCGATGAGGGTCATGGCCGCGGCGCCGGAGACTTCCAGGGGAAAGAGCATTTTGGGAAAGACGAAGGCGCCGGCAATCGGCAATACCGGCAGGACCTCCGGGATCTGGACTATTTTCAATTCTTCAGACGGTTTTTTTGACATGGGGACCTCCAAAGGGTTCAACAGGATCATCAGCCTTTGTGGATCTGGATCCGGCGGATGCTGTCCAGGGGTCGCTTGGCGAGGCGGATTTCCAAAAGCCCGTCCCGGTAGGTTGCCCCGGCTGTTTCCGTGTCGATGCGGGCCGGGAGAGCCAAGGTGCGCTCGAAATAGCCGCAGGAGATTTCGGCCAGATGGTAGCGGGCGTCGTCTTCCCGTGCGCCTCCCTCCCGGATGCCGGAAATCGTGACCGTTCCGGGGGCGATCTCCAACTGGATCTCTTCCCGGCGGACGCCGGCGATCTCGCTCCTGATGATGATTTCCTCAGTCGTTTCATAGATATCGATCTGAGGCCGCCATCGGTGCCGGGCGAGGGTGAAGCGGGGATTGGCCAAGCGGAGCAACTCGTCAACGGTGCTGCGGAACTCGGATTCCACGCCTGGCGTACTTTCCACGAATCGGATCTTGATATAATCCATGGGCTGACTCCTGTGAGGGGAACCTCGCACCGGCAAACCCCAGTGTCCTGCCGCCGGTTGCCAGAGGGTTCCAACTTTTCATTAAGATAGGTCGTGACCTGGGCGGCGTCAAGGGGTGAGAGACCAAAGTTGCGGACGCCAAAACGCAGTGCCGCAAGTGTAACGGCCCCCGGAGGCGCGGCTGCAAAAAGGGGTCGATCGCTGTAACGCCCGACAATCAATGGTTGATTTTTCTGCCGATTCGTCTTACGATTCAAACCTGCGGGAATCTTTAGAGTGCATCCCATTTATGATGTTATCAGTTCCCGGACGAGGGCTTCCGCTCGGGTCGGCATGTCCAAAACATTGAGGAGGGCTTAAAGATGGTAGCGGAAATCGGCCGTTTTTTTCTCGCCGAAGTGGTGATGGTCTTTGTCGTCATGGCAACGCTGGCTTTGATCTACGGTAAAGACCGTCCCACCAAGCGGCTCCAGTTTCTGATCCCTATCTTTCTGCTTCTCCCGATGATCTTTTTCGTCATGGGAAAAATGGGGGGAACGGCCAACCTTCCCGTCCTGCTGATCGGCCTTCTGCTGGGCGCTGCGGTCGTGGTGTTTTGCTATATCCTCCTGGCCAGCCGGTTCATCCAACCCTTGGACGGCAAGATCGGGACCCTTGAAGTCAGCGCCGATCAATTCATGGGGATGGCCGTCCGCCTCTCCGAAACCAGTCGCACCTTGGCCGATGATACAAGCGCCCAAGCGGCGGCCTTGGAACAAACGGTCGCTTCTTTGCAGGAAAGCGCCTCCCAAATCAGAGCGAATGCCGAAAATGCGGTGCTGGCGGACCATCTGATGGAAAACGAGGCGGCTTCCAATTTCGGCACGATCATGGAACGGATGGGGTTGATGGAAAAGGCGATGGCCGGTTCCGTGTCCGCCAGCGAGGAAACCGCCAAAGTCGTCAAAACCATCGACGAGATCTCCTTTCAGACAAATCTTCTGGCGCTGAATGCCGCCGTGGAAGCGGCGCGGGCGGGAGAAGCCGGGGCGGGATTCGCCGTCGTCGCCCAAGAGGTCCGCAACCTGGCCATGCGGGCGGCGGAGGCGGCGAAGGTCACTCAGGCCCTGATCGGCAATTCGTCGGAGAGGATCAGGGAAGCCACGACGCTCTTCCAGCAGACGGCGGAGGCGATGACGATCAACGGTGAGATCACCCGTAAAGCCGCCGCTCTGGTCAAAGGGATCAACGTCGCGTTTCAGGAACTGTCGCGGGAAATCGATCTGATCAACCGAGCGGCAGCGGATATGAACGGCATCATCCAGCGAACAGCCGATGCAGCGGGAGGGACCGCCTCTTCGTCGGAAGAGCTGCATGCCGGGATCGAAGAGATCCGGAGGCTGATCGCCGACCTGATGATCATTGCCGGCAATAAATAGAAGACAGTTGCCTCTGTGGTGCGGAAGGGCAAGGAAGCCAGCCCTGGCCGTGCGACAGTAGGAATCGGACCGTCGGAGGTTGCCATGAAAATGCAAGAGGTGCGTGAAATTGCCAAGCGATGGGGAGTGGACGCCAAAATCGGCCGCAAGAAACAGGATATCATTAGGGATATCCAGGTGAAGGAAGGATATTCCCCCTGTTTCCGCACCCAAGAGGAATGCGAAAACGACTGCCTCTGGAAGACGGACTGCCTGGACAGCCGTTGAACCTTTGGTCATTCCCGGTCCTTTGTTTACGGGACGAGGGAGAACCCGCTGCCGGGTCTTGCAGATCATTCCTGGCTTTTCCCCGGCGCTCATAGGGTGAAGAGATTCCGGGGAGCCGGGGTTATTCGGCGTAGGGCAGGTTGTGCCCCCTCTCCGTGGCACTCAAGGCGCCGAGCCCCAGCTGGTTGGCCCCCCACTCGGCGAGCTTGAACTTCTGGATCTTGCCCGTCACGGTCATGGGAAATTCGTCCACCGTCAGCCAATATCTCGGAATCTTGACGTGGGCGATTTTCCCCTTGCACATTTCCCGCCATTCTGCCTCTGTCGGGGCCGGCACGCCCGGTTTGAGCTTGATGCAGGCCAGCAGCTCCTCGCCGTATTTTTTATCCGGGACCCCCACGACGTAGACGTCGTAGACGCTGGCGATTCCCCGGAGGAACTCTTCCACCTCCCTGGGAAAGAGGTTCTCGCCGCCCCGGATGACCATCTCCTTGAGCCGTCCCGTGATCTTGACATACCCGTCTTCTTCCATCACCCCCAGATCCCCGGAATGGAGCCAGCCCTGCGGGTCGATGGCATCGGCGGTCGCTTCGGGGTTGTTGTCGTATCCGCGCATCACGTGGTAGCCGCGCAGGCAGATCTCACCCTGCCGGCCGCGGGGGACTGTCCGACCCGTCGCCGGATCGACCACCTTGAGCTCCTCGTGAGGGGCCACGGTGCCCACGGTGCTCACCCGTTTCTCCAGGGCCGCGTCGGGGCGGGTGAGGGTGGCGATGGGAGAGCACTCGGTCTGGCCGTAGCCGATCACCACCTGCTCCATGTGCATCAGTGCATTGACCTTGCGCATCGTGTCGATGGGGCAGAGTGCCCCGGCCATGATGCCGCCCCGCAGGCTGGAAAGGTCGTAGTTCTTGAAGGAGGGATGCTCCAACTCGGCGATGAACATGGTGGGGACGCCGTGCAGAATCGTGCAGCGCTCCTGCTGTACGGCGGCAAGCGTCGCCTCGGGATCGAAGAGGGGGGCGGGAATGACCAGGGTGGCCCCGGAAACGAGGGTCACCAGGTTGGAAAGCACCATCCCGAAGCAGTGGTAGAAGGGGACCGGGACGCAGAGCCGGTCTTCGGGGCCCATGCCCATCTCCAGGGCGGTGAAATAGGCGTTGTTGAGGATGTTGTGGTGGGTGAGGAGCACCCCTTTTGGAAACCCGGTGGTGCCCGAGGTGTACTGGATGTTGATCACGTCGTCGATGTCCAGCGCTCCGTCGTCCGGATCGCTCGCGCGGTCGGACTCCTGGGGGCCGATCTCCATGAACTCCCGACGGGTGAACATTCCGGGGTGCCTCTCCTTGCCGATCATGATCACGTCCTTGAGATGGGGGAAGCGCCAGGAGTCGATCTGCCCCGGCTCCGCCTGTCTGGCCTCGGGGCAGATCTGGTAGAACATCTCCACGTAGTTGGAGGCTTTGAAGCTCTCGATGAGGCACAGGGCCTTGGCCCGTGATTCCTTCAGGACGTATTCCAGTTCGTGGGTCCGGTAGGCGGGGTTGATGTTCACGAGAATGGCGCCGATCTTTGCCGTGGCGAACTGGGTGACCCACCACTCGTAATTGTTCGTCGACCAGATGGCCACCCGGTCGCCCTTGCGGATCCCGAGGCGGTAAAAGGAACCGGCCGCCTGATCGACGATCCGGTCCAACTCGCCATAGCTGAAGCGGCGGTTCTGCTTTATGGAGACGAGGGCCTCCTTTTCGGGAGTGGCGGTGGCGATCCGCTGGAAGCACTGGGGGATCGTTTCGCCCAAGAGGGGTTTTTCATGGGGGCAGTGGGCATAGGATGGAAGCGGTTCTCGAAAATGGGCTGGAAGGCCATGGAGATGATCCTGAATATGCGACATGCAAGTCCCTCCCGATGGTTGTTTTAGCGGCTCTGCGTGACCCCTCCTTGAACATGGCTTGAAGTGGGAACGTGCAAGAGAGGGGTCCCCGGCCCCTCTCCTGCCTTGCTCGGATCGGCTGACCTGTTACTCCTCACGGTACTTGAACGAGAGGTTCAGCCTGACCCTAAATGCCGTGATCTTGCCTCCTTCGAGCGTGACATCCTGACGGACGACCTCGGCAACCCTCAGCTCTTCAAGGGATTTTGCGGCCGTCGCCAGGGCTTTCTGGGTGGCATCTTCCCAGGACTTCGGGCTCGTTCCTACAATCTCGACGATCTTGTAGATGGACATTGCGGCACCTCCTTTTGCAATGGCTGGTCTTTGTTGGGTTGGGATATTAACGTTTTCGCTGACGTCAGCGCGTTAAAGAAGGGGTGAAGAACTCACGGTGCAAGTATAGAAAAGGGAAAGCCAGATGTCAACGAAATCGTGAGGAAGTTGCGAAGGAGGCCCCCTTCTTGGGACCTCCGGGATTGCGTCGGTCAGGTCATTCCTTGTCGACGGTGAGGACGTACTTGCCCGTGTTGATGCTCTGCTCCCAGTAATCCATCACGAAGGCCAGCAAAAAAACGTTGGGGTCCTCCTCGTTGGGGGTGGTGAAGCGGATCGTTTCCCCAGGCTTCAAGACCCGGTAGAGCGTGGCAAACCCGTCCTGCTCATTGGTGGCGTAGAAAAGGACCACCCCCGGCAGGGGGTCCGCCTCAGCGCCGGTCTGGTTCGAGAGGAATGCCTCGCCGCTGAGCCCCACCCGGTAGCGCGTATTCATGGCGAGTTTGACCTTCACGGCCTTTTCCGCCGGGTTGAAAGGCTTGCCGAGAAAAAGACAATTCTTTTGCGGGTCGATGGGATATTGCTCCGCAAACCCCGTTCCCCAGCACAAGAGCAAAACGACGAGACCCCATACGACTCTTTTCATGGTGTACCCCTTTCTCTGCGGAGCCCTGGATGGATAGGAGCCCTTCGCACGCGTCAGTATACGTAGAGGACAGCCGCCCCGGCGGACAGCCTCTCGGTGTATTGCCCCTCCAGATTCAGACGGAATCCCTTGGCCAGCGGCACTTCAATCCCGGCAAATCCTCCGAAAAGACTCCTGTTTCTCAGGATTTTTTCCCCCGAAGCCAGGGCAAGGCCGGCGACATCGAGCGATGGCGACGCCTTGAATTCCGAATAATGGAAATGAGGGCCGAGGTAGATCTTGATGGCCTGGGGGACGGTCACCTGAAAGCCGATGCCGGCGTTCGCCTCCCACAGACTCTTCATCCTCAGTTCCGCCGAAAAGGGAGCGCCGTTTTGCCTTCCCGAGACGGCATCGGTGAAGTCGCTGAAGTAATAGGTCCCCTGGACAAAGGCCCCTATACCGAAGGTTTTGTTGAAAGGATAAAACCCTTTTGCCCCCCAGGTGCTGAAAAATTTCCCCCCTTCGGCAAAATCCTGTTTGTCGGTCGTCGTTGCCGCGGTCGAAGAACGGAAGGCCTCGGTCATCCGCAAGTCCGACATCCCGACCCGGGCGGTGATCTCCCAACCTTCCGGGGAACCGTAGCCTAGCTCCGAATAGACCTGGTTCTGGCGGGCGCCCTGCTCCGCGCCATTTTCGTAGCGATCCTCCTGAACCCAATAGCCGATGCCCGTATGGTATCCCCCCGCCGTTTTAACAGCGGGCTGCGGCGGCCCGAAGGGCCCGGCTGCAGTCGTTATTTGCGGGGCGAGCAGAATAACGACGAGGAGGAACAGAGCGATTTTAACGATCTTCATGGGGTTGCATCCCTGCTCATTTACTTTTCCCGGTCATCCGGATCCGCTGCGGGACCGTTGCCGCCTTTCCGGTTGACCTTCTTTAGCCGATATTGGACATAGGCATCGCGGAGCGCCACGTAGGGATCGATGGCGGCCTCTTTGAGTGCCTCATAATTGCCGATTGTCAGAGAAGTATCATTCACCCTGTCAAATCCCTTGGTTCCTGCGCCGACATACCAGGGACTGAGATAGGTTGTGGGGCTGAGGAAGGCATCCCCGACGAGGCCCACCGTATCGCGGGGGCTCGAAGGTCCGAAGAAGGGCCAGTTGATGAAGAAACCCTGACCCAGTCCATAGGAGCCCAAGGTCTGACCGAAATCTTCCTCTTGTTTGAAAAGCTGGATCTCCGGACTCGCTGCCGGATCCAGAAATCCTCCGACACCCCAGAGGGTGTTGATCGAGAAGCGGCCCAGTTCCTCCGCCGCGCCGGTGAAGTTTCCCTGGAGCAGGCAATTGACGAAGCGGATCGGAAAGGCGAGGTTGGTAAAGAAGTTGCCGACCCCGATCCTTGCGGTTTCGGGCACCGCCTTCCCATATCCCTGGGCGACCGGTTTGAGCAGCCAGAAGTAAAGCTTGTCGTTGAACTGATACATGGCCCGGTTGAAGGGTTCCAGAGGGTCGGCAATTGCCGTGGCGGCTCCTTCGGCGGTCTTCTCAGGGGCCGTGATTTCGATATCCCCGTACTCATCGGCGCTTTCGGTTTCCGCCTTTCCCTGTATCTCGGAAGGGGGTGCAGGAGCCGGAACGGAATCGGCCGGGACCTGCTGGATCTGGAGGGCGGTTTCCGGCGGCGCGGGAAAAACCGGGCCCTCGGAACCGTGGGCGCTGCCGACCACAGAAAAAAGGATCAAAAAAACGGAAAATAGCGAAGTTTTCATATTTAGGACTTTATTGCCCTTTTACTTTCTTTCTCAGAATCTCCAGCAGCTGTTCGGGCGTGTTTTTGGCCAGGATGTCGTTGAACTGGGTGCGGTAATTCAGGACCAGACTCACATTCTCTATTACGACGTCGTAGACCTTCCAGGCGCCGTCCTTCAACAGCACCCTGTAAGAGATCGGGATCTCCTGCGAAGCGGTCACCACTTTTGTGAAAACCTCGGCCTGGGTGGGTGAGACCATGGTTTCCCGGTCAAAGACCACCTTCTCGTCGCTGTAGGCCAGGATCTTGTCGATATAGGCCTTTTCCAGCACCTGCCGGAAGAGGATGACGAACTCCTGACGCTGGGCCGTGTTCATGTTGTTCCAGTTTTTGGACAGCGTGCGCTTCCCCATTTCGACATCGTCGAACAGATTGTTATAGATCAACCGAAGTTTTTCCTTTTTGGCCTCCCGGGCCGATTCGGCCTTGAGTTTCGGATCCCGCAGAACCTCAAACCCCTTGTTGACATTCAGTCGCACCGCATCGGTGGGCGCACCGGCATAGACGGGAAAGGAAACGAGCAGGAGCAGGAGAATGGCCAGCGCAACGATCTGTTTTTTCATGGTTTACCTCTAATGGCTACTGTTTTTTTACGTCTCCGAAGGCATACTTGCTGATGAGATCGGCAATATCCACCGGCGGCTGCGTTTCGGTAATGGTTCCTCCGGGAGCAAGAAGCGTGCCCGCTCCTCCGGGATCGATGCTCAGATGCATATCCCCGATCAGCCCTTCCGTTTTGATGGAGGCAATGGCGTCATCGTAGATCTTCACGCCGTTGCGGATGCGCATCGCCACGATGGCCTTCTGGCTTTCCTGGTCCATGGCCAGTTTCTCCACCCGGCCTACTTCGATGCCGGAGATATAGATAAGACTGCCTGCCCTCAGTCCCGTGACCGTGCTGAATCGGGCGGTGAGGGCATAGGTGTTGTCGCCGAAGAGGGAAACATGACCGAGTTGCACCGTCATATACCCGACGCAGAGCAGCCCGAAAACGAGAAAAATGCCGACTGTGGTTTCCATGGTGTATTTTTTCATCTGCCTACCCCCGCCCGTCGCATTGAAGTCGGGCAATTTCCTTTTGTTGAGTTCTTGCCGCATCGATGACGGAATCGATTTCGGCACCCGGTTGACCCTGGGCAATTCCTGCCAGGATTGCAAATTCGACGCACCTCTCCGACCTTATCTGCCTGCGGGCTCCATTCCAGACGTCATGGATGCCCTTTTCCCGAAAATCCTTGATGAAATCAGCGAGGATCCCTTCCGCTTCCCCCAGGTCCGAATAGGGAAGGAGCGTCACAAATTCGTCGTTGCGCAGACGGGTGGAAAATCCCCCGATGGCGCTGAAATGTTTGTTGATATAGATTCCCAACCCCCGAATGGCCACCTGGGCCGGATTGTAACCGGCGCTGGACCGGATCTTCTCCAGATCGTCCAGAGAAAAAACCGCCACGCAATAGGTTGCCCCGTGCGGGGTCTGCGTCAACTGGGCCTGATGCATTACCTTGAATTGCCGTTTGGAATAGAGCCCCGTCAGTTCATTCTGCAACCCTTCCAGGGAACGAATGACTTCGTTCTTGAAGGGGTGATCGAAACTTTCCAGTTCCTCGGAGGAGCCCTGAAAAACGATGGAGCGGTTGTAGAGGGCCAGGATGCGGTTCGAGATGAAATAGACATCCGGTATCTCATGGCTGACCAGAATCGCCGTAAAACCGAATTTCCGCTGATATTGGGCAATCATGCCCAGGATGGCGTTCTTCCGGACCGGGTCCTGTCCGGTCGTGGGCTCATCGAAGAGAACGATGCGCGGGTCCGTGACCAAGGCCCGGGCCAGAGCGGCCCGTTTTTGCATGCCGCCCGAGAGTTCGGAGGGATACTTGTGGGCCGCATCTTCCAACTCCGTCTGCTCGATTCTGGCCCTGACCCGGCGGTCGATTTCGGCTTTGCTCAGGTTCGTCGTTTCCCGCAGGGGGAGAGCGATATTTTCATAAACGGTGATGGAATCGAAAAGGGCGTTGTCCTGAAACATGTAACTGATCTTGGCGAAGTTGGCGGCGCTCTCGTCTTTGCTCATCTCGCTCAGGGGCTTTCCTTTGAACAGGATGGTTCCTTCGTCCGGCCGGAGCAACCCGATAATGTGCTTGAGAAGGACGCTCTTGCCCGAGCCGCTCAAGCCGATGATGGTCGTGACCTGGCCCTCGTAGATCTGTAGGTTGACCCGCTCAAGGACGCTTCGCTCGCCGAAACGCTTACTGACCTCCTTGAATTCGATTAAAGGGTTTTCCATGGAGCTCCTTTAGATAAGCAGCGATGTCACGACATAGTCCGACACCAGGATCAAGACGCAGGAGATCACGACGGCCGAGGTCGTGGAGAGGCCGACGGCCTTGGCGCCGTGGCTGTCCGTGCGCAGGTGAGCGAAATAACCCTGGTAGCAGCAGACCGTGGCGACGATGACGGCAAAGACCATCGACTTGATCAACCCGTCGGTGATATCCTTTAAATCCATGCTGGTCTGCACCCGGTACACATAGGTGCTGGCATTGGCGCCCAGGAGCAACACGCCCGAGACGTATCCGCCGATGATGCCGACGAGGTCGAAAACCGCGGTGAGCAGGGGGAAGCTGACGACCGCCGCCGCGATTCTCGGACTGATGAGATATCCCAAGGGGTCGATCCGCATGGTGTCCAGGGCGTCGATCTGTTCGGAGATGCGCTGAATGCCGATCTCGGCGGCGATTGCCGAACCGGCCCGGGCGGCGATCATGATCGCCGTGAGGACCGGCCCCAATTCGCGAACCAGCGTCAGGGCCACCAGGGTGCCGAGGGCCCCCTGGGCGCCGAATTTCACCAGGGCATGATAGGATTGCAGGCCCAGCACCATGCCGGTGAAGAAGCTGACGAGCATGATGATCAGCGTCGATCGGGCCCCGATATAATAGACCTGCTGGACGATCTTGAGCAGTTGTTTGGAACGAAAGATCCTCAGGAAGGCCAAGAAGAGAAAAATGGCCGAGGCGCCCAAATGGTCGACCCAGCGGATCGCCGCCCTGCCGATAAAGGCGAAAGGCTCTGTCAATGACCTGTTCTGCGGCGATCCCGGGTTGTCCTTGGGGCTGTCAGCATCGATTGCCATGCCTGAACTCCTGTGATTTTATAGCCCTACGGCGAATTGCGATCGGTTCCGTCTCTATCGTTCCATGTTCAATGTCGTTGCGAACCGTCTTTTGCGAACGGGGGCTCGCTGGCGAATGTGTCTGATTTATATATCATCCCAGCCCTGTTGCACAAGTTTTAATCCGGGGCTTCCAGGAGGGTTCCTCCGCTTCAGGTGCGCCGGACGCCGCAGTCGGTCCCCTCGGTACGGACCATCCGCTTTGTCGATTTCCTAACGGTAGGTTTTTGCTATCATTAGCCGTCCATTCGATCCTCATTGTGTTCCCTTTTTACCGGCACTACATTTCATGGCAGGCACCCCGTAAATAAACATCTCACTGAAGGAGGCGCAAAATGTATCAGAAAATCTTGGTTCCACTGGACGGTTCAGGTCTGGCTGAATGCACCCTGTCCCACGTCAAATCCCTCGCCAAGGGCGGGTTCGCAGGCGAGGTCACCATCCTGAATATTGTCGAAATCGACATTCCCTGGGGCAATGTCGAAACCGGCAAGGGGTTTGATCTCAATGCCCTCCGGGAAGCGGCCTTCAAATCCGCCGGGAAATACATTTCCGAGTTGGGATCCCGCCTGACCTCCGAGGGGATCAAGGTGAAAACGGACATTATCGAAGCCAACCGGCCTGCGGAAACCATCACGGACTACGCCCGGGAAAAGAAGATGGATCTCATCGTCATGGCGACCCACGGCAATTCGGGTTTCAAGAAACTACTGCTGGGAAGCGTGTCCTCCGGAGTCCTGAATCAGTCCAGCGTTCCCGTCTTGCTGATCAGACCCGAGGCCTGCCGCATCAGCTAAAGGACTCTCCTGTCCAGCAGGGCTTGGGGAATGCGTGGTTTGCAATGCCTGTGATGGTTGAGCCGCGGGGGTGTCATCCTGCCAGGGCGTTTCGACCCTTTCCGGGATAAAAAAAGGCAGGCGGATCACTCCGCCTGCCTTCGTATTTCAAGCCGCCCGGATCAGGGGCGTTTGCTTACGTCAAACTTCGGATCGAGAGCCTGGAGCGAGTCGAAGAGGAGTTGAAGCGCATAGGTCGTGTTGTGGAGCCCGAGGCTCTTGTCTTCGATCACATAGAGGAAGTTCGCATAGGCGCCGAGTTGGTCGTTGGTGTACACGGCCTTGGAGTTGGCGAACTTTCCCTCCTTGGTAAACATCGGGTTGGCCATGGTCTGCATGACGCCGGTGCCCTGCTTGTTGACGAATTTGTCGAGGAGTCCCTGGACCTCGGCCTGAACGAACTCGACCGTTCCGTCCCCGTCATAGTCCGCCTTGGCCTTGATGTTGAAGTAGACCGTATCCCGCAGGACAAAGCCGGTGTCGATGTACTTCTTTGCGGCCACGGTCTTGACATCCTTGTGGCAGGAGACGCAGCTGCTGACATTGGCGACTTCCGCCTCGTGCACATCTCCGACCACGGTAAAGGCATGGCCGCCGACCTTGGGCGAGAAGCTGAAACGGCCCTTGGGCTGTGACATATGGCAGGCAACGCAGGTATCCTTGACCATCATGTAATGGGGAGAGGATCCGTATTTCTTCCCTGCGAATTCCCAGCCGTTGGTGCCGACGAGCATGTCGGCCTCGGGGCCATGATGATGAACGACCCTGGGAGAAAGAGCCCCTTTGCCGGCGGGGATGGCTGCTTTGGCGTCGCCGCGGGCCTGGTGGCAGCTCGCGCAGAGATTGCCGGTGCCGCCGTCGTAGACGACCTTGTTGTAGAGCGTGATCTTCTGGTTGGTCACGGCTTTGGTCTTGGGATCGGCCTTCTGGGTGCGGAGCCCGAAGTCACCGGTCGTATGGGAATCATGGCAGGTGAAGCAGCCGGGCTGAGACGGATAGGCGATGAACGGAGGCGGCGCAGGCTTGCCGTCGGCGCCTTTGGGCAGGGCGAAGGCATCGAACTTGGCCGTGTCGAAGCCCATCTCGACATACTGGAGGTAGCCTTCATGGGTATGGCAGCGTTGACAGCCCTCGGCATTGGCATAGCGCGCATTGCCGTGGGTGGCATGGCCGGACACCTCATAGCCGACCTTGTAGCCGTGAAGGGGAGTCTTGGCCCCGGTGCTGCCGTGGCAGCTCATGCAGTCGATTGCCGCCATGGCCATGGCGGGAAGGGCGAGTCCGATAAGTAGAGTGATTCCTGTGACAAGGCTTTTTTTCATAATCTACCCCCTGATAGGTAATGGAAGTGAATGGACGAAAAATCCCTTGGTGTCATTGTGATGATAAGGGAAGGGTATCCGGTATGTCAAGGCAATTGTGAAGATTTGTTGTCGGAACAAACAGGGTGCAGACGGTCTGCGATTCGGGAGATGGGAGATAAAAAAAGAGGTTGCCATTGGCAGGCAACCTCTTGATTGGAAATGGTAGTCCCACGGGGAGTTGAACCCCGGCTTCCGGCGTGAGAGGCCAGCGTCCTAACCACTAGACGATGGGACCGTGCGAATTTTGTCTTTTAATGAATGACGTCCGGAAAGTCAAGGCGAAAATCAATCCTTGGCGCCGATCCGGGCAACTGCCCGCCGGATCCTTTCGATCACCCGCTCCTTGCCGAGAGTCACCATCACCTCGTCGATTCCGGGGCTGACGGTCTTTCCGGTCAGGGCCACCCGGAGCGTCTGGGCGATCCATTTGAGTTTCGTTCCCCGCTCCTCGGCCAGGGACCGCAGGAAGGCTTCCAGGCCGTCTTTCGTATAGTCCGCAAGGCCGGGGATCCCCTCGGCGACCGCCTCCAGATGGCCCGCATATTCGGGCGTCAGGAATTTCTCCGCCGCTTCCGGATCGTACTCGATTTCCTTTTGGAAGTAGAAGGCGCCGGAGTCGGCCATCTCCACGAGGGTTTTGGCCCGCTGGCGGAGATCGGATACCACTTTCGCCGTGAAGGGGCGATTGGAGGTGTCGAAGCCGCGCTTTTCCCAGAAGGGGAGCATCAACTCGGTGAGTCGCTCCGCCGGATAGCCCATAATGTAATGCTGGTTCAGCCAGAGGAGCTTCTCGGGGTTGAACACCGAGGCCGATTTGCCGACCGCTTCCAGGGAGAAGGCCTGGATCAGTTCCTCCATGGTGAAGATTTCCTGGTCTCCATGGGACCAGCCGAGGCGGACCAGGTAGTTGACCAGGGCCTCGGGCAGGAATCCCATTTCCTGATAGGCCATCACCGATGTCGCCCCGTGGCGCTTGGAAAGCCGCGACTTGTCGGCGCCGAGGATCATGGGGACATGGCCGAAGAGCGGCACCTTGAAGCCCAGGGCCTCGTAGATCTGGATCTGTTTCGGGGTGTTGTTTACATGGTCGTCGCCGCGGATGACGTGGGTGATCTCCATCTGGGCGTCGTCCACGACGACGGCGAAATTATAGGTCGGATAGCCGTCGGCCCGCTCGATGATCAGGTCGTCCAGCTCTTCGTTGTTGAAAGAGATGTTGCCTTTGATCAAGTCGTGCAGGACCGTCACTCCCGCCTCGGGCCCCCGGAACCGGACCACCGAATTCGCGCAGCGGGCAAGCCCCAGGTCCCGGCAGGTTCCGTCGTACTTCGGCTTGCGGCCTTCGGCCAGGGCCTTTTTTCGCTTCGCCTCCAGCTCCTCGGGGGTGCAGGTGCAGTAATAGGCCTTCCCCTCGGCGATCAGCTTTTCGACCATTTCCCGATGCAGCTGCACCCGTTCGGCCTGGAAGTAGGGCCCTTCGTCCCAGTTCAGGCCGAGCCAACGCATCGCATCCAGAATGGCCTGGGTCGATTCATCGGTCGAGCGGACCTGGTCGGTGTCCTCGATCCGCAGGACAAAGGTCCCCCCCTGTCGTTTTGTGTAAAGCCAGTTGAACAGGGCCGTGCGGGCGCCGCCGATATGGAGGAAACCCGTCGGCGACGGGGCAAAGCGCGTCCTGATCTTTTCGTTGACCATCATTATTCACCCGATATCATTCGTTTCCAAAACATACCCGCAAATCCCCATCTTGAATTTGCCGTCCATTCCGTTTATAAGCGATCCAAGAACCGATGTTGAATTGCCAACGGTGCCGTAGGCTATCACATGGCCCGCCGTGTCGCAATCCCTTTTCAAAACGGGAGAGAAGACCCGGAGAAGGGGAGACCTGCCGCGGGCGGAGGGGCATGCAATAAATTATCCTTGACATTCGGGACGATTTGGAATTTACTTCAGCCCTTTATACGGCGAGGCCCGGTAAGGGGGAGACGTCGTTTTTGGGCGTTGAGAAGGGACATTCGGTGAAAATCAACGTCAGCAAGATCCCCGAAGGGGGAATGGAAGTCCGGTTTGAAAAGGACGCTGCCTGGTTTCGGGAACTGCTTCCCAAGACCGCGCCCTGCGACTGCGAGTTGCAAAAGATCGTGGTGGCTTGTACGGTCCGACGGATGAGGGAGAGCGTCTATATCGAGGGAACCGTTTCCACGAACCTGGAGGCGCCCTGTAGCCGCTGTCTGGAGCCGAGCCGGCAGCTTGTGGCCGCGGAGTTCAAATACACTTTTGCCCCTTCTCCCGCCGAGCCGCAGGAGGAGTTGGAACTGAGCGCCGATGATCTCGATTTTGCGTATTACGAAGAGGATACCATTGATCTGGATGCCCTGGTCCTTGAACAGATCCTCCTGCAGATCCCGATCAAACCGCTCTGCAAAGGCGACTGCAAGGGGTTGTGTCCCCGTTGCGGAACCAATCTGAATGTGGCAAGCTGCGGCTGCACGTCGGAGCCATTCGACGAACGGCTGGCGCTGCTGAAGAAATTTAAGGTGCAACAAGAAAAACCATAGGGAAAGAAAAGAGGATATTACGTCATGCCGAATCCAATAAAAAGACATTCCAGGTCCAGAAAGAACACCAGAAGGGCACATGATTTTTTGACGCCGGTCCAGTCGAGCGCCTGTCCCCAGTGCCATGAGCCCAAGCTTCCCCACCACGCCTGCCCCAACTGCGGCACCTACAAGGGAAGGGAAATCGTTCCGATCGAAAAGGCCTCCTAAACCGCCTGGCGGGGAAACTCCCATGGCAACATTCGGTCTTGTCTTCCCGGGCCAGGGATCGCAGTATTCCGGTATGGGGCTGGATCTGTACCGGAATGACCAGAGCGTCAGAACGCTTTTTGCCGATGCCGGGCCCGTCCTCGGACGGGACATGGCTTCCCTCTGTTTCGAGGCCGCCCAGGAACTCCTCGATCCGCCTGCCAATACGCAGAGTTCCGTTCTCACGGCGGACCTTGCGGCTTGGCAGGCCTTTGCCGGGCGGGTGACGGCGGAGCCTCTGGGCGTCGCGGGACGTAGCGTCCCTTGCCATAGCCCCCTTTTGACGGGGGCTGCCGAGCGCTTTGGCGAAGCCCTTGAACCAGTCGACTTTCGGGATTGTTCCGTCCCCGTGATCCCCAACTGCGCTCCGGATCTCCTGCACTCACGGGAATGCACCAAAAACTTCTGGTCCGCCAGATCGTCTCTCCGGTTCGCGGGTGCGAGACGATTGAAAGGATGGTTGCGATGGGCGTCGAGGCCATCGTGGAGATCGGTCCCCAAAGGACCCTTTCCGGACTGATCCGGCGGAGCGACCGGCGGGTGCGTCTCCTCAATGTCGAGGATGGCGCCTCTCCGGAAAAGACCGCTGCGGCTTTGAACGGTTGAAGGCAAGGAAGAGTCCGGCAAACATTTACAGCCCCGGCCTTTAGCGGGGGCCATTTTATGAGGAGGAAGATTCATGACACTTGAAGATAAGGTCATCAGCATCATCATGGAGCAATTGGACGTCACCCGGGAAGAGTGCGTTCCCGAAGCTTCGTTCATCGACGATCTCGGCGCCGATTCCCTCGATCTGGTCGAACTCATCATGGAGATGGAGGAAACCTTCGACATCCAGATCGCCGACAACGACCTCGAGAAGATCCGCAGCGTCAAGGACGTGCTGGCGTATCTCAAGGCCAAGGGCGTCGTCTGGAAGGAATAATTGCTTGTAGGCGTTCGACAATATTAGCTAAAATGGCGCCGTGGGGCGTAAGGAGAAAAGGTTGAAAAGCAGGGTCGTGATCACGGGCATGGGCGCCCTCTCGCCGCTGGGAAATAACCTGACGGAAACCTGGGAGGGGATTTGCGGGGGAAAATCCGGCATCGCCCGTCTGACAAAATTCGAGTGCAGTGACTTCGAGACGCAGATCGCCGGGGAGCTGAAAAACTTCGACCCCCTGCAATACGTGAACCGCAAGGTTCGGCGGCGGATCGACGATTTCATCATTTACGCCCTGGCGGCCTCCGAGATGGCCCTGGCCGACGCCGGTCTGGTTGT
>JAKAFS010000127.1 GCA_021817825.1 Deltaproteobacteria bacterium | reverse complement strand
ATCTCAGCGCTTTTCGAAGAAGAACGCTTCATCCACCCCATTGGGATAGCGCTTCAATGTCAGCGCCCGGCCCTTGAGGTGGGGCAGCAGGAAGGGAGCGACCCTGCGGTAGTAGTCCAGGATGGCGGCCTTGGTGAAACCGTAGGCGGGATAGAGATCCTTTTCCAGGTTCGACAAGGCAAGCTTCCGGCCGGCGCCGGCGGCGATCTTTTTCATCGCCCCTTCCTTTTCGCTTCGGCCATGCGCTCCCGCAGCGCCGCGACCAGATCGACAACAGGCGCTCCCTCTTTATCGCCCACCGCCGGGGCCTCCACGAGAGGCTGATGCTTCCTTTTTTTCTCCAGCAGCGCCAGGATCCTTTCCCGGCGTCCGTCGGCGTACCGGTCGGGGTTGAAGTCGGCGCTCATCTCCCGAACGATCTTTTGCAGGCGGCTTTTCTCCGCCCGGTCGATCCCTGCGTCGGCAGGGGCGAGCCCCTCGGCGGCGAGGAGCTCCTCGCTGTAGTGGAGGGTCATCAGGCAAAGCGCCCCGGCCGCGCTTTTGACGGCCACGAGATACTCCCGCTCGCCGAGAACGAATTTGGCGAGCCCCGCCTTTTTCGTCCGGCGCATCACTTCGACCAGGAGCCGGTAGGCCTTCTCGCCCCCCTTGGCGGGCAGGAGGTAATAGGGATGATCGTAATAAAGGGGGTCCACCTCGGCCAGGTCGATGAAATCGACGATCTCGATCGTGCGGCTCCGTTCCGGCGCCAGGGATTCCAGCTCCGCGTCGGAGACGAGGATGTATTTTTCGGGTCCGATCTCGTATCCCCGGATGATCTCTTCGGGAGGGACGATCTTCCCCTCTTCCGGGCAGACCATCCTTCTGAGAAGCGGCGAATAGTCGGTGCGGTGGAGGAGGCGGAAGGAGACCCGGCCAGGTTCGATCGCCCGGACCAGCCGCACGGGAATCGCCACCAGGCTGAAGCCGATCGTCCCGGTCCAGATCGCCTGTCCGGCCGGTTCCTGCCGGTCTGCCGCTTTTTCCCCCATCTAGGCCACCTTTTTCAGGCTGGCCCGGAGGGCTTCGAGAAGCTTGTCCGGCGCCGTCGGTTTCCGCTGCCGGGGAGGCAGGAGGACGATCTTTTCTCCCCGGGCCTTCTGTTCGATCAACCGGCGGAGCTTCTGCTGGTGCTCGTCGGCGAATTTCTCGGGCTCGAAGGGGGCCGTCAACCGGTTGATCAGCTCGCTGCCGATCTGTAGCTCCTTTTCGGTCAGAGCGATCTCAGGAAGCTCCAGGGACCGGGCCGGGATCACCTCGTCGGCGTAGCGCAGGGTATTGAGACGAAGCACCCGGCCGCAGGCCTCAAGGGCGCCCAGGTAAGAGCGCTTTCGCATGGTCCAGGTGCAGATGCCCGCCACGTCCGTCTCCCCCAGAATTGCGGCCAGGGCGTTATAGCTCTTTTCGTGCCGATCGGCCTCCAGGGTATAGACCCGCTCCAGGAAGAGAGGGTCGATCTGCCCGGCTGCGACGAATTCGTGGACCTCGATCCGCCGGCTCTCCGCGGGTTCCGCCGCGTCGAGTTCCTCGGGATCGACGAGGAGGTATTTCCCCTCCTCCACCTCGAATCCCCGGACCTGCTCTTCGGCCGGCACGGTTGCCCCGTCGCGGGCGCAGACCATCTGCTGCTTCAGCCGGACCCCGTCGCGCCGGTGCAGAAGATGAAACCCGATCCGCTCTTCATGGATGGCGGCATGGAGCTTTACCGGCACCGCGATTTCCCCGAACCGGATCTCTCCCTTCCAGAGGGCCCTTCCCGCCAGGGAAGCGTCTCCGGTTTTGCTTTTGACCAGTGCTTTTGCCATCGCGCCCCTTTCTTTTTACAACCAGACCCCGGCGATGTCGGCGCCGCAGTTAGGACAGCGTCCCTTCTGGAGACGGCAGTCGTTCAACCCCATATACCTTCGTTCGACGACCCGTTCGCGGCACCGCTCGCAGTGCGTGTCCGTTCCCTCCAGGACATTGCCCAGGTAGATGTACTGCAGACCGGCTTCCCGGCCGATGTCCCGGGCCCGCAGCAGCGTCTCGATCGGCGTCGCCGCATGGTCCTGAAACGCGTAATCGGGATGAAACCGGCTGATGTGCCAGGGAATCCGGGGATCGAGGCGGGCCAGGAACTCGGCGATCTGCCGCAACTCGGCAGCGGAATCGTTTTCCCCCGGGACGACCAGGGTCGTCACCTCCAGCCAAAGGCCCATCTCCTTCATGGCGGCCAGGGACTCCAGGACCGGCTGTAGACGGGCATGGCAGGTCTTCCGGTAGGACCGGTCGCTGAAACTCTTCAGGTCCACGTTGGCGGCGTCCAGGGTGGGGCCGATCATATCGAGGGCCTGCCGGGTCATGTACCCGTTGGTGACAAAGACGTTGCGCAGGCCGGCTTCCCGGGCCAGGCGCGCCGTATCATAGGCGTACTCGAAGAAGATGGTGGGTTCCGTATAGGTATAGGCGATGCTCAGGCAGTGAGCCTGCCGGGCTTCGGCAACGATCTCCCGGGGCGTCATCTGCCTTTTCGGAATCATGTCGCCGTCGACCGCCTTGACCTGGGAGATTTGCCAGTTCTGACAAAAGCCGCACTTGAAGTTGCAGCCGATGGTGGCGACGGAATAGATCCGGGATCCCGGCAGGAAGTGGTAGAGGGGCTTCTTTTCGATGGGGTCCACATTGGCCGCAATCACCTCTCCATAGACGCGGGTGTACAGGATGCCTCCGATGTTCTGCCGGACGCCGCAGATGCCGAAACGCCCCTCGGAGATCCGGCATTCATGAGCGCACAGATGGCACCGTCCATTTTTCCCCTCCCCTTTTTCCCAGAAGAGGGCTTCATGCTTCAACGGCTTGGGCATATCCTTCCAGCTCCCGGAATCGGTCTTCATCCCTGTCGTCTTCACCATATTCGCGGCCAGGGGGGCGGACAATATGAAACGATCGGGTGGTTCTCAGTAGCTTTTCGCTACCAGTCTTTTTCCCTTGACCGTCTGATGATTTGGTGTCTTTATAGGCCACCCTATCGCTGTCCCCATAGCGATCTCCATCCTTGTTATCGCGGTCAAGGCTTGTTTTTGCGCTAACCACCCCCGGAGATCCAGCCGGCGGCCCTGAGGAAGAGACTATGAAGACAAAAGGATTCCTGAGCGTTCTGGTCGTCGTTTGCTGGATGGCGGGCGCCGGACCCGCGTGGAGCTGGTATGATAAAACCCATGTGGCCATTGCCAGGGCGGCAGGTTACGAATACTGGTTCAATGCGGCGGGCGCCGATCTGGTGAAGGACAAACTGGGAGAGCTTCGTGACCGGGAGGGGAACAACCACTACTTCGACAACCTCCAGGGCAAAACGGTAGATTCAGCGATGGTGCTCGATCAGACCAGGTTTTATGACCAACTGCCGGCCGATAAGAAAAACAAAAATGAAGGGCATCTTTACGGCGCCATTGTCGCTGCCGTAAGGGAGCACGACAAATGGTTCCGGGAAGGAAGGGATTTCCTCGGCTATCACCTGGCCTTTGCGGCTCACTATATCGGCGATCTCTCGATGCCGAACCACAATATCCCCTGGATGAAAGACGGTTATCCGGCAAATGATGCGGAGGCCGGCAAGTGGCATCGGGAAAACGACGGGGTGGTGGAAAAGCTCGTGCTTGGACATCCCGAGAAGATCCGGAAACAGATGTACTTCATTCTGTTGCGCGACGGCCATCTGGAAGAGGATCTGGCCAGCGAGATCGCCCGGATCGCCAATCTGAGCCGCAGCTTCGGGGAGAGGCTCAGAGCCGAGAGGCGGGTCATGACGCCCGAAGAGGCCTTCGTCCGTCTGGGACACAGCGCCTCGCTGCTACAGGCCATGTTGGATTATTATCGGAGGAACCGGTAAGCTTTCGGACGTCGCCGGTGCGAATTACCTGCACCGAAACCGACCCTCGTTGGGAGAGCAAAGCGGCGGACATGCCGCGTCCGCCATGGTAAGTTATTCCTGTCACTTTCCTTTCATTCAATCCTCATTGTCTCAATCCGGTAAATGCCCGATAATCTTCAAGCCTGGGAGTGGGGCAAGCCAAAGCCGCTTGCCCTGGGTGCCGATCTCTTTGAAGGAAAACCATGTTATCGAGCCATATTCAATGCGGCCATTGCGGCTCGCAAGGTCAACTTGAAGGACAGGCCCCGGCGCCGGGCGACTGCAAATTGGAGGTCTTCCGGCAGCGGGGACACAATCCCTTTTCCGGAGATCTTTACTACGAGTGCCCCGTGTGCTTCCTGGTGCTGATGGTTTCGCCCATGGAGCTCATCGGAGGAAAATCCTTGGTTGGGGTTCCCGCTGCGGCGCCAAGGCAGGACTCCCGGCCGATGGGTGTCCATATTCGTACTCTTTGGAGCGGACTTCGTAGTCATCTGAGAAGCAGGAGACTTCCCGGAGAGTAACCTCCGGCAGGTCCGAAACAGCCGGATCACCTGCTTTGTCGGCACCACGCAAGCACCGGGAGCGAAAAACCCGGCCTGAAAAAAGCGGGCCATGAGGCCGTCGTCAGAACTTGTGCCCCAGATAGAGATAGAAGGAGTGATGCCCCCCCTCCGCCTGGCCGTAGGCCAGATAGAGGGGGCCCAGGTAGGTGTCCGCGCCGACCAGCAGACTTCCCGCCAATAGCAGCGACCGGCCGGAGATCTCGCTCTTGGTTGCCCAGGCATTTCCTCCCTCCAGAGAGCCGCCGATATAGAGAGGCATCCGGAACTCCCCGAGCCCGGTGCTGCCGAGCTCGTAGTAGTAGACCAGCCGGGCCAGACCCGTATGCTGACCGGACAGTTCGTCGGTGGCGAATCCCGAGAGGTTGAGAAAGCCGCCCAGGGGGTAGCTGTTCTGGAGGGGGCCCTCGCTGTTGAGGGCGCTCTGGATGGTCATGCTGGTCAGGAGGGTGTGCCTCTGCACGGAGAAAGCGGAAAGCCAGCTCACCAGCAGGCCGTTCCCCGAATAATCGGACCCCAATTCCTTCCGGGGGATCATCCAGACCGCGTCGGCGACAGTTCCATGGCGGGGAAAATTGAAATTGTCCAGCCGGTTATAGGAGAGGGAGGTGAAAAGGGCGCCGCTGTTGAACTTGATGTCTCCCGCCGGCGGACCGATGCGGACGCCGACATCTCCGTATCCCCGCCGAAGGCCGATGCGGAACTGCCCCCATTTGCCGAACTGCCGGCCCAGGTCGAGACCCGCTTCCAGGGCGGTGGCGCGGTACTGGACGAGCGTGGATCCCTGATAAAAACCGTTGATGTTCCAGGACTTGTATTCAATTCGGGGGGCGATGAAATACTGGAGCGTTTCATCGAGGGGCTGATAGAATTCGGAGAAGACCCGGGGGGTATCCCCGAACTGGAAAGCGTTTTCCCATTCGGCTCCCCGCCGGTTGATCCCCAGTGTGGTCAGGTTGGCCGAGAGGTTGTAGCCGGCCGAACCCTTGAAATCGTTGTCCAGGGCGAGCCCCAGGCGCAGATAAGAGGGGCCCCACCCCTTTTCTTTCGTATCGATCACCAGGTTCGTTTTCCCCTCCCGTTCAACGAGACGAAAATCGGCCTTCTCATAGGTGGAGATACTGTAGATCCTTTTCAGATCCGTCTCCAGCGTCTCCAGATTCAACGGTTCGCCCGCCTTGGTCTGGATCTGGGCCTTGACGACCTCGGTGGAGAGCGGCGCGGGGTTTTCCAGATCAATGGCGGCGATAACGGGCGGCGTGAAGGGCTGCCGGCGCCCCGCCTCG
>JAKAFS010000126.1 GCA_021817825.1 Deltaproteobacteria bacterium | reverse complement strand
GGGGGCCGCGCCATCTCGATCCGCGCCGCTGCATCTCCTACCTCACCTACTTCGGTGCTGCGCTGACCCCGATGGAGCTGCGGGAACCGATGGGGCTCTGCGTCTACGGGTGCGACCGCTGCCAGACTGTCTGCCCCCGGAACTCGCCCTGGCTTGCCCGGGAGTTGCCGATGAACCCAAAGGCGGCGGGGATGGTCGAGGACTTCCGCCTGGAGAAGCTCCTCCATATGGACAAGGCCTTTTTTACCGGGAAGATCTGGCCGCACATGTTCTACATGTCCGATGCCGACCTCTGGCGGTGGAAAGTGAATGCGGCCAGGGCGATGGGAAATACGCGGGATGAGGCGTACGTACCGGATCTGATGCGCGCCTTTGGCGAGAGCGGGGATGAAAGGGTGGCGGCGATGACCGCCTGGGCCCTCGGCCGGATCGGCGGTCCTGCGGCGCGGCGGGCCCTGGAGGCCTTCCTCCCCGGCAGCCGTTCGCCGGTCCGCGAGGAGATCCAGGCGGCCCTAGGGAGGGGAGAGGCCGCTCAGGCGTGAGCCGGGCGAATTCCGGCGCCGGTGTGTCAGGCCTGGAAATGCCTGATCAGCGCCTCCAGATACCGCGACTTCATCTGCCGGCTCGCCATCGCCTGCTTGAGGGGCGGGAGTCGCAGGATGACGCCGAGAATGGCCGCCATCGCCCGGTGGCTCAGAAGGGCATGGGTGTCGAAGATCAGATTCTGGAGTTTGCCCCGTTCGATCGCCATGACCACCGCCCGATGGGCGGAGTTGAGCGGCGTGATGACCCTCTCCGGCCGCGGTTCCAGACGGATCGCTCCGGCCGCGCAGGCCCGGGCGCAGAGGCCGCAGCCGAGGCAGAGCGTTGCGTCGAGTTTCGCCTTTTCCTGAGTCGGCCGATGGGGATCGTTCGCCGAGACCAGGGCCATCGCCTCCACAGGGCAGGTCCGGACGCACTTTCCGCAGCCGGTGCACTGCTCCTGCCCGATGCCGGGGAGGAAACGGGTCGTGTGGATAGGATGGAGGATCCCGAAACGGCGGGCGGCGATCAGCGCCTCGCAGCAGCAGCCGCAGCAGTTGCAGATGAAATTGACCCCTTCCCGGACGTTTTCCCCGAACTGGACGAGCCCCCTGCCATGGGCCTGCTGGAGAAGGTCCAGCCCCTCGGCCGCCTCGATGGAGCGGGCGAAGCCGTGCCGGATCAGGGAGTCGGCGGAGCTGTTGAAGGTCATGCAGATCTCCCTTGGCGCGGTGCAGGACCGTCCGACGTGCTCCATCTTGTGGCGGCAGTAGCAGAGGCCGACTGCCCGATGGGAGGCGGTGCGGATCACCTCGCTCGCCCGCTCGTATTCCAGGACCTGGAGGGAGTTCCCGGCGGAGAGGCTCGGTTCATGAACGAATACCCGTCCGAGCTGCGTCTCCCCGTTGGTGAAAAGGGCTTTGATGAACCCCTCCTCGACGTTCAGATATTGATAATAGAGTTCGCTTAAGGCCTTCTGATCGATGTCACCCCGGATGCGCATGAGGGAGAACTCGAAGAATCCGGCCATCGGCGGCGGCAGGACATAGGTCTGCACCCCATTCTCCTCCGCGTCGAGGAGAATCGCCTTCCCGGCAAGGCCCTCCAGTATCTTCCGTGCTTCCGATACCGGAATTTTCCAGATGCGGGCGGCCGTTTCGGCTGTGAAGGGTCTGATCGGCAAAAGGGCGACCCGTGCTGCCTCTTTTTCCGAGAAGAGGATCCGGAGGATCTTCTCGAGCAGCTCCGACGGCGGCGCCCCCTGGGGGAAGCGGTTCAGCCGGTCCGTGAGCGAGGCGTATGCCGATTTCAGGGTGTGATGCGCCATGGTGGTTTTCTCCCGCCGAACCGTTGTGTCATTCCCTATCGATACGCAAATCCGGGAGGATTTTGGTCAGCAGCGTACCTCGTTTATCCCCTCAGGCCGCTCAGGCCGCGGAGGAAACGGAACGGGCGGATGGCGGGGCTTTTTCGCTCACACCTTCTCGATGCGGATCCTCCCGGCGCCGCTGGCCTTCCGGAGCAGGGTCGCATCGCCGGTGATCCTGCCGAGCAGACAGACGGCGCTGGCCGGGACGGGGTCAGGACCCGAGCTCATCGGCGTGGGGCCGAAGAAGATCGCCATCGCATTCCCCGGAGGCCAGAAGCCGATGTCGCCGACCTTGACCTTTTGGGTCGCCGTCTCGTCGAGGCCCGACTGGACGGGGAACCCGAAATAGAATTCGTCGCCCCATTCGTTGGGGGCCGTCTCGAAAGGAAGCTTGGCCGCGACGGCCTTGGCCAGGGCTGTGTCGTCCAGCTCCGCGGTCAGGCTGACGGAGCCGGCCGTGATCTTGATGGGTGTGGGCATCATGTCACCTCTCAGTAGGAATTGTGCCGATTTCGCCTGCGCCGGCGAATCGATTCTTTCTGCGTCTATACATCCTGCATTGAGAGCGGATCATAGTCCAGCCGGAGAAAAATATCAACCGCAACTGTCGCTGCATTCCAGAGCGGGGATACAATATCAGGATTGACCCGGCCCTTCAGTGATGGTATCAATACGCGGCAGAAACGGGGAGGATCGTCATGAATCACCCTTACAGCATGGACGAGTATCTTCAAAAGCGGCGATCCGTCCAGGAGGCCCTGAGCGGCATCCGCTCGGGACAGCGGATCTTCGTCGGATCCCTGTGCGGGGAACCGCAGCATCTCGTCAATACCCTGCTCGAGCAGCGCCGGCGTTACAACGATCTGGAGATCCTCCGCCTGTTCAGCCTGGAGGGCGCCATCACATCATCGCTGGCCGATCAGGAATACGGGCATGACTTCACCATCCGCCCCATTTATGAGGGGGCGGGAAGTTCGGAAGAAATCCGGGTGGGGCGGCGGTTTCTGTGCCCCATGAACGCCTATCTCATCCCCCGTCTGTTCCGTTCCAAACAGCTCCCGATCAACTGCGCCCTTATCCAGGTATCGCCGCCCGACCAGCACGGCTGGATGAGCCTCGGCATTTCCGTCGATATTACCAAGGCCGCCGCCCTTGCCGCCGATGTCGTCGTTGCCCAGGTGAATCCCCTCATGCCCAGGGTTTCCGGCCCTACCTTTCTCCATGTCCACGATATGGACTGGATCGTGGAAAAAGAAGAACCCCTGCTGACCCTCCTCGAAGTTCCGGAACCGGCGGCCAGTGAAGAGATCGCCCGTGCGGTCGCCAATCTGGTGGAAGACGGCGCCACGATCCAGCTGGGTCTCGGTGAGGCATACCGGTCCATTCTCCAAGCCCTCGCCGGGAAGAACGACCTGGGCATTCATACCCAGTATATGACCGACGGGATCATGGAGCTCATGGAAAGAGGCGTGGTCACCAACCGGCACAAGTTCCTGCATGACGGTATGACGATTGCGACGGGAGCCGTGGGTTCCGAGCAGCTCTACCGGTATCTCGACGGCAATCCGGCCGTGGAATTCCACAGCACCGCCCATGTGGACGATCCCGTTCTGATCATGCAGAATCACCGGATGGTCGCGATCAATATGGCGACGGCGATCGATCTGACCGGGCAGGTCAGCACCGACGCCCTCCCGCAAAACCACTTTGCCGGCGTGACGGCCATGCCGAACTTCATGCACGCCGCCGCTCACTCCGTCGGCGGCAAGGCCATTATGGTCATGACCTCCACGACTGAGGACGGAAAGAGGAGCCGTATCGTACCGGAGCTGGAGAGCAGCGCCGTGACCATCTCCCGCCGCGATGTCTATCATGTCGTCACCGAGTACGGGACCGTCAATCTCTTTGGCAAGAATATCCAGGAACGGGCAATGGCCCTGATCAGCATTGCCCATCCGGACTTTCGCGAGGAGCTCTTCAACCGGGCGAAAGAGACGGGGCTCATCGGCCGGGAGCGGAGTCTGTACGAGTCCCTTTTCGGCATCTATCCGGTGCACATCGAGGAAACGCGGGTCCATGCCGGCGTCCCGGTCACTTTCCGCCCCATGAAACCGGGGGATCTCCGGATCCTTCAGGGGCATTTCTACGCCATGGACGAAAAAGACGTCACCTCCCGCTTCTTCCATTTTCGAACCGCTTTTCACCAGGACCAACTGGAAAGCATGTATCAGATCGACTACCTGAAAAATATGACCATCGTCGCGGTCACGGACAACGGGATGCCCGCCGAAAAGGTCATCGGGGTGGGGGAATATGTCCGGGAAGGGGGGAAGCACATGGCCGAAGTGGCCTTTTCCCTTCGCAAGGAATGGCAGGGCAAGGGAGTCGCCGGTGTCATTCTGGAGAAGCTTGCCCAGGCCGCCAACGAGAATGGCATTGAAGGGCTGGTGGCTTATACGTCGCCACGCAACGCCTCTATGATCAAACTCTTCAAGAAGCTTCCCTATCCCGTGGAAACGCATTATGACGGCGAGTTCTTCATTCTCAAATGCCTCTTCGCCCGTCCCTGAACGGGAACGATAGAAATGCCCGATACCCGTTGAAACAGGGCAAAAACGCAACCATTTTCCTTAAGCATCCCCATCTATGACGCGTAACGAGAGGAATACAACCTGCATGAAAAAAACGAAGAACCGCTGGCTCATTGCGGCCTCCGCCGTGGGAATTCATCTATCCATCGGCTCCGTTTACGCATGGAGCGTTTTTTCCCGACCCATCACCACCCAGCTAGGCTGGGGTTTCAAATTGGAGCGTCAGGGAGCGGAGCGTGAGAAGGGGGCCCATGAAATCCGCCATAAGACGCACATGGGAAAGGAAACAAGGCCTGCCCCCTTCCTGAAGTTCCCGGGCAGTGGGTTCATCCGGGCAAAACCTCTGTAAAAACCCCTGTGTCGCCGTCCCGCAACGATGCGGTGGACGAATTGTCCAAGAAGTTGGTTCCCGGCATCCTTCACGGTGGTGCAGGCGCGGGATCGACCGTCAGCGTCAGGATGTTCCTCCCGCCCTCCCGCCGGTACCGGATGTCCCGGATCAAGCGTTTGACGAAAAATATTCCCAGGCCGCCGACAGTCCTCGCTTCGATCCCCGCCTCACGATCGGGATCTTTCTGGTTGAGGATGTTGAAGGGAATCCCCTCATCGGCAATCTCCACCACCAGTCCCCCGGTATTGTCAAGCCGGCAGACCATCTCCACGTCGCCCGGCCGTTCGGGATAGGCGTAGTTGAAGATGTTCACGAGGATCTCCTCCATGACGAGCTCGATCTCCCGGATTCTCGCCTGCCCCACCCCCCGGCGTTCGGCACAGGAGGTCACAAACTCAAGCAGCGTCTGGAGCGACGCCAGCGTGGCGGGAACCCGCATCTCCGTGGGAAACTGTGACATTCAGATCTGACGGAGCGCCTCTTCCTCCGTTTCAAAAATCTTGAAGAGGGAACCGAAGCCGGAAATCTTGAAGACGTCCTTCACCGGCCCCTGCAGACCGGCAAAAAGCATCTTGCCGTCCTTCGCCTTCAGCTGTTTTGCCGCGGACAGGATGCTCCGCAGGCCGGCGCTGCTGATGTACTCAAGACTAGTCAAATTGAGAACCAGCGTGTAATCCCCGCCGGCCATCAATGCCAGCAACTCCTTTTCAAACTCCGGAGCCGTAACGGCATCGATCCTCCCTGTGACCGATACCACCACGGCGCTGTCCTCTTTTTTCGCAGCGATTTCCATCTTCTCCCCCTCTCCCATTCACTGAACGCACCGTTTTCGGCAAACGGCACATTCTCCCCATCCGCTTACGGCGCTGCGGTCGACAACCGGGCGTAAAACCGAACCGACCGTTC
>JAKAFS010000125.1 GCA_021817825.1 Deltaproteobacteria bacterium | reverse complement strand
GCGATCATGATGGGAGGGCTGATGATCCACGGCCTCAACCCCGGGGCCGAGCTTTTCACGACGCATGCCAACGTCACCTGGACTTTCATCTGCTCACTCTACCTGGCCAACGTGCTGATGCTCCTCTTCGGCCTCTACTGCGCCCCCTGGTTTGCCTGGGCGACCAAGACGCCGCGGCACATCCTGGCCATCTCCATCATCCTCTTGACCACCGTGGGGGCCTTCGCCATCCGGGGAAGCATGGCAGACGTGTACGTCATGCTCGGTTTCGGCATCCTGGGCTATCTCCTGAAGTCCCACGGCTTTGACGTGACCCCCGTGGTGCTGGGACTGATCCTGGGACCGATGGCCGAAAAGGGGCTGAACGGGACCCTCTCCATTTCGGTCGGGCAGAATACGGCTTGGTTCATTCTACAGCGTCCCGTGAGTCTGATCCTCCTCGGCCTGACCGTTGTGGCCCTGCTGATCCCCTACTTCCGCAGCAGGGGCAAGAAAGACATTTTCGCTTCCGACGAACCGGACATCATTTGATGATTAGGAAAGGAAAAAGAAACCCTATGACCACGACAACGGCGCCGAAGTTCCAGGTAATGGAGGGGTGGGAAAAGCTGCCCCCGGGATACATCCACAAGGACGTGGATGGGGTGGCGGTGGATTCCCGGGACAATGTGTACCTGATGACGAGGCAGGACGCCCGGGTCATCGTCTACGACCGCGATGGCCGTTTCCTGCGCTCCTGGGGCGAGGGGATCTTCACCCCCCGGACGCACGGAATTGAGATCGGGCCGGATGACAGGGTGTACACCGTGGACGACGGCGACCATACCCTGCGGAAATTCACCCCCCAAGGAGAGCAGGTCATGATGCTCGGCACCCCCGGGGTGGCCTCCGACACGGGGTATGACGGAAAGAGTCACGGCAGTGTCCAGTGGGGCGGTCCCCCCTTCAATCGCCCCACCGGGATCTCCGTGGCCCCCGATGGCGAGATTTACGTCAGTGACGGCTACGGGAACTCGCGGATTCATCGCTTTACTGCCGACGGGACGCTGATCCAGTCCTGGGGCGATCCCGGGGAGGGGCCGGGACAGTTTCGGCTGCCGCATACGGTGGCGATCTCCCCGGACAATCGGGTCTTTGTGGCCGACCGGGAAAACGACCGGATCCAAATCTTCTCCCGCGACGGCGAGTTTCTGGAGATGTGGAACCATGTCCAGAGGCCGACGGACATCGCCTTCGACAAAGAAGGCCGGGTCTATGTGTCGGAACTGTGGTGGGTCCCGGGCCATAAGTCTTTTACCCGCGGTCCGATCAAGCATGACCAGCCGGGAGGCGTGCGGGTCCTGGACCTGGCGGGAAATGTGCTTCTCCATTGGTGCAGCGCCGACCGGGAAGCTTCCGGAAACTTCGTCGCCCCCCATACGCTCTGCGTCGATTCGCGCGGCGATCTTTACGTGGGCGAGGTCACCTGGACCTTCGGTGTCTCCCGATCCTGCGTCCGGGAGGACACGCACACTTTCCAGAAGTTCTTGCGTCGCTGAAAGGAAAATTCCCCGGAGGTGGCATGGGTCTCAATCTATTTGAAAAAATCGTCAAGAGGCATCTCGTTTCGGGGGAACTGAACCCAGGGTCCGAGATCAGCATCGCCATCGACCAGACCTTGACGGAGGACCCGCTGGGAACCATGGCTTACCTCCAATTCGAGGCCATGGGGGTTCCCCGGGTGAAGACCCGGCTTTCGGTCTCCTACGTCGATCACTGCCTGCTGCAGGAAGGGTTTGAAAATCCCGACGATCATCGCTATCTGCAGACCGTGGCGGCAAAATACGGCATCCTTTTCTCCAAACCGGGCAACGGCATCTGCCATCAGGTGCACCTGGAGCGGTTCAGTTGTCCCGGCGAAACGCTGATCGGCGCGGACAGCCACACCCCCACCTGCGGCGCCGTGGGGATGCTGGCCATGGGGGTCGGCGGGCTGGACGTGGCGGTGGCCATGGCGGGCGGCCCTTTTTTCCTCTCCTATCCGCAGGTGGTGCGGATCAACCTCCACGGCCGGCTGAAGCCCTGGTCGACGGCCAAGGACATCATCCTGGAAATCTTGCGGACCCTGACGACGAAGGGAAATGTGGGGAAAGTCCTCGAATTCGGAGGGGAGGGGATAACGACCCTCTCGGTTCCCGAAAGGGCGACGATCGCCAACATGGGTGCGGAGCTGGGCGTGACCACGTCCCTCTTTCCGAGCGACGCGGTCACCCGCCGGTTTTTCGCGGCCCAGGGCCGCTTAGTCCAGTGGCGGGAATTACTGCCCGATGCGGACGCCGAATACGACGAAACCATCGACATCGCGCTTGCGACGATCGATCCCAATGTCGCCCGGCCCCACTCGCCGGACAACGTCTGCAAGGTGCGAGACGTCGGACGGCTCAAGGTCGATCAGGTCCTGATCGGCAGCTGCACCAATTCCTCCTTTCGGGATCTGATGATCGCCGCCTCGATGCTCAAAGGCCGGCAGGTTCACCCCGACGTCTCTTTCGGCGTCGCCGCCGGCAGCCGGCAGGTCCTGCGGATGATCGCCGAAAACGGGGCCCTGAGCGACATCATCGATTCCGGGGCGCGTATTTTGGAGACGGCCTGCGGCTTTTGCGCCGGCTACGGTCAGGCGCCCCAATCGGGCGGGGTTTCCGTCCGCACCAGCAACCGGAATTTCGAGGGGCGAAGCGGCACCAAGGATGCGCAGGTCTATCTCGTCAGCCCCGAGGTGGCCGTTGCCACGGCCCTGACCGGAGAGCTCACCGACCCCAACGAGCTCGGCATGGAACCTCCGGTCGTTCCCGTTCCCGAGAAGTTCTTCATCGACGACCGCCTGGTGCTCCCGCCGTCTGCCGGCGACATCAAGGTCTACCGCGGCCCGAACATCAGCGACCCGCCCCACCAAACCCCTCTGCCGGACCATTTGCGCGCCGGGGTGGCGATCAAACTGGGCGACAAGATCACGACGGATCACATCATCCCGGCGGGACCGGTGAGCCGCTATCGCTCCAACATTCCCAAGTCGAGCGATTTCATCTTTCATCGGGTCGATCCGCTTTTTGCGGAGCGCTGCAAGGACTTCGGGAAAAAGGGGCTGGCCTCCGTCATCGTCGCGGGATGGAGCTACGGTCAGGGGTCTTCGCGGGAGCATGCCGCGCTTTGTCCTGCCTATCTCGGCGTGCGGGCCGTCATCGCCCGGAGCATCGAGCGGATCCACATGGCGAACCTGGTCAACTTCGGGATCCTGCCGCTCATTTTTACTGACTCGCAGGACTACGAAAAAATGCAGCTCGGCGATGGGTTAGAGATCCAAAATATAAATCAGGCGCTAAACCGGACGGTGATTCAGGTGAAAAACCTTTCCCGGGATTACCTTTTTGAGGTGTCGCATTGTCTGACCCCGCGGCAGGTGGAGATGATCCGCCGTGGGGGGCTATTGAATCTCTATGGCGCTCATTTGCCACGCTGAACTGGCCCGATCCCGCCTAAGCTGCGACAACGCCGGCTGCTCTCCGCTGACGCGCATCAGGATTCTTTGGATGCAGTCACTTTGATGACGACGTCCAGTTGGCGGCCGATCTCTTCCAGGGCCACCTTCCAGTCCTGACCGGACAAGTCGGGGGGAACGGCGACATGCCCCGTCAGGGTGAACAGCGGCGTGCCGCTGATCGGCGCGGGAACGGTCAACGTATCCAGCGATTCGATGTTGATGCCGTGCTGGGAGAGATGGCGCGCCACCTGATGAATGATCCCTTCGTGGTCGGCGCCCTGAACGTCGATTTGACAGGAGATCCAGCCGGGACGGGCTGCTTCGCAATCCGGTCTGGCGACGCTGGTGGTGACTTTGTAGCCCTGGGCGATCAGATATTCCGCCTTCCGCTCCAGGGCGGGAAGTTGCTCGGCAGGGAGGGAGACGAGCATCAAAACGGCAAACATGCCGCCCAGCCGGGCCATGCGGCTCGTCTCCACATTGCCGCCCAGGTCGAGCAGGAGTTTGGTGATCTCTTCGACCAACCCGATCCGATCCGCGCCGGTCAAGGTCAGGACGATAGTGGCAGGCATCGCGTCATCTCCTTTCAATCCGAGCGGGTAGCGAAGCCCTCTAGCTTGGCATACCCGCATCCGCACTTCATCGCAAAAGGACATCCCTTTTTTTCCTGAACATAGGGAAAGAAGTCCGGTCTGTCAATGGGAAGAATAGCGCTTTGTAATTTTTCCGCGAGAATGGTAGAAAAAGAAACGATCCGTTCGCCGCCGGTGACGGCGGCATCGCGGGATGCGAAAAGACTTTCCAGAGGGGGCGCGACATGGCCGAATTCACCACAGAACAAGATGCCGTAAGGGAAACGATCCATAAGTTTGCCAGAAAAGAGTTGGCCCCCCAGGCGGCCTACTGGGACCGCGCCGACGCCTTCCCCTGGGACAACCTGCGCAAGATGGCCAAGGTGGGGCTCACGGGGCTGCGATTTCCGGCCGCTTATGGAGGTTCCGGCGTCGATGCGACCACCCTGGGCATCGCCCTGGAAGAGGTCGCCCGGTTCGACCACAGCTGCGCCATCATCCTCTGCGGCTGCAATATCACCGGCCGGATCTTCCTCCAGGCCTGCAAAGAGATCAAAGATGCCGTCGTCCCTGAGATCGTGCAGGGCCGGTACCTGGCCGCCTTTGCTTCCACGGAATCGGAATCGGGCTCCGAGATGCGCGCCCTGCGGACCACGGCGAAACTGACGGACGGCGCCTACGTGCTGAACGGCGAAAAGGCGATGATCACCTTTGCGGGCGTCGCGCAGGGGTATCTGGTGCTGGCCAGAACGGAAGAGGGAGGGAAAGAAGGGATCAGTTGTCTTTTTGTGGAGGCGGACCGGCCGGGAATCCAGATTCAGCGCCTCGATGGTTTTGGCTGGAGGTCTCTCAAGTGGGGCAACATCGCCTTCGACGAGGTGCAGGTGCCGGTCGATCATCTCATTGGCGAGAAGCACAATGCCCTGCCGATGCTCAAGTCCATCGTCCAGGAACAGCGCGCCCTGACCGGACTGATCGCTCTGGGAACCGCCAAGCAAGCGCTGGAGCTGGCTGCCGAATACGCCAAGATCCGCCATGTATACGGAAAACCCCTGGGAAAATTCGAGGGCATCCAATTCCGGATGGCCGATGACTACACTGCCCTCGAAGCGGCCAGGCTGGTCTGCTATCGGGCCCTTTCCCTGTCCGAAAGGGGCGCCGAGGAAGCCTCCACCTGGTCGGCAATGGCCAACCTGATGGGCGGCGAAACGGCCTATACGGTGGTGAACAACGCCATGGATGTCTATGGCGGGATGGGGTACTCGACGGAATTTCCCTTCGAACGCTATCTTCGGGACGTGAAGGCGACGCAGATCGCCAATGCCACCCTGAAGATGCAGATCGCCCAAGCCCTTCTGGGCAAGGACTATCAACCCTATGCCTAGGTCTTGGAGACGCTGCTTTATGAACCGCTTTCTCACACTCCTGTGCGCTTCGCCGTTCTTCCTGCTCTTTTTCGGGTGCGCTTCCTCGACGCCCACCTATACCGCCACCATCGCCGAAGGCCGCGCCGCGGTGCAGGAGGTCATGGCCGATCCCGGCGCCGTCTCCGTCTCCCTGGCCCTCGTAGAGGGCGATCGGCTGATCTGGTCGGAGGCCTTCGGCACCGCCGATCGGGCCGCCGGTCGGGCCGCCACCGCCGAGACGCTCTACGGCGCCTGCTCGGTCAGCAAGATGCTCGCCACCACGGCCGCCAT
>JAKAFS010000124.1 GCA_021817825.1 Deltaproteobacteria bacterium | reverse complement strand
TCCGATCTTGGATCAGGGCGAGGATCTCCGCTGTGGTCGCCTCGTCTTTCTCCTCGATCCCCTTCCGGATGAACAACCGCTCCTCGGGGGTGCATTTTTTCATCGTCCTGATGAGCGGCAACGTCAGTTTGCCTTCTTTGAGGTCCTGGCCGATCGCCTTGCCGAACTCTTCCTCCTTGGCCACGTAATCGAGGGTGTCGTCCGTGATCTGGAAGGCGGTTCCCAGCCGCATCCCGAAACGGGTCAAGGCTTCGATCTGGCTGTCCGTGGCGTTCCCGAGAATGCCTCCGATGGCGCAGGCCGCCGAGATGAGGATGGAGGTCTTTTTCTCGATGATTGACAGGTACTCCTTTTCGGTGATCGAGATGTCGCCGGCCTTCACCAGCTGAAAGACTTCTCCTTCCGACATCGTGTTGGTAGAGGTGGCCAGCAGCTTGAAGATGGCCGGATTTTCGTCCGCGGCCATGAGCTTGAAGGCCTTGGAGTAGAGGTAATCCCCCACCAGGACGCTGGCCGCATTTCCCCAGACGCAGTTTGCCGAAGTCTTGCCGCGCCGGGTCTCGGCATGGTCGATCACGTCGTCGTGGAGCAGGCTCGCCGTGTGGATGAATTCGATGACCGCCGACAGGGTGTAGCACCGCTCGCTGCGGTGACCGCAAAGTTCCGCTGTGGCCAGCAGCAGAAGGGGGCGAAATCGCTTGCCGCCGCTGCCGAGCAGGTGGCGGATGATCTCCGGGATGAGACGCACTTCCGAACGGAGATGCTTCTCCATGTGTTCTTCCACGCGCTTCAGGTCATTCCCGTAATACTGAAACACATCCTGTATCTGTATGACCTTCACCCTTCACCCTCCGTCCCGGCAATTCGGGGCTGACTATAATGGATGGGACCATAAATGTCAAACAAATGCTCCCGCCAGCGCCGTTGGCTGTCCGGCGGCGGCCAACGGACCGCCGCGTCGGTTGCGGCGGGGAGATTTGCTCCGGAATGCAGATTTGGAATGGCGGCCACGATCGTTTTAGGGTATGCTCGGCGACGATATGCGGCGATGCGGGAGCGCCGCCGGGAAAATAGCTGATCAATCATGCAAGAGGGGCAGGCAAGGTATGGAAAAGACAACAGCAGAAAAGATAGATGAATTCCAGCTGCGGAAGCAGCGGCTGATGGCCATGGGCGGCGAGGAGATGATCAAAAAGCAGCATGCCCAGAAGAAGCTGACGGCCCGGGAGCGGCTCGCGCTTTTCTTCGACGAGGGAAGCTTTCAGGAGATCCAGCTTTTCGTCAAACACCGTTCGGCCCTCTTCGGCCTCGATGAGAAAGAGATCCCGGCCGACGGGGTGATCACCGGCTTCGGCCGGGTCAACGGCCGGACGGTTTTCGCCGCGGCCCAGGATTTCACCAGCGCCGGCGGGACCCTCGGGGAGATGCACGCCCGCAAGTTCTGGAAGGTGATGGACATGGCCCTGGAGGCGAAGAAGCCCTTCGTCTCCCTCAACGATTCGGGCGGGGCGCGCATCCAGGAGGGGATCCCCTCCCTGAACGGCTACTCGGGGATCCTCTACCGGAACACCATGGCCTCGGGCTACATCCCCCAGATCGCCGCGGTCATGGGGCCCACGGCGGGCGGCGCCGTCTATTCGCCGGCCCTGATGGACTGGGTCTTCATGGTGAAGGACGAAAGCTTCATGTATCTGACGGGCCCCGAGGTGGTCAAGGCGGTCCTCGGCGAGGTGGTGAGCCACGAGGACTTGGGCGGTACCATGGCCCATGCGGCGAAAAGCGGGGTCTGCCACTTCGTGGCCGAAGACGAGCGCTCCTGCATCGACGGCGTGAAAAAGCTCCTCTCCTACCTCCCCGACAGCTGCCACAGCCCGCTTCCGGTGATGCCCTGCCAGGACAGCGCCGATCGGCTCTGTCCGGAGTTGGACACGATCATCCCCGACAAGACCAGCCGGGGCTATGATATGAAGCGGATCATCGCCTCCGTGGCCGACGACGGGGAGTTCTTCGAACCCCACGAATACTGGGGGAAGAACATGGTCGTGGCCTTCATCCGGATCATGGGCCGGCCCGTGGGCGTCGTGGCCAACAACCCCTATTTCGGCGCCGGGGTCCTCAACGTGACGGCCTCCGACAAGGCGGCGCGGTTCATCCGTTTTTGCGACTCCTTCAACATCCCCATCCTCACCTTCACCGACGTGCCCGGCTACATCCCCGGGACCGAGCAGGAGTGGGCGGGGATCATCCGCCACGGGGCGAAGCTGCTCCATGCCTACTCGGAGGCCACGGTGCCCAAGATCAACGTGGTGACCCGCAAGGCCTACGGCGGCGGCTACATCGGGATGTGCTCCCAGGCCCTGGGCGGGGATTACGTGATGGCCTGGCCCACGGCGGAGATCGCCGTCATCGGGGCGGAAGGGGCCTGCAACATCATCTATCGCCGGGACATCGCTGCGGCCGCCGATCCGGCAGCCAAGCGCAAGGAGCTCTGCGCCGCCTATGAGGAGAAGTTCAACAGCCCCTATATGGCCGCGGAGCTGGGGATCATCGACGAGATCGTCCTCCCCAGCGAGACCCGGCGGCGGGTCGTGGCCCTCCTCGATGCGCTCAAGGACAAGACGGAAAAAAGGTTGCCCAAGAAACACAGCAACATTCCCCTCTAGCCTGAGGAACCGCAATGCAGCGGCGTCTTCCCCGCGGTTTTCCAAGGAGAGGCGCCGCTTTTTTTGCCTGAGGAGGCCAAATGACGATCCGGGCCATTTTCTGGGACAACGACGGCGTCCTGGTGGACACGGAAAAACTCTATTTTCAGTCGACACGGGAGATCCTCCGGCAGATCGGGATTCCCTTTTCTGAGGCGCTTTTTCGGCAGATCTCGCTTGCGGAGGGGCGCAGCAGCTTCGAGCTGGCCGCCGAGCGGGGCTACTCATCCGAGGCCATCGAGCGGCTGGTGGAAGCGCGGAACCGGCGCTACACGGAACTGCTCCAGGCCGGGGTGAGCATCATCGACGGCGTGGAGGAGACCCTGGCCGCCCTCAAAGGCCGGGTGACAATGGGGATCGTGACCAGCTGCCGGCGGGGCCATTTCGAAGCGATTCACCAGGGGACCGGGACACTGCTTTCCCACTTCGCATTCATCCTCGCCCGGGAGGACTATGGGCTTTCCAAACCCGATCCGGAACCCTACCGGACGGCGCTTGGCAAGGTCGGGCTCCCGGCCGAGGCGTGCCTCGTCGTCGAGGATTCCCCCCGGGGTCTTAAGTCCGCCGTGGCGGCCGGCATCCGCTGTGTCGTCATTCCCAACGCGCTGACGGCGGGCAGTGATTTTTCCGCGGCCTGGCGAGTGCTTGCGAGCTGCCGGGAGATTCCAGAGCTGATCGGGCAGGCCAACGGATAGGCATCACCTTGGGTGCGCAGGGAGAGAACATTCCAGATTGATTAGGAGACAAAATGAAAAAAACAGGCAAGGTGGTGATCGGGATGGTGCTGGGCTTGATAATGGTTGCAAGCATGGCCTGGGCGGCGACGGACAACAAAGATGGCACGATTGACGCCGAGGGCATCGTCTGGCTGAAGGATGGCAGGTGTCTGGGCCCCGGGACATGGGCTGAAGCCAAAACGAAAGTCGCGCAACTGCATGACGGCGTATGCGGCCTGAAGGACGGTTCGCAGGCCGGCGACTGGCGTCTTCCCGATGAGGTGGACTTGAGTCACCGGAGCCGGGATTATGCGGCTTTCAATGCCTACATGGCGTTTTATTGGTCGTCTACCCGGGATGCGCGCTACGCGAACGGCATCATCATCGTCGGCATCGGGGGCGGCGGCGAGAAGGTCGTCGCCGAAACGAGCCGGGCTTATGTGTGGGCGGTTCGCAACAAACGCTGAAATCCTTTGCCGCGCCGGACCGGAATTTTTCCCCTCAGCGGTCCCACTGAGAGACGCCGCAGCGATTCTCTCCCTGTGCTGCGTCCTTAGCCACTTCCTCCGGTGTCTGCAACTCCTCGAAGACCATCCTCCGCAGGGCCTCAAGATATCCGGCATAACTGTCCAGGTAAAAAGACAGTCCCCGGGAGAAGTTCCGGCCGATAATCCCGTCCAAAAAGAGCTGGCTGATCTCCTTTTCCCGCTGCAAGATGCCCTGGGAGCTAAAGAAAATCCGCCGCTCCTCGTCGGACATGGCCGCGATCCGGTTTTTCAGGACGCTTCTGGCCCTAGGCTGGTACATCCAGAAATAGAGGAGGTCCAGGGCGTTGATGATGAGGATCCGCTCCAACTCCTGCGATTCGCTCCCCAGGGTTTCGATGAACTGCTTGGGTTGTTTGAGGAGCGTCAGGAGGTCCCTTTCGGGATAGAGGAGCTCCAGCTTGGCATAGGCGTTGAAAAGCTGGTCGAGCTTGGCCGCATAGTCCAGAGTCCGGAGGCGGATGTTTTCGTAACGGTCGGCCAGTCCCTCGATCACGCCGGCGACGCAGTCCGAGGCGGTCTTGGAGATGACGGCGGCCCATTTTTGCAGGGTGGCGTCGATGGCTTTGGACCCCGCCTCGTTGAGGAGCCCCCCGAGCAGGGCGTTGAAGGCGACGGCGATCGGGATCGACAGGATGCTCCTAAAGAAGTTCGCGTAAACCGCTCCTTTGGACAGGCCCCGGAAGAGATTGTGGCTCGAAAGGTAGAGGCCGTTGGCCAGGGCCATGACCGTATAGAGGAGGATCGGCTCGGTGGCCGTGGTGATCCCGAAGCCCCGGTCGAGCAGGACCGTCTTGACGAGGTAGTCCAGCAGGGGGACCGAAAAGCCGGTAAAGAGCAGCGAGTCGGCGAGCCGCTCCCAACTTACATAGTCGTTCCAGCGCAAAAGCGGCGACCGGCGGATCCCGCCGCCCCCCAGGACCGACTGGAGGATGTTCCTGAGGCCCGTGATCGAAAACCAGATGAAGGCCCCGCCGTAGGCCAGCAGCCACCAGTCCTTGGTCAGGGCAAAGGTGAGAAAGGCGGGGATGAAGCCGACCAGCACCTTGAGGGCATTGCGCAGGCCGCTGTTCAGGGTGCGCCAGGCGATCTCCGCTCCCCTGGGGGCGGCCTTTTCGGTCAGCCGCAGGGCGGGATTGGGTTCCTCGTGGAAGCCGCCCAGAGGAATGATGTTGCCCGGCGACGCCATCCGGGTCGCGTTGTCCTGGATCTCCCACTCCCGGAGGCGTTCCGCCCCGAAACTCTGCAACCAGGGCAGGCGTTGGCTGAGCCTCGACCACGGTCCGGAAAGGGGGCGGGGGATGACGGTGGTCCGCATGAAAACCGTCATCCGGACCGGCAGGATGAACAGCGCCGGTTCCAGGACCCGATGGAGCGTTTTCTGCGCCCGTCGGCTCAGGGTGTCCTCGACGACCAGCCCCATTCCGTACTGGTGACGGGAACGGCCCGTCGAGTCGCTGCCGATGTACGCCCCCAGCGGCGCCGCCCGGTAATGGGACTGGAGCGCCGGGATGTTGCAGAGCATCTCGGTCAGTTTGGCGACCCGATCCTGGTTGTCCTGCCCGTCCGCTGGTTCGAGGCGGCGGCGGATGTTGCGGATCAGGCGCTTCAAGGTGATGACGTTGCCCTCGTTGATCGCCCGTTGCAGTTCGCTGATCTCCCCGTAATGGGCGGTCTTGCCCGTCACGTGGTCCTTGAGGTTGAAGAGCTCCAGATGGGTGATCATTCCCCGGCAGTCGTAGAGCATCTCCAGGACATCCTCGACCGCAAGACCGCTCAGATTGAGGCAGATCCGGTATCCCGTATGAAGCTGATCGAGCTTCTGTAGGAGTTC
>JAKAFS010000123.1 GCA_021817825.1 Deltaproteobacteria bacterium | reverse complement strand
TTTTGTAAATTCTTATCTATTTTTTAAAGGTCGGGTCTGAGAGTTCTCAGTATATAATTCTATGCCTGCAATATCATCAACAGGGACTTCGCGCGCCATTCCCAGGATTGAGGATCGTTTGCCTTTTAAAACACCATCTGAGATGAAAGCGGTCGTCGCCAGCATTTTAACTGTCTCACTTGATTTTGTTTTGATAATGAAAGTACTGACACGTGTGATTTCAACTTCGACCATTTCACCATTTTCTGTCATTGCCGGAAGCCATTTGAGTCCGCTAGTACTTTTGGGATCATATTCCATTGAATAAGCGAGCATGCCCAATAATGGCCCCGCAATGACACCGACTAAGCTGTAGCTTTGCCCCTTTTGTGACAATTGCTCGCGAGTGATTCGTTCGCTAATTACGTTTTGCGGAATTGTGTACGTTGTAATACACGAAGTGCAGAAAAGGGTCACGGTGATTGCCAGCCCAACTTTAATTATCCAAAACATCTTGATCTTCATCCTGTCCTCCTCCCCGATCACTTTCAAAGTTGGGTGAGAATCCACTATAAAACTGAACGGATTTCTCTAAATTACCGTATGAAATCAATTACCACAAGGAGATTTTTTCGTTCAATTATTACAGGAAGAAGTGGTTTTCTCCGGGCATCGGAAAAAACATTCTTCGAGAATTGCACCTTTCATCTAACATTCAATAGGTTGCACCAATTAGTAAAACTGAACAGTAGTATTTGAAGTCTTCATTTTATCGTTACCGCACTTCCTCATCACCCTCCCAAGGGCGTTTCCGGCCGCCCGCTCACCTACCGGAAACGCCCCTGTCCAAGAAATATCGCCGCGGCGATACGACTTAACTAATTGATACCATTAACGCTCTTCCGAAGGCCTTGATCATTTTAGTGTCCCCTTGTGCCGCTGATTCTAGCGGCCTCAGACCGGCTTTTTCTTGTTCTGCACCGCCCGGATGATGGCCGGCTCCAGGATCTCCTGCAAGGCGTTCATGGCCTTCGTGAGGATGGCCGACCCCTCGGCACCGGCACGGCGGAAGTGGGTTGCAGACCTGCCAGTTCCGCCTCGATCTCCTCCACGGTTGGCAGATTGCCCTTCAGTTCGTCCGGCAATGTTTCGGTGAGCTGTTCTTCCAGTCGGCCACGCCGATCGGACGGTTAAAGCCGCTAAGGGCGTATTCCGCAACAATGCGGTCCTTTCCTTTGCACAGAAGAAGGCCAATCGTCGCTTTATCGTCTGGATGACGCAGCAGATCGTCCACGGCGGACATGTACATGTTCAACTTACCGATGAATTCAGGCGCAAAGGAAACCGCCTTGAGTTCGACGACCACATAGCAGCGCAGCTTGAGATGATAGAACAGCAGGTCCAGGTAATAATCCGCACTGGAAAACTCCAAATGCACCTGCCGGCCGACGAAAGCGAACCCGGCTCCCATTTCCAGCAGGAAGTTCTGTACGTGATTCACCAAGGCCAGCTCGACCTCGCGTTCGCGACGCGGATCGGCGGTGCCGATGAAGTCGAAGAGGTAGGGGTCCTTGAAGACCTGAGCGGCCATATCGGAATCGGCCGGCGGCAAGGCGGCCGGGAAGTTGTGAATGGCCTTGCCCTGGCGTTTGTGTGCCTGTGATTCGATTTGCAGATCGAGGATGCTGCGTGACCATCCATTGGCGAGGCTGGCCCTGGCATACCAGATTCTCGCGTCCAACTCCTTGACGCGTTGCAGCAGGTGAATGATATGCCCCCAGGGCAATAGTGAAACGAGCTGTTTCACTATTTCGGCATCGGGATAGGCGGCAGCGAACGAGCGCATGAACAACAAGTTGCGGGGCGACAGCCCCTGCATGTCCGGAAACGTTTCCCGCAGGTCTGCGGAGAGGCGGTCGATGACCTTGGCGCCCCAGCCCTCCTGTGCCTGGCGGGCCAGGATGATCCCTCCGATCTCCCAATAGAGCAACACCATGGCCGCATTGGCGGAAAGAACCACGCGGAGGCGCTCGCTGCGGATCCTATCCTTGATATCCGCGAGCGTCATGGCATAGTCTATCGGCACACCCGCATGGGCCGGCGGCGCAGGAAACGAAGCATCTTCGCGCTTTCGCCCGCGGGCGGCGCGCGGCTCGCTCTCCTCGCCCCGCATCGGTTCGGGGAATGCTTTCTTCTTAACCGCCATGGCTTCCTCTCCCATTTTTGAGGTCACAAATTGTGACCTTAAAAGATTTGCGATCCCTGCCATCGTGAAGTCGTATTCATCGTGAATAATATCTATCTGATTTATACTATTAAGCGTCTACCGACACCATCGATCATTTTAGCTGCGCCTTGCTCCGCTGGTTCTTCGCATTGGCTTCGCCTTTTCGCTCTCGCCGCTGCGAGGTCACACCGCCTTTTTCTTGTTCTTCACCGCCCGGGTGATGGCCGGCTCCAGGATCTCCTTCAGGGCGTTCATGGCCTCGATGAGAATGGCACGGTCCTCGGCGGTAAAGTCGGGGAAGACCAGGTTGTCGATCGTGCTTGCCATTACGGCGATGGTGTTGGCCATGGCCTCGGTCTTGGTCCGCTTCGGCCGCGCCGGTGCGGCGGTCGCGGCCTCTTTGGCGGCGGCCTTGGCCTGCTGCTCCTGGTATTTCTTGAACTGGGTCACCATGCTCCGTTCCTGCTTCTTCTGGGCGATCTCGACGAGAACGGTCTTGGGCACCGTGGGGTCCTGGCGGCAGGCGTCCCGGACCTCCTTGGGAAGCCGGTTGAGGGAGAGGGATCGGGAGATCGTGGCCTGCGATTTGCCGATCACGGTCGCCAGTTGCTCCTGCGGGTAGGCGTGGTCGTCCATGAGGCGCTTCAAGGCCTCGGCCTCTTCGACGGGGGTGAGGTCCTGGCGGAGCAGGTTCTCCACGAGGGCAATCTCGGCGCTGTTTGCGGTGTTGACGAAGACGGCAGGGACGGCGGCAAGGCCCGCCTTCCGTGCCGCGGCGCAGCGCCGCTCGCCGGCCACGGTGTAAACGAGCCCCGTGGCCCCGTCGAGCCTACAGACCACGGGCTGGATCACCCCCATTTGGCCGACTGAGGCGGTCAACTCCTCCAGGGCCGCGGGGTCCATGTATTTGCGGGGCTGGTTCGGGTCGGATTGAATTTCGGCCAGGGGCACCTGATAGAGTTGTCCGGGTTGATAAGCTGCCATGGTTTGATCCTCCTTTTCTCGTCAAAATAGGTTTGTCGAGAACAGGGACCGTCGGCGGCGTGGGCATGCGTCCGCGGTGCGTGAGGTTCAGTAAAGGCAACGACGGCCCTGACCAAAGCCCAAGGGACGAACGGCAACACAGTCAAACGTGGAGCGATGGAAACCGGGGAACGGCGGAAAGCGGTGGTGATGGCTGAAGATACGCCCAGGGCTCGGGAAGCGCAAGGAAAAAATGGAGGTTATAAGCAGACGGCACCAGGAAAGGCTAAAGAGGCATTTTGCCTGTACAAAATGAGAAGCCCCGCGGACCTGCGGGCCCGCGGGGCTCTTTCGTTTCTCACGGCTGCCTGCCCCTGAAGAAAAAGGGCCGGCGAAAGATTATTTCACCTTGGCGTCCTTCTTGAGGAGCTTTGCCGTGTCCGTCTTTTCCCAGGGATAGTTGTCCAGGAAAAGGGTCCGGGGAATCCGGCGGTAGATGTCGCTGTTGAGCAGGTCGAACTTCTGGATCATCCCGGCCGGGGTGAGGTCGAAGTGCTTCTCGATCAGTTTTTCCAGCTTCTCGTCGTCCAGCTTGCCCGTCCCGAAGGTGTTGACATAGATGGAGAAGGGCTTGGCGATGCCGATCGCATAGGCGAGCTGCACCGAGCATTTGCTGGCCAGTCCCGCGGCGACGATGTTCTTCGCCACATAGCGGGCGCCGAAGGCGGCCGAGCAATCCACCTTCTCCGGCGATTTGTTGACCACGGCCCCGCCGCCGAGCTGGGCGCCGGGATAGCCGCCGTAGAGCTGGGCGACGAGTTTACGACCCGTGACGCCCGAATCGGCGGCGCTGCACGAATTGACCGCCTTCCACTCTCCGGTCGGGTTGAAGAAGAATTCCGTCTTCTTGTCGGCCCAGCCCTTCAGGCTTTCGAAGGCGATCTGCTTGGCCAGCTTTTCGATGGCGCAGGCATTTTTCCCTTTGGCGTACCGGTAATCGATCGAGTTGGACATGAGGACCTTGACCAGCCGGACGGGCTTGCCCGTCTTTTCGTCATAGTCCACCGAGACCTGACCCTTGCCGTCGGGGGCGAAGAGGGGGTTTTTGCAACTCTCGAAGGCCCGCATCATCCGGTTGACGAGGACGAAGGGGAGGGGAAGCAATTCCGGCGTCTCGTCGCAGGCAAAGCCGTACATGATCCCCTGATCGCCGGCGCCGATCTCCTTGTACTTGCCCGCATCGGCGCGGGTCCCGATGTTGATGTCCGGCGACTGGGGGATGATGGCGTTGAAGACCCCCAAAGAGTTGGCGTTCAGGCCGACGGCCGAATCGTTGTAGCCGATGGAAAGCACCGTGTCGCGAACGCACTTGTCCAGATCGATCCAGGCCCGGGTGCTCACCTCGCCGCCGACGACGCAGAGTCCCTTGCCGAGAAACACCTCGACGCCGCAGTGGGGCATGGTGTCGAGGGTCATCCCTTTTTTCTTCTCCCGATCCAAGATCGTGGCAATGACGTTGGCCGCGATCATGTCCGCGACGATGTCCGGGTGTCCTACCTTGATCCCTTCCGATGAAATCTGCATTTAAATCTCCTTGTGAGTAAATAGGTTCCGTCCAGGGGGAGGGCCATTCAGTAAACGCCCCATGGTGTTTTTATGCCGATCAAACAAAAAAACCCGCGCCTAAGCGCGGGTTCAAGGTCACTTGTCCGGCACTTTAGCACATTTATATAGCGGAGCAATTGACCCTAAATTCCCGCTTCGGGTTTTCCTTAAAATAGGGTGGACGAAAAGTCAAGCACATTTTGCTGGACCCCGGTTTGGGAACGCTATAGAACAAACAAATACTATTGGCCAGACAACTGATTGGACAGCGACTAAAGGCAGTGCTAATCTCCGCCGAAAAATAGCGTCATTTACGTAACCATTCAAACACAATGGAGCTTTGTCGAAAGGCTGCATAAACCGGAAAGGAGAATTCAAATGGAAAAACCGTGGGACATTGAGGGGAAGTGGTCGATATCGCATTGGGGCTATAAGGATGAGATCAGAAAGACGATGCCGCTTTTGCCCAAGAAGGTGGGGCTTAGGGACGTGACCTTCCGCGAGGGGGACGACTGCGTCGGCTACCTGGTCAGCATCGAGGACAAGATCGAAATGCTGCGCCTGGCCGTGGAGATGGGGGTCGAGGAGATCGATATCGGCGGCCCCTCGATGCATCAGCACCAGTTCGATTTCGGCGTGGCCGTCCAGAAGTCGGGGCTGAAGGTCCGGACCACGGGTCGCTTTTTCGCGAACAACACGAAGGATTACAAGCGGGACGTGGACATGTGCGTCGCGGCGGGGAGCACCAATATCCGCATCGTGCTCATGTACTTGAACGAAGAGACGATCTACAACCAGCTCAAGGTGTTCCCGAAGATGGTGGAGTACTGCCATTCGGTGGGCAAGGAAGTGACCTGGGGCATCTCCGATATGCCGCGCGCCAGCCTGGAACTGGCCATGAAGGTGTACAAGGAAGGGAATGACTGCGGCGCCGACCGGGCCATGATCATGGACACCTTCGGCGTGGCCAACTCGGCGACGATGAAGTTCCTCGCTTCGAAGATCCGCGAGGTCATCGGGCCCAACAAGAAGCGCCA
>JAKAFS010000055.1 GCA_021817825.1 Deltaproteobacteria bacterium | reverse complement strand
CATATCCCTCATTTTTCTAAACCAAGTCTGTCGGTTTGGTTTTCAACAGGGCCAGGATTGTTTTTTTTAGTTCCCCCAGAGAGGCGGCGAAGGCGGTCTGCTCCTCCTCCGTCCAGGCGGCGGAATCGATGGCCGCAAGCTTGACATTGGCCTTGTCCACCCATTCGCACTGGGCCGCAGGGGTGAGCGCGGTACGTTCCTTGCGCTGGCCTCCAGCCTCTTCTTTTGCCTGCTTTTCCTTGACCTTGTTCCAGGCCGTGACCATACCGCGGGTCTGCTTCTTGCGGGCGATGGCAATCAGGGTCTTGCGGGTCACGGCCGGGTTGCCGCGGCATTCGTCCCGGATCTCCTGGGGCAGCCGGGTGAGGGTGAGAATGTCCGTGACGGTGGTGCGCGCCTTGCCGATGATGACGCCCAACTGCTCCTGGGTGTAGCCCTCCTCCTTCATAAGACGGTCGAGAGCTTCGGCCTCCTCCACGGCGGTGAGATCCTGGCGGAGCAGGTTCTCCACAAGGGCGATCTCGCCATACTTGCCCTCGGTGAGGATAGCGGGAACCTCCATGAGGCCTGCCTTTTTTGCGGCCTCACAGCGTCGCTCACCGGCGACAACGTAGAGGATCGGTTCCGGTTGGTGGTCTTGATTAGACGAGCTCTCCACAACTCCGTGACGGAAAAGGATGGGCGTCAAAACACCGTGTTGGGCGATCGACGCGGCCAGATCCTCTAGGGCCTGCGGATCCATGGACTTCCGAGGCTGGTTGGGGTCGGCCTGTAGATCAGTGAGAGGGATTTGATAGAGTTGACCTTTTTCATACCGCGACGCGGCTGCCGTGTCTGTCGTTACCATCTTATGATCCTCCTCTCCTTTTTTGTGAGACCTGTCCAACTGGGTTAACCATTATTTCCTTTACCTCTACCGCTCACTTCCCACAATAATACAGTAATTCAAATATGATATGTATTTTCCCACTGCGGCTCTTTCGATCACGCATTTTCATCAGTCTCTTTTCGCATGGGGCAGGTCCTATGTTCAACGTTTTACGGCCTTGTTTTCGCCCGAGTCTCGTCGACCAGATGTGGTCTTCATAGTTGAGACATCCTATTATCGCTAAATTTCCAGTAGCTTGTGATCATTGCCAGCAATGTATAAAAGACGACTTCCGAGAAATGATTAAAGAACGGTTCAAAAAACCCGATAATCAGAACCGCCGCCCACGCAGAGAGGAGGGACCGCCCCCAACTGTCTCCCCCATCGCCTTTCCCTTGCCTGATTAAGCCCCAAGTGATCCTGAAAGGCATAAAGAGGATAAAAAGAAATAAGACCAACCCGACCAGCCCGGTTCGTACAGCGACGCTGAACAGCATTGAGTGAGGATCTGCAAGGATCCCAACACGGTACTCTTCGGGAATCCGATTATAATATGCATCTAGATCGATGAACTTCCTGTTGCCGAAGGTCTCCATTCCAAACCCCATACCGAGTATGGGATAATCCTTGATAACCTCGTAATTTATATAATAACTTGCCAAGCGCAATTTGTTGCTTGGATCTGTAGATGCAAAACGATCCTTGATTGGGGTCATGACAGCAAAGATCAATATGATACCCATGCAGGCAAGCAAGAATTTTTTATTTTTAAAAAACAGAATGATGGACGCAAGGAATATCGCCAGAAGGGTAGCGCGGGCATGAGTCAGAAAACATATCATAACTGACGGGAAAAGGCAGGCCAGAGAGGCTGCTTTCATGAATAACCGTTTTTGAGTCATCAACTGATACAAAGCAAAGATGCTAGCGGGAACCGCAATAATGCCGAGACCGTTGACCGCGATTTCCGGAATTCCTGTCACAAGTCTTGTCGATAATGAATGTCCCTGGATTCCATAAAAGTTGACGATCAGCCCCGTTGAAACCAGCGCCGAGGAAAGCATGATCACCCATGCGAGATATCCCAACCGCTCCCGCGTGGCGAAGACATTGATCAGGATGTAATAGAATACAAGATACTTCAGCAGGTGCGTCTGAAAATCATGGATGCTGTTTTCCTTGTCCAGGGCGAAGAAAAGGCCGATGAACGCCCAGAGGGTGAACAGAATAAAAGGTAAGGTCAGGGGCGACTGGAAGGAAAACTCGATCTTCTTGAAACCGGCAAGGAGAAGGACGATGGCGATGGCACTGTAGAAGCAGATCTCCTTGATCGCCGTCGTATAGGGGAAAGGGTTCAGAAAGATGAATATTCCCATAAGGACCGGAACGCTGAGATTCAAGAACCGGAATGCTTTTTCTTTCGCGCCGGATTCAGTCAATTGAATACAGCTCCGCTCTTTCGATTCCATCGGAACCGTCCGCCAAGATCTCGAAATTTTGCAGTCATTCAATTTCTATAACCGTTACAACTGGTTGCCACTTCTGCCCTGTTCCTCGGCCAAGGCATCGCTCTCCTGCGTCTCTTCGCGCAACTGACGGATCTCTTCCTCGAGACGCTTGTACTCCGTCATCTTCCGTTTGAGAAAGAGGTACGTGGTCCTCGCCTTTTCTTCAATGCCGCTGGGGGTTAGGTAATAGAGATAGACTTTCTTGTTTTCGGAGGTCTTGAAGTTCTCCATCTTGACAAACCCTCTTTGGATCAGGGCGTTGATGAGGAAGTTGGCTTTCCCCAGACTAATCCCCAGCCGGGAGGAGAGCTCACGCTGCGTCATCTCAGGTGATTTCTTGATCTCCCTCAACATTTGCAGCACATCCTCGTTCTCGATGTGGTCGGGCGGCTGAGGCATCATCACGAATCTCCGCTGCGTTCACTTCATGAACATCGCAGAGACCCTAATGAATCCATTAAGAAAAGTCAAGATAAAAGGGGGCTGAAGAGACGGGATTCCAGCGCCGTTCAGGGACATCCTCTCAGATGCCATAAGAGCAACCGGCCATAGACGGACCATTTGTTCCTGATTTCAAGCAGAAGGCCCAGGGCCAGGAGATTGCCGAGAGAGGTGAAAAGCCAGTTCGCCATCAGACGCATAAAGATGATGGCCCTGGCCAGAAGGTAAATGGTCGGGCTTTCCCACTTCCGGAAATACTGGTAGCGGGAGCGGTAAAAGGCGATCCGGGAGCGGAGGCTCCCGCCGATGCTCTGCCCCTGGAGGTGGTAGATGCGGGCGGAAGGGACATGGAAGATTTTCCAACCGGCGGCGCGCATCTGCCGTGCCCAATCCGTCTCTTCGAAGAAGAAGAAATAGCGCTCGTCGAACATCCCCACGGCATCGATGGCTTGCTTGCGAACGAGCAGACAGGCGCCGATCCCCGAATCGACCTCGATCGGCCCCGGATAGGTGTACCGTTTGCTCGGAAAGCGTTTCGGGAAGAGGTACTCCAGCAGGGACATATTCGTCATGAGGGTGAGCAGGCTCGGGAAAGCCGCGATCGAGTTTTGGCGAGAACCGTCGGCGTTGAGGAGCTGTCCGCAGGTCATCGCGGCATCTGAGGTTCGTTCCATAAAATCGAATAGTTCCCGAACCGCCCCTTTGGTCAGAATCGTGTCCGAATTGAGCAGAAGGGCGTAGCGGCCCGCCATGAGACGCATGGCCTGGTTGTTGGCCACACCGAACCCCCGATTCTCGGCGTTTGCGATCAGGCGGATGGCGGAAAATTGCTCTTCCAGCATGGCCACAGTGCCATCGGTGGAGGCGTTGTCGACGACGATGATCTCATAGGCCAGATCCTGAACGGTCTCCTCAATGGATTTCAGGCATTCTTTGAGAAGTTGCGCGGTGTTCCAGTTGACAATGATAATTGATATATCCATATTCCACCCATGAAGAGCGACCCTTCCGGAAAGGAAGGATTCTCATTCAAATCTCTCGCCCTAGGACTTCGTCCGCCGGTTCATCTCCGCAAGTTTGGAGTACTTGCAGAACTTGTTGACGGCATCCGTCACGGCCAGCGTGAGCCCCTGCGGACCATCCAGAAAGCCGCACCGGAGGAGATAATCCTGGACAAAGGTGATCCCGGCCCGCAAAAAAGCGGAGAATACCGACGCCTTCCGTCCCTGAGCAAAGGCCTCCTCGGCGCCTAGGGTGGAATAACGGTCGATCTTGCGGAGGATCATGCCGAGACGGTCCTCGGTCAGGTGCTCGATAGGCGCCGCCAGGGGCTCAACCTTACCCTCCACCCGCACCGCCTCGTGGACCTTCGCCTCCGTGATGGAGCCCTGTCCCCTCCGGAAGAGACGGACCACGCGATCCGGCCACCATCCGGCATGGCGAATCCAGCGGCCCTGGAAAAAGTTCTTTCTCGGAAAGCTGTAGCCGGCCGAGGCATCGGGAGTGTCAACGATCCGGCGAATCGCCCGCGCCGTTTCCGGGGGGATGCGCTCATCGGCATCGAGGACCAGGATCCAGGGCTCCCGGCATTGCTCGACGGCGAATTGCTTCTGGGCGCCGAATCCACGCCAGACCTCGCGGAAGACCTCGCAGCCGAACTCGGCGGCGATCCGGAGCGTCCCGTCTTCGCTTCCGGAATCCACGACGACAACCTGGCGGGCAAAGGCCACGCTCTTGAGGCAATCGGGAAGATTCGCCTCTTCGTTGTGGACGATCAGGGCCACGGACAGCGGAATCTTTTCATCCATCGCGTTCATCGGACCTCCGACTTTGGTCGTCGAGAAGGTTCATGAGGGTGAAAACCTTCGCGAACCGCATCTCCCAGGTATGTTCTCGTCTTGCCCTCTGCAAGCCCGCCTGGCGGATCGCTTCCGCCTCGTCCGGGTGATCCAGGAGGTGGCGGATCTTCGCTGCCAGGTCGTCAAAGCCCCGGTAGGTAACGATCTCCCGACCGAGGTCATAGACCGTCTCCAACTCGGGATGGTATTCCGTCAGGTAGAGCCCCCCGCTCATGGGGATCTCGAAATCACGCCCCTTGAGGCAATAGGTTGCATCGTAACCAGCGACACCCCCGAAGCCGAGGTTGATCCGGCTTTGGGAATAGAGGCGGACCATCTCCTCAGTGGAGAGGGCACCATTCGGCCAGCCATATCCGAAGGCTTCGACAGGGATTCCCGCCTCCCCGAGGCGGCGGATAATCGCCGGGCGGTTCCCGTAACACTGGCCTACGAAAGAGACGGCGATCGTCTTGTCGATAGTCGAGGGCCGGTGGATTTCAGGGTTCGCCCCCTCGGGAAGATAGAGAGGCACGACGCCCTCGACGCAGTATTTTCTCAAGGCATCGGCGGTGCTCGTCCAGGCCAGATCGAAGGCGCGGCAGATATCCCGGGAACCGAAGGCCAGGCCGCCTCTGATCTTGCCGACAAAATTCTCCTTGTCGTTGAGGCTAAAGTGGATCATGGGGATACCGAAGGCCCGGAGCCCCTGGGCCGTCTCCGGATCGATCAGTTCCCCCGAAAGATAGGTGAAGAGGACATCGGGACGCTCTTCTTCAATCCATCCGCCGATGCGGGTCAAAAGATCCCGGTTCATCTCCCTTTTCACCGATCGCCGCCAGTCCCGGCGTTCATGGTTGAATCTGGCGAACCAATCGTAATGGCGGACCTGCCCGAATTCCTCCAGGGCGGGTTTCAGGGAATGGTCTTCCCAGTTGTAATGGTGATAGACGGCGATGAGCGAAAGTTCGCCCTTGGGCTTCGCCCTAAGATGGGGGAACCGGTCTTTCATGATCTTGCGAATGTCGGCAGCGTTGGGGATCGTAAGGTCCCGGGCTTTAAAGGCCGACTCGTAGCGGTCCAGCTCCTGCCGGAGCCTTTTTTCGTTCCTCCGGATCCGCCACCGCTTCCGATATGCCTTCAGGGGAAAGTCCATAGGGATCAGAATCCGTTCATGGGATGGGGGCTGTACCCGCCGGCTTTCTGAGGGTATAGAGCCTCATGCCGTTGGACTTGTCCTCCCGGCCGTTCATCATGTTCAGGACATGCCCGGCATCAAGGACGGGAATCGAAAAACGGTCGGCCACATCGACGCAGAGAGGCAGGGCGCCGACACCCGCACCGGCCAGGCACAGATCGGCGTCGGAGGGAACTTCATTCAGGATCTTCTCCCGCATCGACTCCCAGCGGGTGGCGATGTACTCGGCCGGAATTTTCGTAAAGCGGATCTCCGGCCGGCTGGAAAAACGGGCAAACCAGGACCGGCAAGCCTCGGGGTCGAAGTCCGAATTGAGAATGGACAGGACCTTCCCGTCGACGAGGCGGGCAAAGGCCTCCGATGTCAGGTAGGCATAGAGGGCATAAAAGGGAACATAGTTTTCACCGGTGAGTTCGACGCCCTTTTCGCGGAGAAAATCCAAAAAGGCGGCCGACGAGGGCTCCTCTTCCGAACGCCCCAGAAACGAAAGGAGGCCTCTTTTCTTCCGCCGGATGGCGTTGCCCGGAAAGATCAAGGGGGCCAGCTTGCCGAGCGCCGCGAGCCTCCGGAAGGCATCGCTGTGCAGAGCCATCGCCTTCCGTATGGCAGCTACCGATTCCGCCTGCCGGTACAGACCGTTGCAGCCCAGCGTCAAATGATAGAAGGCGTACTCTCCATCGGCGAACCGGACGACGGGAGCGGCTTTTCTTTCCATCAGCGCCCGCTGTATATACTCATTCAGCAGCGCAAGGTAATCGTCGCCGGTTGCGATACTGCGATGAAAGAGGCAGGTCTCCTCGTTCACCATGTCGGGCGCATTGACCCGAAAAACCGGTTCATTGTCGATATCGGACAGCTCGAGCCGGGTGAATCGAAATTCCCCCTTTTCAGTCAGTTCCTGGAGATAGCCCTTGTCGCTTTTCATAGTGAACCCTTCTCTACACTTCTTTCAATGGTCTTAGCGTATCATAGATCGCCCGGTATTTCGCCCGCTTCGCTGCGGCCCGGCCTCTGTCGCCCACAAAGGGCATCGCCAGTGTCAGGGTGACGATCCGGAACAACGCCTTGGCGAGATCGGCCCTCCGGATGCGCTTGCGGGTCTGCGGACCGTAATGCTTCCGGTAGAACAGATACTCGGCCCGGGTCTTTTTCTTCCAAACTTCCGCAGGAATGGATTGCCGTTCGCTCTGGCCGCCGTAGTGAACGATGGCGGCCTTTTCGATGTACCCGATCTCATAACCGGCCCGGCGGACCTGGAGACAGAGATCCTGGTCTTCCCCATAGAGACGGAAGTCTTCATCAAATCCCCCGATCCGCCGGATCAGATCGGTTCGGGCGATCATGCCGGCGCCGAGGACGCAGGCGATCTCGCCTTTTAAGCCCGCCATTTCCGACCGGGTAAATTTCTGCCCCGGATACCTCCGGGAGACCGATTCCTGGAGGCTCCCGTCCGGATTGACCATCCGGGCGCCAGCCAAGCCGACTTGCGGATGAGCATCCATGAACCGGACGCACACCCCAAGGACGCCGGGATCGGTCAAACGGGTATCGGGATTCAGATAGAGGAGATAGCGCCCGCGACAGAGCGGCAGAACCTGGTTGTTGGCCGCGGCAAAGCCCTTGTTATCGGCATTGACCGTCAGGTGAACCCAGGGATAGCGCATCCGAACGATCTCCCCGCCCCCGTCCGTCGAGGCGTTGTCGACCACGAAGACCTCCCGCGAGGGGGGCGCGTCCGGGCCCAGGGACTCGAGGCATTCCCCGATCAGATCGGCCGTATTGTAGTTGACGATGATGATCGAAAGGTCCAAAGGGTTCATCTTTTGCCATATTCCCATTCCATTTGGGGTCCTTCTAACATAAAACCGGCCCTTTCTCACCACATTATTCTCAGGATCGGGAGGAAGCGCACGTTTGACCTTGACTGGCGACGACGAGAATGCTAAATCTCCATCATGTTCAAACCCTTGATTTCCCTATACGGCAACAAAACGGGCCAGAGATTTTTGGAGCGCATCGTCCGCAAAGCCCATCTTTACATGGGCGTCGGCTCCGGCGAAACCGTGTCCGAAAGCGGGGAAGCGGGCGTCCTGCACAAGCTCAAGGCGCTCCAGAAGCCGCCCTACTGCATCTTCGATGTCGGTTCCAACAAGGGTCAATACCTTGATCTTACCCTTTCGGTCCTGGGGAACGAAAATTTTCATATCCACTGCTTCGAACCGTCACCCCACGTCTTCAGCGCCCTTTTGGACAGGGTAGGAAGTGACTCCCGTATAACGGCCAACAACGTCGGTCTGGGAAAAGAAAAAGGGCAATTCGACCTCTACTTCAGCTCCAAAGATTCCGGGGGATCGCTAAGCCAGAGGCAGCTCGAATCGTTCGGCATCTCCTTTTGCCATTCGGAAAAAGTTCTTATCGATACCGTCGACAACTACTGCGCAAGCCATGGGATTGATTATATCCACCTGTTGAAGGTAGATATCGAAGGACACGAGCTGGATCTGCTGGCCGGCGCCCAAGGCATGTTCGAGAAGCGGGCCATCAGCATGGTCACCTTCGAAATCGGGGGCTGCAATATCGATACCCGGACTTTTTACAAGGATTTTTTCTACTTCTTCCGGGAAAAGGGCATGGACGTGTACCGGATTACCCCGGCGGGATACCTTCATCCCCTGCCAGATTATCGGGAGATCGACGAACAGTTCCGGACGACCAATTTTGTGGCTGTCGATGCCCGCCGATAACGTTTTAGAGCACCCGCCCCTGGACCGCAAGGTGCTTCAAAAGGCCGGGGCTGCATTGATCGAGGATAGATTGTCATGCGTTTGAGCATCATCGTCAAAGGGATGCCTCTTTTCAGCTACCTGAAAGAGCTTCCCACTTTTCTTAAACAATACCGGGAGATCCGACGACAGGCCGGACAGTCGCAGAGCGTCTTTCCCTTTGGCAAGCCTTACCCCTGCCTCATGGACAGGGACCAGGAAAGCGGCGTCCTTGCCGAACACTATTTCTACCAGGACCTCTATGTCGCCCGAAAGGTCTTTCGGAACAACCCCCTCCGGCATGTGGACATCGGTTCGCGGATCGACGGTTTTGTAAGTCATGTGGCGTCCTTCCGGGAGATCGAGGTTCTGGACGTCCGCGACCTCCCACCCACCATCCCCGGCGTCCGCTTCACCCGGGCGGACCTGACGGCAAGGGATTTTCCTTTGGTCGATTACTGCGATTCCCTCTCCTGCCTCCACGCCCTGGAGCACTTCGGCCTCGGCCGCTACGGCGACCCGGTGGATTTCGACGGTCACCTCATCGGTTGGGAAAACATGACCCGGATGGTCAAGGGGGGGGGGAAGTTTTACTTTTCCGTGCCTATCGGAGAACAACGGATCGAATTCAATGCCCATCGGGTTTTTTCTCTGGCCTACCTGCTGGACCTGATGAAAAACCGCTACGCCATCGATTCCTTCTCCTGCATCAATGACGGCCAGCAATTCATCGCCGATGCGGTCCTCGATGCCGACTCGATCCGCAACAATTTCGGTTGCCGTTACGGCTGCGGCATCTTCGAGTTGACCAAGCGCTGATCGGCCCAGATCTCCTCGTAGGCCTGAAGCACCTGCCGGACGGCATTCTCCCAGGTGTTTTCCCGGGCCGTCTGCAAGGCCTCGCGCCCCATCCGTTCCAGGAGATCCCCTTCGAGCAGCGTCGCGATCCGATCGGCGACGGCGTCGGCATCCTCCGGCGCCTCGATGACGAAACCGTTTTGTCCCTCCTGCACGAGATCCCGGGCGCCCACGCAGCCGCTGATCAGCACCGGCAGTCCGGCGGCCATCGCCTCCAGAACGACCATCCCGAAGGTATCGAAACGGGAGAGCATGGCATAACAATCCCCGGCGAGATAAATCTCCGGCAGTTCCTCTTTCGCGACGGCGCCGGCAAAGACGACGGAATCGCCTACTCCCAGATCCCGGGCAAGACGGCCATAGCCCTTTTCATCCCCCCGGCCGACCACGAGCAGCCGGAAACGCGCCTTGGGATCCCGCTCCCGGAGCCGTCCGAGACCGCGGAGGAGATAGTCGAGCCCCTTGACGGCAAAGTTCATGGAGACGAAGAGGATCAGCGGTTCATCGGGACCGACGCCCAGGCGGTTTCGAACCTCCCGGCGACAGCGGTCCCGGTCGGGCTTGGCGTAGGAAGTCGCATCGACGCCGGGGTGAAGCACCTTCACCAGGCTCGGATCGACCGGGTACTCGCTCAGGAAGATCTCCCGGGCCAGCTGCGAAACGGCCAGAAAGCGTCGGCAGCCTCCTTCGTAGACCAGACGGTCCTCCACATAGGCGGTGGCCCGATCGAAGAGGCTCATCCCCTTTTTGCGCACCTGCCGGACCCACCAGCGATGGGGAATGCCGTGCATCGTGTAGACATCGGCCGCGAAGATCCGGTCATGGGTATGGATGAGATCGAAGGGCCCCGCGGCGGCAATGGACTTCCGGACAAACCAGGCAAAACTCGGCGAGATCAGGAATCGGGGGAATTTGCTCAGGGGAACCCGGTGAAAGGTGATCCGCGGGGAAGAGGGGACCCAGCGATTGGCAAAGACGTGGATTTCGAACCGGGGATCGGCGGCAATCCGCTCGGTCAGTTCGGCGGCAAAGCCTTCCGCTCCGCCCACCAAGCCGTACTTGGGGATTACGATTGCGATCCGTCGCCGCTCTTCCGCCATCTCAACCACCCTCCCGCAACAGTCGTCCCGGTCCCTGTGCAAAGGCGGGAGGTCCTGCAAACCCTCCCGCCCGTGAAAATCATCCGCATCTCTTCCCAATCGACTATTTGGCCTGGTACTCCTTGATGGTTCGGACCAGCTTGGCCACCTCGTCCTGGGGAAGCTTGCCGTTGTAAACATAGCGGCAGACCCTGTCTTTGTCCAGGACCACCACGTCGGAAGAATCGTTCTTCACCCCCCAGAGGTTGAGAATGGCGAAGTCATAATCCAGCAGGATGATGGCGCCCGTCTTTTCCTGCTTGCTCTTGATGGACGACTTGATCAGAAAATTCGGGAGCGCGCTGGCCTTGAGATTGACGATCCCGAACCCCTCGTAGCGGGCCTTGTCCAGGGCGCCCGCTTCCTTTTCTTTTTTAAGGACATCCTCCACGTGGTTGTTGGTGTCCTTCTCGTCGGGATCGACGTAGGCGATGTACAGGACCTTGCCCTTGAACTGCGGATGGTCCAGGGAGTACTCCTTCCCGGTCGAGTCCTTCAGTTTGAAGTCCGCCGCCTTGTCCCCCACCTTGAGTTCCGCCGCAGCGGCACCGGAAAGGGTCCACAGCAATGCGAGCAGCACCAAGAAAACGGTTTTTTTCATCCTTTTCCTCCTCCATTGAATGATTCGATCGTCAAAGACGGGAAACGGTCTTCACTCTGGGGATCTGGTCCCGGCCGCCGGGGGAGGCACGCCCCGTAAATCCGGACGGGCAGGACAGTTCCCTGCCTGCGGGAATGGTTGAACGAAGCGGAGTCATTATAGGGAAATGGCCTGGGGCAAGCAAGGAAAATTTCGCGTTATTGTGTTGAATTTTTTTGGCCTTCTGTGCTAAGGTTCGGCAGGAAATTCAGAATTGGATGATGATCATGAATCTGGGAACCATGCTGTCGGAAAGCGCCGACAGATATGCGCAAAAGGTTGCCGTGATCCACGGCGAGCAGCATTTCACCTATCGGGAACTGGAACGGGCGGCCTGCGCCCTGGGAAACCACCTGCGATCCCTCGGCATCGAAAAGGGGGACAAGGTGGCGCTGATGCTCCCCAACTGTCCGGAGTTCATCATCGCCTATTTCGGCGCCCAGAAGATCGGCGCCGTCGCCGTAACGCTGAATGTCCAATCGACCCCTTACGAGTTGCGGCATCTTCTGGGCAACAGCGACTCCCGGTGCCTGATCACCCAGGGGACACTGGCCAAGCGGTTCGACGAAATCCGGGAGGAGCTTCCCCTCTGCCGCCATCTGATCACGACCGGCGGATCGGGCGAAGCGTCGCCCTTTCAGGAAATCGTCACAAGGGGGCCTTTTTCTCTGAAAACGCCGGAGCTTGCCGACGATGACCCGGCCGTCATGATCTACACGGCAGGGCTCACGGGAAAACCGCTCGGCGCCGTCCTGACCCACCGCAATCTGGTGTCCCAGTCGGTCCTCCTCAAGACGATCTGTCACCTGGACGAGAACAATCTGGGACTCGCCGTCATCCCCTTTTTCCATTCCTTCGGCGCCGTCGCCAACATGCTGGCCCCCTTGCGGATCGGGGCGGGCACCGTCTTGATGGACCGCTTCACCCTGGAGGGGATCTTTGCAACGATCGAAAGGGAGAAGGTGACCTATGTCGCCGCGGTCCCGCGGCTGTTCCTGGGCATGCTGTTCCAGGCGGGGAGCGAAAAATACCAGCTCGATTCCCTGAAGTTCTGCGTCACCGGCGGCGCGGCGATGCCGCCCGATTTCATCCCCCTCTTCGAGCAACGCTTCGGCGCCAAAATCCTGGAGGGTTACGGCCTCACCGAGGCCTCGCCGGTCTCCTCCTTCAGCCGCCTCGACATGGCCCAGAAACCGGGCTCGATCGGGATACCGATCCCCGGGGTCACAGCCAAGATCGTCGACGAGGCCGGCCAGGAAGTCCCCCGGGGAACCGTCGGGGAGGTGATCCTGAAGGGCGACAACATCATGCAGGGATACTACAAGGACGAGGCGATGACCGCCCAGGTCCTGAAAAACGGCTGGCTCCATACCAGCGACCTCGGCCGGATGGACGCGGATGGGTATATCTTCCTCACAGGTCGGAAAAAACGGATGATCATCACCAGCGGCTTCAATGTCTATCCCAAAGAGATCGAGATCGTCCTGGGGTTTCATCCCGCCGTTGCGGAGGCCCGGATTATCGGCAAGGAAGATCTGATCCGGGGGGAGATCGTCAAGGCCCTCGTCGTCAGGAAACCGGGGATGGAGGTCGAGGAACGGGAATTGCTCCGTCACTGCCGCACCTACCTGTCGACCTACAAGGTCCCGCGGGAAATCGAATTTGTCGCCGAGATTGGAGATTAACATGGAGATGCCCCCTCAGAATCCCCCTCAAAAAATCGAACAGAAGCTTGCCGAGAAATACGCCGGCGCCAAGCCGACGGGACTCGGTGAGCGAAAACCGGATTTTTCGACCCTGGGCCGGAAGAAAAAAAACCTGCCGGGTCTTCGGGAGGTGGTGGTCGTCGAGGCCGCCCGGACCCCCTACGGCCGCTTCGGCGGCGCCCTCAAAGGGTTCACCGCCCCGGAACTGGGGGCCCTGGCGATCCAGGAAGTCCTCCGGAGGACCGGCGGCAAGGTGCAGCCCGCCGATGTGGACTACGTCTTCATGGGCCAGGTCGTCGCCGCCGGCTGCGGCCAGGTGCCGAGCCGCCAGGCCACGATCCTCGCCGGGATGCCCGAATCGGTCCCGAGCATCACGATCAACAAGGTCTGTTCTTCGGGAATCAAGACGGTCGATCTCGCCGTCCAGCTGATTCAGCTCGGCCGGGCGGACATCTGCATCGCCGGCGGCCAGGAGAGCATGACCAACGCCCCCTTCAGCCTGCCGGAGATGCGCTGGGGCGCCCGGATGGGCCTTCCCTCGCGCCCGGCCGTCGATCTGATGGTCAACGACGGCCTCTGGTGCGCCTTCTACGACCGCCATATGGCCATCCACGGCTCCGAGGTCGCCGACGAATTCGGTTTCAGCCGCGCCGATCAGGACGAATGGGCCCTCCGTTCCCAGCAGGCCGCCTGCGAGGCCATGCAGGCCGGACGGCTTAACGACGAGATTTTCCCCGTAGAATGCCGGGAGGGGAAGAAGACCTTCGTCTTTGGCCAGGATGAGGGACCCCGTCCCGACACGACCGCCGAAAGCCTTGCCAAGGTTGCGCCGATCTTCGGCCACAAGAGCACGGTCACGGGACTGCCGGGAAGCGTCACGCCCGGAAACGCTCCGGGGGTGAACGACGGCGGCGACGTCTGTCTCCTCATGAGCGCCGAGAAGGCGAAAGAACTGGGGCTGGCGCCTCTCTGCACGATCGTCGATTACGCCGAGGTCTCCCAGCCCCCCAAGGACATCGCCACGGTGCCGGGTCTGGCGATCAAGAAGATCCTGGAGCAGAACGACCTGACCCTCGATCAAATCGATCTTATCGAGATCAACGAAGCCTTCGCGGCCGTCGTCCTGGTCAGCGCCCGGGCGGTCCTGGGGATGACGAAAGAGGAGATGTTCCGAAAAGTCAATGTGAACGGGAGCGCCATCGCCTACGGCCACCCCATCGGGGCCACCGGGGCGAGGATCCTGATGACGCTCGCCTATGAGCTCCGGCGACGGGGCGGCGGTTTGGGGGTCTGCGGCATCTGTTCCGGAGCCGCCCAGGGCGACGCCATGCTGATCCGGGTGTAACCCGAGAAAGGAGAAGATTTTTCAATGAAAGAGGTAGTGATTGTCAGTGGGGCCAGAACCGCGGTCGGCAATTTCGGCGGATCGCTCAAGGGGGTCAGGACCGTCGATCTGGGCGCCTTGGTCATCAAAGAGGCCATTAAAAGGGCCGGGCTCAGGCCCGCGGTGAGCGACGCCGTGCGCGCCTGCCGTCCCGACGTTTTCAAGGATGTCGACCAGACGGAGATCAACAAGAAGTACTATGACTATGCCGAAACGCTCAAGCCCGTCTATTTCGACGAGTGCATCATGGGGAACGTCATCACCGGCGGCTTGGGCCAGAACCCCGGCCGCCAGGCGAGCATCTTCGCGGGGCTGCCCGAGGAGACCAACACCATCACCGTCAACAAGGTCTGCGCCGCCGGGATGAAGGCCATCACCCTGGCCGCCCAGGCCATCAAGGCCGGGGATGCCGAGATCATGGTGGCCGGCGGCATGGAAAACATGTCCAACGCCCCCTTCGCCCTCCCCGATGCCCGCTGGGGCTATAGGATGTGCATGCCCCAGGGGAAGATCACGGACCTGGTCGTCTTCGACGGCCTCTACGAAATCTTCAACGGCTATCACATGGGGTTCACGGCCGAGAACATCGCCGCCCGCTACGGCATCACCCGGCAGGAACAGGATGAAGTCGCGCTTCTCAGCCATCAGCGGGCCCGGGCCGCCATCGCCAGCGGCGCGATCGCCGACGAGATCGTCCCCGTCATGCTGCCCCAGAAGAAGGGGGAACCGCTCGCCTTTGCCGTCGATGAACGGCCCATGGACACGTCGCTGGAAAAGATGGCCAAGCTCGCCCCGGCCTTCAAGAAGGACGGCGGCACGGTCACCGCCGGCAACGCCTCGGGGATCAACGACGGCGCAGCGGCGGTGGTGGTCATGGCCGCCGATAAGGCCAAGGAACTGGGATTGAAACCCCTGGCGAAGATCAAGGGCTATGCCGCCGGCGGCGTCGATCCCGCCTACATGGGCCTGGGGCCCATCCCGGCGACCCGCAAGCTCCTCAAGCAGCTCGGCCTGACCATGAAGGATATCGACCTGGTCGAACTGAACGAGGCTTTTGCCTGCCAGGCCATCGCCTGCATGCGGGAGCTCGAGATCGGCTGGGACAAGTGCAACCTGAACGGCAGCGGCATCTCCATCGGCCATCCCGTCGGCTGCACCGGGGCGCGGATCACCTACAGCCTCGCCATGCAGATGCAGAAGAAAAACCTGAACCTGGGCTTGGCCACGCTCTGCATCGGCGGCGGGCAGGGAATGGCGATCGTCCTCGAACGGGTATAAGAGGAAAGGGGTTAAAAGATAAACATCGGAACAGGGAGAGAAAGGATGGATTATCAAAATATACTCTTTACGATAGAACAGGGCGTCGCGACGCTGACCTTCAACCGTCCCAAGGCGCTCAACGCGATGAACGCGGAGACGATGGCCGAACTGCTGACCGCCGTCAACGTCTGCAAAAACGATGAGGCGATCCGGGTCCTCGTCCTGACCGGCGCCGGAGACAAGGCCTTCGTGGCCGGCGCCGACATCTCGCAAATGCAGAGCTTGCGTCCCCAGGAGGCGCTGGCCTTCATGGAACTGGGGATCGAAACGCTCCGCCAGTTGGAGATCATGCCCAAGCCCGTCATTGCCGCGATCAACGGTTTCGCTCTCGGCGGCGGGACGGAGATCACCTTGGCCTGCGACCTCCGCTTCGCCTCGGAAAAGGCCGTGTTCGGCCAGCCGGAGATCCTGATCGGACTGATCCCCGGCTGGGGCGGCACCCAGCGGCTCCCCCGCCTGATCGGCATGGGCCGGGCGAAAGAGTTGATCCTCGGCGGCGGACAGATCGACGCCCGGCGCGCCTACGAGATCGGCCTCGTCAACCGGGTCTTTCCCCCGGAACAACTCATGGAGGAAACGCTGAAGTTCGCCCGGAAGCTGGCGGGGATGCCGGCCTTTGCCGTCAAGATGGCCAAACACAGCATCAACTTCGGTTACGACCTGGCCCTCGACAACGCCTGCCGACTCGAATCGGAGTGTTGCGCCCAATGTTTCAGTACCGATGATCAGAAGGAAGGGATGAAGGCCTTTCTGGAAAAAAGGAAACCGGCCTTCAAGGGAAGATAGAGGTGATTTTTTAACTAACCAGTCAATGCTCAATGTCCAAGTACCATTGATTCAAGTGACACGTACCGCGTTACGGTTGTATCCAGTACCCTGTGCTTTGGTCTCTGATATTTGCCCACTGATCGTTGATATTTCAAATGATCATTGATGATCGATCATTGATCAAAGGAGGATTCAAATGCAGTTTGCACCTACGGAAGAGCAAAAAATGGTTCGCGAGATGGTTGCCAAATTTGCGGAAACGCAGATTAAACCCATCGCCGCGGAACTGGATCGGACCCACCGCCATCCCGAAGAGATCTGCCGGCAGTTGGGCGAGATGGGCATCATGGGAGTCGCCGTGCCGACCGACTACGACGGCGCCGGGATGGACAACGTGACCTACGTCATGGCGCTCATCGAAATCTCCAAGGCCTGCGCCAGCTGCGGCGTCATCACCTCGGTCAACAACAGCCTCTACGGCTACCCGATCAAGGCCTTCGGGACCGAGGAGCAGAAGAAGAAGTTTCTCGCCCCGGTCGCGGGCGGGCTCGTGGAAGGCTGCTACGCCCTCACCGAGTCGGGCGCCGGCTCCGATGCCGGGTCCCTGAAGTGCCGGGCCGTGCTCAAGGGCGACAAGTACATCGTCAACGGCACCAAGACCTTCATCACCAACGGCAACGTGGCCAGGTACTGCGTCCTGGCGGCGACGACCGACCCGGCCCTGGGTTACAAGGGGGTCATCAACCTGATCGTCGATCTGAAGGAGACCCCGGGCTTCTCGGTAGGCAAGATCGAAGAGAAGATGGGGATCCTCGCCTCCGGCACGTCGGAACTGGTCTTCGAAGACGCCGAGGTCCCGGCGGAAAACCTGCTCGGCACGCCCGGACAGGGGTTCAAGCAGATGCTCTCCGGCCTTGACGCCGGCCGCAGCGGCATCGGTTCCCAGGCCGTCGGCATCGGCCGCGCCGCCCTGGAAGACGCCCTGGCCTATGCCAAGGAGCGCGTCCAGTTCGGCAAGCCCATCGCCACCTTCGAGGCGATCCAGTTCAAGCTCGCCGACATGGCGACCGAACTCGATGCCGCGGAACTGCTGCTCCTTAGAGCTGCCTGGCTTGAGGACAACCACCTCGACTTCGAAAAGGAAGCGGCCATGGCCAAGTACTACGCCGGCGACGTGGCCATGCGGGCGGCGATCGAGGGTGTCCAGATCTTCGGCGGCTACGGCTACGTGAAGGAATACCCGGCCGAACGCCACATGCGCGACGCCAAGATCACCCAGATCTACGAAGGCACCAACGAGATCCAGAGGATCGTCGTGGCCCGGAAGCTGATCGGGATGCGCTAGAAGGTTCTCATCCACGCATCCGCCAATCCCGCCGGATGCGTTCACAGGCCTTGAGCCTGGGAACGATGATTCACAAGAAAAAGCCCCCGGACCGTCAGGCCCGGGGGCTTTTATTACTTCTTCTTCCGCTTCTCCAACTCCTCCTCCCGGAGCTGTTTCCGGAGGATCTTTCCCACATTCGTCTTGGGCAGATCGGTGCGGAATTCGATCTCCGCGGGAAGCTTGTAGGTGGCCAGGCGCGTCTTGCAGTAATCGATCAGTTCTTCCTGAGTGGCCGTTTCGCCATCTTTCAGGACCACGAAGACCTTCACGCTTTCCCCGCGCACCGGATGGGGGATGCCGATCGCACAGGCTTCCCGAACCTTGGGATGAAGATAGAAGACCTCGTCGATGTCCCGCGGATAGACGTTGAAGCCGCCGGAAATGATCATGTCCTTCTTGCGATCGACGATGTAGAAGTAGCCCTCCTCATCCATCGTGGCGATGTCGCCCGTGTAGCACCAGCCGTCGCGGAGCGTCCTTGTCGTTTCGTCCGGCCGATCCTTGTAGCCCAGCATCACCTGGGGCCCCTTGACGATCAACTCGCCCCGCTCGCCCACCGGGACATCGGTCACTCCGTCCTCCAGGTCCACGATCCGGCAGAGGGTGTCGGAAATCGGGAGCCCCACGCTCCCCACCTTCCGGGCGCCGCCGGCAAAGGGATTGATGTGGGTGACCGGCGTCGTCTCCGTCATTCCGAAGCCCTCGACGATGACTGCCCCCGTGGCATTCTCGAAATCGTGGATCACCTCGACGGGCAAAGGCGCGCTTCCCGAAAAGGCCCCCTTGATGCAGCTCATCTTCGTCTTTTTCAGATCCGGATGGTTCAGCATCCCGATATACATCGTCGGCACCAAGGGCGCAAAGGTGGGACAAAAGGCCCGGATCGCCTCCAAAAGCGGCTGCGGCTGCGGCTTGGGGATCAGGACCTGGGCCCAACCCATGTAGATGGAGTAATTCATGGAGGTGGAGAGACCGAAGACATGGAAATAAGGCAGCGCGCCGAGCATGATTTCGCCGCCGGTCTCGAAGGTGGGAAACCACGCCGCGAGCTGCTGGACCTGCTTGCTCAGGTTGGCGTGGGTCAGCATCACCCCCTTGGAGACGCCGGTCGTCCCGCCGGTGTACTGGTACATGGCAACGTCGGAGAAACCCAGCACCGCCTCCGGAAGGGTCGCGCCGCTTCTTCCAAGGCATTCTTTCCAGCTGTAAAGATCCGCCGCCGCCTGCACCTCTGCGAAGGGATATTTCTTGAGCCATCTGCCCAAGATGCGCTTGGCCGGGGGCAGGTAGTCGCCGATGCAGGTATGGACGATCTGTTTGATCTTCGTTCCCGGTCGAAGCGCGACCATCCGTTTGACGAGCACATCCAGGGTGATCAGGACCTTTGCCCCCGAATCGTTGAATTGGTGGTCCAACTCCGGGTCCGAATAGAGGGGGTTGTTCATCACCGCGATCCCGCCCACCTTCAGGATCGCGTAATAGGCAGCGACGCAGGGGATGATGTTGGGCAGGAGGATCGCCACGGCATCCCCTTTTTGGACGCCGAAGCCGATCAGGCAGGCGGCAAAACGGTCCACCATCTCCTGGAGCGCCCCGTAGCTGACGACCGTCCCCTGGAAGATCAAGGCCGGCTTGTCGGGAAAGCGCTTCGCCATCCGGTCCAGGATCTCGGGCAGGCAGATCTCTTCGTACTGAATCGATTCGGGAACGCCCTTCTCGTAGGACTTCAGCCACGGTTTTTCCAGATACCTCGTCTCAGCCATACTCGTTCACTCTCCCTTCTTTTTTGCTGGGTCTGTTGTAAGGAATTCCTTCTCTCCGAAAACAGCGCCTCCCGAAAGATCGACGAACCCGTAAAGCGATCGATGGTACATCACAGCTTGAATCCGAAGCCCCGCCGGATGTAGCGGAGAAAAACAACGACAGGATAGACCCCATTCCCATCAGCCCGGCACTGAAGCTGACTGGATATTTTAAAGCAAGCGCAGCGATTTTACCACATAAAAAGCCCCGATCGCAAAAGGAACGGGGCTTTTTGTGTTTTTCCGGTGATTAATCGCTCAGCCCGCGTTCCCTTCGGAAGGTGCGGCAGAATCGGCGGCGCCGGAGGATGGAAGGGCGCAAACATCGACGGCTGGCTTCTCCTCCTCGAGGTCCATGGCCCGCCAAACGATCTCCGCGATGTCCAGGGCGGTCATGGTTTCCTCCTGTTTGCGATCCTTGATTCCGTCGGAAAGCATGGTCAGGCAGAAGGGACAGCCCACGGCCACCGTGCCGGCCCCCGTCGCCGCGGCCTGGTCGGTCCTGAGGTTGTTGATCCTCTCGCCGATGTCCTCCTCCATCCACATGCGCGCGCCGCCGGCGCCGCAGCAGAAGCTCTTGGCCAGGGTGCGTTCCATCTCCGTCAGTTTCATCCCGGGGATCGCCTTCAGGATCCGGCGGGGCTCATCGTAGATCTCGTTGTACCGGCCCAGGAAGCAGGAATCGTGGTAGGTGAAGGCCCCGGCCGCGGACTTCTTCAAGGTGATCTTGCCTTTGGCGATCAGGTCGGCAATAATCTCCGTGTGGTGGTAGACCTCGAACTCGCCGCCGAAATGGGGGTAGTCCTTTTTCAGGGCGTTGTAGCCATGGGGGCAGGTGCAGATGATTTTCCTGACGTTGTAGCCCTTCATCGTCTCGATGTTCGCCTGGGCGAGCGTCTGGTAGAGGTACTCGTTCCCGCCCCGCATGGCCGAGTCGCCGCAGCACCCCTCTTCGGTCCCGAGGATGCCGAAACTGACGCCGGCAGCCTTCAGGATCTTGGCGAAGGCCGTCGAGACCTTCTTGCCCCGGTCGTCGAAGGAACCGGAACAGCCCACAAAGAAGAGGTATTCCACAGCAGGGTCTTCAGCCAGGGTCTTGACCCCCAGCTCCTTGGCCCAGTCGCCCCGCAGATGGGCGCCGATCCCCCAGGGGTTGGAGTTGTTCTCCATGTTCCGGTAGGTGAGCTGAAGCTCGGGCGCAAAATCCGCCTCGGTGAGGACCTTGTACTGCCGCATCTGGACGATCTTGGGGACATGTTCGATCGAGGCGGGGCAGTGCTCCATGCAGTACAGGCAATTCGTGCAGGCCCACAGCTCGTGGAGATCGATTACCTCGCCGACGAGCGCCTTTTCCGCCGGCGGCTCCCCGGCGCACCTTGCCCCTTTTACGACCTGATCGACGAGCGCATCCACTTTAGAAAGGCTATTGACCAACAGGTTGGGTTTCGCCGGCGTCCCTGCGCCGTCCGGACCGGCCGCGGCTGCCGCTTTCCGTGCCGCGATCGCCGCGGGCGCCTGCGCGAGCCAGTAGGTCTTCAGATCCTGGATCACCTTTTTCGGCGACAGCGGCTTTCCGGAAAGGTAAGCCGGGCAGCCGTCCTGGCAACGGCCGCAACGGGTGCAGGCATCGGAATCGAAAATCTGTTTTTTGGTGAATTCCTCGAGCTTGCCGACGCCGAAAGATTCCGCCGTCTCGAAATCCCGGATCGGCTCGATGGCGCCCGCCGGTTTCAGCGAGGCCAGAAAATGGTTCGCCGGCGTCGTGACGATATGCAGCAGTCGCGAGTAGGGGATATAGGCGATGAAGCCCAAAGAGAGCAGGGCATGGATCCACCAATTGGCCCGATGGAGGGCCCGGGCCGTCTCGGGATCGACGCCCGCAAAGGCCTTCGCCAGAGCCCAGCCGGCGAAGGACCAGACCTCCCAGGAGGGATGGGTGACGTAGATCCGCAACGCCTCGCCGATAAAGCCGGTGACGACGATCACGAACAAAAGCAGCAGGACGATCGCATCGTCGGGGGTGTTTTCCGGGACGCCCTTGTAGCCGAGACGGTCGGGTTTGCGAATGTAACGCCGATCGATCGCCAGCAGGATGCCGACCAGGAGCAGCACCCCGAAGAGGTCCATCAGGAAGGAGAAGACCAGGTAGGCCCCCCCGCGCAGAAAAAACCATCCCAGGAGCGGACCGGTAATGTAGGTTTCCTTGGCGATGAGGGCGGTCCCGATGGAGAGGACCAAAAAGCCGAAGAAGATCAGGCCGTGGATGATCCCCGGATAGAGATCGCGAAAGGTCTTCACCTGCAAAAGCCCGTTGGTCAGGAGCAGCTTGATTCTCTGCGGAATCTTGTCGAAGCGCAGTTCCGGTTTGCCGAGGGCGACCCAGAGCTGCCAGCGCCTGTAGAGGCCATAGGCGAAGATCGCCATGGCCAGGGCCGCCAGAGGATAAAAAAGGATGCCGAAGGATTCGGCATTCCAGTAGACCTGCCGCCCTTCGTTGCCGACGGAAAATTCAACCTGTACCATAACCCCCCTTTCAGAAGCGGCAAATGGATATCTTCCCGAATCCCTGTCCGTTGCAAAAGCGCCGGGCGAGCCTGCCTTCGCAAACGGGAGCGTGATCGCTTCTTCGTAATGGGGACTGCCAAGGGAAGGAAGCAGACCCTCTCGGCGTCTCCCAAGGTTAGAGGTACGGGCGCAGGAATGCCCTGCGACCCTTCCGGCCTTCCCGGCGGCAAGCAGGCGCGGGGAGAACACTCCCCCCACCTGCCGCCCAGATTCAGATGTTGACCGACCGGGAAAAAAAGACCCGAACCCGTTACCCTTTAGGCCAGCAGCTTCTTACATTCTTTGGTGAACTCAGGAACGATCTTGAAGAGATCGTCCACGATGCCGTAATCCGCCTTCGTGAAGATGGGGGCCTCGGCGTCTTTGTTGATGGCCACGATGAATTTGGAGGAGCTCATCCCGGCCAGATGCTGAATGGCGCCGGAGATGCCGCAGGCGATGTAGAGATTCGGCGAGACGATCTTTCCGGTCTGTCCCACCTGATCGGTCTGGGGTCTCCAACCGGCATCGACGGAGGCCCGGGAAGCGCCGACATTGGCGCCCAGGACGACCGCCAGCTCTTCGAGGACGGCGTATCCCTCCGGGCCTTTCATGCCCCGGCCGCCGGAAACGATGATGTTCGCTTCCGTCAGATCCACCTTGCCGCTCGTATCCTTCTGAACCTCGATCACTTTGGTTTTGAGTTGCGCCGCGTCCAGGGCGGGATCGAACTTCACGACCGTCCCGGCCTTCGCGTTTTCCACGGCCGGGAAGACATTCGGCCGGAGCGACGCCATCTGCGGAAAGGAAGAGATCACGATTTCGCCGAAGCATTTGCCGGCATACATGGGGCGGATCGCCAGCAGCTTGCCGTCGACGATCTTCAGATCCGTGCAGTCCGTCGCGAGCCCCGTCGCCAGCTTGCCCACCAGGCGGCTGGAAAGATCCTTGCCCTGCGTGGAAGCGCCGAAGAGCAGGATGGCCGGGTCGTTTTCCTTCACCACCTTGGCCACCGCCGCCGCATGGGCATCCGTCGTATAGGGTTCCAGAGCCGGCGCGTCGGCGACGAAAACCCGATCGACGCCGTACTTGCCCAACTGCCCGGCAATCCCCTCGATTCCCGCGCCGCACAAAACAGCGCACACCTCTTCGCCGAGCTGGTCCGCAAGCTTGCGGGCCGTGCTGGCCAATTCATAGCTGATCTTGCGGAAAGCGCCATCCCGCTGTTCTGCAACGATCCATACACCTTTTGCCATGTTGATTATCCTCCTTCATTCCTTCAGCATCCAAATGAAGATGCTATTGAATCAATCATAAAAGCCCTGTGCCGGGGCAACTTCGCAAAAAGCTCCAGAGGCAAGGCGTGCAGCTCCCGAGAAGTGCGGCGTACTTTCCGTACGCCGCAACGACGAGGGAGGAAGCACAACGCAGGCTATGGACTTTTTCCGAAGTCGCATTAGATGACCTTCGCCTCTTCCCTAAGCAGCTTGGCGAGTTCCGCGGCCTTCACCGCCGGATCGTCGCCGCAGATGATCTTTCCCGCCGCCCTTGCCGGAGGCGGAATGAACTTCGCGACCTTGGCCTTGTTCTCCACGGTGATGCCCAAGGCGGCGACATCCTTCACATCGACCGGTTTTTTCTTCGCCTTCATGATCCCGGGCAAAGAGGCGTAACGCGGTTCGTTGAGCCCCTTCTGGGCCGTGACGACACAGGGAAGCGGGGCCTCGATCAGGAGCTGGGCCCCTTCGATGGGCCGGATGACCCGGACTGCGCCGTTGCCGAACTCCAGCTTGGTGACGACGGTCACCTGCGGAATGTCGAGCAGTTCGGCCAGAACCGACCCCACCTGCGCCGAGTCGTCGTCGATGGCCCGCTGGCCGCACAGAATGATGTCGTAGGGGATCCCTTTGATCGCCGCCGCCAGGGCCGTGCCCGTGGCATAGGCATCCGCGCCGTCCAGCGCCGCATCGCAAATGTGGATGCCTTTGTCGGCGCCCATGGCCAGAGCGGTCCGGATCGACTCCATCGCCCGGGCCGGACCGACGCAAACCACCGTCACTTCGCCGCCATTCTTCTCTTTCAGCCGCAGGGCCTCTTCCACGGCGAATTCGTCATAGGGGTTCATGACCCATTTGATGCCGCCCTCGTCGATTCCCGACCCATCGGGCTTCACCTTGATCTGGGCTTCCGTATCCGGAACCTGCTTCACACACGCAACAATATTCACTTCTTCCTCCTTCCCGGATGCACGTCCGTTCTGTCTGTTCTAAAAACAGTTTGAAAGGAGCGCACCCCACTCCAGTGTTGAACCACAAACCAACCACTCACATTGTCAAAAAACCCATACCGCCTTCATGCACGCATTCCGGTCCCCCCCAAAGGGGAGACCGGAAGCGCATTCCACTCGCCTTATTATCGCTGCCCGCCTCCGCAAAAGAGAAGGGAAGCGACCGTTCTACAACCTGTTTTTGACCAGATCATCCACCACCGAAGGATCGGCCAGGGTGCTCGTGTCGCCCAGGTCGTTCACCTCGTTCGCGGCCACCTTCTTCAGGATGCGCCGCATGATCTTGCCGCTCCGGGTCTTGGGAAGGCCGTCCGCCCACTGGATCTTCTCCGGCGTGGCGATGGGGCCGATAATGTTCCGGACGTGGGCCACCAGCTCTTTCTTCAGGGCGTCGGATTTCTCGACGCCCGTATTGAGCGTCACGTAAGCGTAAATGGACTGCCCCTTGATCTCGTGGGGATAGCCGACGACGGCCGATTCGGCGACCTTGTCGTGGGAGTTCAGCGCCGCCTCGACCTCGGCGGTGCCCATCCGGTGACCGGAAACGTTGATGACGTCGT
>JAKAFS010000122.1 GCA_021817825.1 Deltaproteobacteria bacterium | reverse complement strand
ATATCCACCTGCCGGCCGGTGATCAGGTTGTACCAGTCGACGATGTTCGTGGCCGTCACGGCCTTTCCTACCTGGGTAAAGCGACAGATGATCAGGGTGTCGTTCATGGTCTGATAGGTCTGCAGCCTGGCGGTCATCTCGGCCGTGCCTTCCACCTGACAGGAAGGGTGGGGCTTTTCGATGCCGATTTCGGACATGAACAGTGCCAGCTCGTAAGGATGGCTCCAGCTCGCGTTGTGGCAGGCGCCGCGGGCCGCAGTGCCGTAAGACAGGGCCTGGCTCCAGAACCGCCGCGGATCATGGGCTGAGGGCTCGAGGCCCTTGACATGCATCGCGAATTCGATGGCGTTGCGTCCCAGGGCGCGGGCCATGCGCAGAACCCCTTCGCCCATGAGTTCCCCAATCCCCTGACGAAGACCTATTTTCCGTGTCATCTCCACCAGGGCCTCGCCGCTGCCCCAGCGAAGTTCGATCCCGTCCGTATCCGCGATCGTGATCAACCCCTTTTCGAACGCCTCCATGGCAAAGGCGATCACCGACCCGGTGGACATGGTATCAAGCCCGTAACGGTTGCACAGGTCGTTGGCCTTGCAGATGGCGGCCAGATCCTGGACCAGGCACTCGCCGCCCATGGTGCCGATGGTTTCATATTCGGGGCCCTCGCCGTCCACGGGCCCATAAGGTCCATCGTCGATCCGGATATGACGGCCGCAGGCGATGGGGCATTGCAGACAGGCGGTTCGCCCCTTCAGGATAGTGTCGTGCATGGTGACCCCGGAAATCTTGACCGCGTCGGCCCAGCGGCTGGAGCGCCAGTTCTGGAGGGGGAAATTGCCCAGCTTCTCGTAATTTTCCACGCCGCCCGAAGTTCCGTATTTGCCGAAGGTCTCAGTCACCTTCCGGACATGGGGCAGGATGGTCTTCATCTGTTCCCTGAGGCCATCCTCATGGGCCTGTATGGTCTTCCGGGTTCCGAAGGCGACCATGGCCTTGAGGTTCTTCGAACCCATGACCGCGCCCAGTCCGCACCGCGCCGCCTGCCGGACGATCGTTCCCACATGGGGAATGCCGGCGATCCGGGCCAACCGCTCACCGGCAGGACCGATCACCGCGACGCTGGCCTTATCCGTCGTCTGCCCCTTGAGCCACTGGGCCGACTCGATGGAATCCTTGCCCATGATGGGATGTGCGTCCCGGATCTCCACCCCGCCGTCGTGGATCCACAGATAAACCGGCTTATCGGCCTTCCCCGTCACGGCAATCCCGTCGTATCCGGATTTTTTGAAATGGACCGCCCATGAGCCGCCGACATTCGACTCGCCCAGGATCCCCGTGAGCGGCGAGAGTCCCATGACATGATGCCGGCTCGAAGAGGGGACCCGGCTGTCGGTGAAGGGGCCGGTCATTGCCGCCAGGATATTCTCCGGTCCGAGGGGATCGGTATCGGCGGTTGTCTCGTCATAGAGCAATCTCACCCCCAAACCGACACCGCCGACGTATTTTTCCAGAAAGGAATCGTCCAGGTCCTGAACCTCGATCTTACGCCTGGTCAAATCGATCCGTAATATCTTCTTGTGGTAGCCGAACATCACATTTTCTCTTTCCGGTCAGCCGCCCGTTGCCGGCAGCAGAACTTTTATTGTTTCATCATTGTCGATCATGTCATCGAGCTTCAGGAGTCGCGCCTTGCTGAAAAACATGACATGGGCCCGGAGTTCGACATCGGAAACCGAATGGTCGTGGTGGATCATCTTGATGAGGTCGGGGGGAAATCGGCCGATCAGCGTCCGCAAGCAGACGGGGCCCGAAATCGAAAATTCGAGTTCCTTTCCTGCCACTTTGGTAAAAGGATCGGAAAAGAGAAACCGCATCCGGGCTGCCCTCAGAATGCTTTTTCGTACACTTTCTAGGAATCCTTCGCCGTCGTCCGCCGACTCGCTCGAATGGTGCCGATATTTCATGATCGGCGCAACTTGTCAATAAAATAGTTGTGCCTTCTTCAAATGAATCTATGGAAAACCTATTGTATTCCTTCAGGAAACATCATTTTATTCAGCGGATATGACTGTCGGCGGGAGGGACCTCCCGCTGTTTCTTTAAAGGGAAGCGCGGCAAGGGCGACCCTCTTATCCGTGATCTTGCCCGTGTTGCCAATGATGAATGACCCTTGGAGGTGCAATGCGATGTTGCGGGGGGAACGAATTTCGGATACCATGCGCCGCACAACAGGGAAAAAGGGATGCAGATCCCTCCCCCTGCCACCCAAGCCACCGGAATATAGGTGAATCCATGTCCCGCGTATTTGTCAGACAGGCGACCTATGAGAGCCGTGTGCTCCGGCCGATGATATTCGAGATGATGGAGGCGATGGGAGGGGCGGAAATCCACAAAAACAGCCGCGTCCTGATCAAACCGAACCTCCTCTCCCCAGCCACGCCGCAGCAGGCGATTCTGACCCATCCTGCCGTCATCCGGTTCGTCGTGGAATACGTTCTTGAAAAGGGAGCGCAGCCGCTCATCGCCGACAGTCCCGCGATCGGCTCCTTCGAGACGATCCTCAGGCGAAACGGCATTCTCGACGCCCTTAGAGGCTGTGACTGCGAATGCCGGCCGTTTCAGAATTCAGTCGGGGTCGATGTCGGCGAACCATTCGGTGCGATCGACATTGCCGAGGAGGCCGTCCGGGCGGACGTGATCGTGAACCTCGCCAAGCTCAAGACCCACAGCCAGATGCTCCTCACCCTCGCGGTCAAAAACCTCTTCGGCTGCATCATCGGTTACCGGAAACCGGAGTGGCATATGCGGGCGGGCGTCGACAGGCAAATGTTCGCCCGGCTCCTCGTCCAAATCGGCCGGACGCTGAAGCCGTCGTTCAACCTCCTCGACGGTATCCTGGCCTTGGAGGGGGATGGACCGGGGCGGGGGGGAATTCCGAGGCAGGTCGGTCTCCTCGTGGCCGGGCGCGATCCCTTTGCCGTCGATCTCGCCGTCTGCCGGATGCTGGGCCTTGATCAGGAAAAGGTTCCGCTCCTGAAGGCCGCCGCAGAGAATAACGGACCCCTGCCCGAGCCGGAGATCGATGGGACACTGCCTGCGATCCGGGATTTCCGGCTTCCCTGCCTCACACCGCTCATCTACGGTCCGCGGTTTCTGCACGCCTTCGTCCGGCGACAGCTCCTCCGGCGGCCGGTCTGCGACGGGGGGCTCTGCCGGCTGTGCGGAGAATGTTGGAAGATCTGTCCCGCCGGGGCGATAACGCCGGAAGACAAGCCGCTCTGGTTCGATTATAACCGCTGCATCCGTTGTTACTGCTGTATCGAGATCTGCCCCTTCGGCGCCCTCCGTACCGCCGAGACTCTTGCCGGAAGGATCGTCCGCCGGGCGGCGGCGATGATCCTCCCGTCCGGTCCGGTGGGATAAAAGGATTTTACCTTTGCTGATGCTTATGCTACTGAACAACGACGATCGAGAAACGGGGCACAAGAAAGAGGAACGGCATGGTTGAACATTTCGTAAGCGGTTTGTCAGGTTACCTGCAGGGGTCTTACCTTCTCGCCTATCTGGCCGTCTACCTTGGGGGTGTCCTGGTCAGTTTCACCCCCTGCGTCTACCCGATCATCCCCGTCACCGTCGCCTTTATCGGGGCGCGGGGCAGCGTTTCCTTGCGCCGGGGGTTTGTCCTGGCGGTGATTTACGTCCTGGGTATGGCCGTCACCTACATGATTCTTGGCGTCGTTGCTTCCCTCTCCGGAAGGCTGTTCGGCCAGATCCAGACCAACCCCTGGACCTATTTTTTCATCGGAAACCTCTGCATCCTCATGGGCCTATCCATGATGGATCTGTTTTCCCTCCGTGTCCGGACACCCGGTTTCGTGACCAGGATGCAGAGACAAAGAAAAATGCCCGGAATAACTGGTAGTTTCTTCGTCGGGGCGGCCTCTGGGCTCGTCATGGGTCCCTGTACGGCTCCGGCCCTCGCCGTGGTTCTCGGCTATGCGGCAACCCGGCAGAACGTGGTCTTCGCCTCCAGTTTGTTGTTTGTCTTTGCCGTCGGGATGGGGACCGTCCTTATCCTCCTCGGCACTTTTGCCGGTCTTCTGGCCGGCATCCCCAGATCAGGACCATGGATGGTGCGGGTCAGCCATGTCTTCGGCTGGATACTTCTCGGTGCAGGCGAATATTTCCTGATCAACGCGGGAATCCTCTGGGTTTAAGGAGACTGTAAATGGTGGATGCGGACATGCGAAAGAAGAAGTTTTGTGAATTTCTGTTCACCGGCGGATTCAAGCGAATCGCCATGGCCATGCTGAGCGCCGCTGTGTTGACTCTCCCCGCCGGGGCCCATGCGGCAATTCCCCAAACGTTCGACATCACGAAACTGACCATCGAGAGCAAGGCCCCGGACTTCGTCCTTACGGACCTTAACGGCCAAAAATTCCGTCTGAGCGACCATAAAGGGAAAAGACCGGTCCTGATCATATTCAGTACGACCTGGTGTTCCTTCTGCAGGGCCGAGATCCCCCACTTCAAATCCCTCCATGCGTCTTATGCCAAACAGGGGCTGGAGATCGTCAACATCGACATCCAGGAGTCGAAAGAGAAGGTTGCCAAATACGCCGCCAAATACGAGCTGCCCTACCGCACCCTGTTGGATGAAGACGGCACGGTCAGCGGCGTGTATGAAATCAAGGGAGTTCCTACGCTTATCCTCGTCGACAAAAACGGCATGATCGTCTGCCGTCAGTGCCGAACCGTAGATACGCTGCTCAAGACGATGATGAAAAAATGAGTCACGCTGCTGGCCGGATTTGACGAGACCATTTGGGTGATGCGGGATCAACCGGGTGGGCAGGAAGAAGGAGCGTCGAACCAACATCCCGGCAGCGGACCGGAACGGTATCACTGGTGTCAGGAGGCAATATGAGCGTTCTTATCCATTTTTCGATTTTTCCGACGGACAAGGGGACGAGCGTCAGCCCTTACGTGGCCAAGGCCGTACGGATCATCAAAAAGAGTGGTCTCCCCTATAAGATCGGTCCGATGAGCACGGCCGTCGAGGGGGAATGGAGCGAGGTCATGGCCGTCGTGGAGGACTGCTTCAAAGAACTCCGGAAGGAGTGCAGCCGGATTTACATGACGCTCCAGATGGACTACCGCGAGGGGGCGGTCAACCGCATCGAGGGAAAGATCAGGTCCATCGAGGAGAAACTGTAACCATCCGTGATCGGTTCCCCGTTTTTTGGGATCCCCCCCAGAAGACCTTACTTTGTGGCGCCTGATTCATTTTGGTACCACGCGATGGTTTTTGTCAGGCCGGTGCGGAAATCGGTTCGCGCCCGGAAGCCGAATTCCTCAAAGGCACGGGTCGTATCGAGCATCCGCCGGGGCTGGCCGTCGGGTTTGGCTGTGTCCCAGACGATGCGGCCCTTAAAGCCGGTCAACTCCACGATCAGGGTCACCAGATCCCGGATGGAGATCTCGAAACCGGCACCGATGTTGACGGGATCGGACTGGTCGTATTTCTCAGTCGCGAGGGTGATCGCCTCCGCGGCGTCCTCCACGTAGAAGAATTCCCTCGTAGCGGCGCCCGTTCCCCAGACAACGATCTGATCATCACCCTGCCGCACGGCGTCGACGCACTTCTTGATCAGGGCGGGGATCACGTGGGAAGAGCGGGGATCGAAGTTGTCGCCGGGTCCATAGAGGTTCACCGGGAGCAGGAAGATGGAATTGACGCCGTACTGCTGCCGGTAAGACTGGGACTGGACGAGCATCATTTTCTTGGCGAGGCCGTAAGGGGCGTTGGTCTCCTCGGGGTAGCCGTTCCAGAGGTCGTCCTCCTTGAACGGGACCGGTGTGAA
>JAKAFS010000121.1 GCA_021817825.1 Deltaproteobacteria bacterium | reverse complement strand
AAATACCCGCCGAGGAACTCTGGAGGATCAAGCGGGAACGAACGGAACGCCTTCAGCAGCAGCAGGAAACGATCCTCCAGCGGGAAAAGAACTACGTCGATTCCCAGGAGCGGGTGGGCAAGATCATGAACGGCATTTCTGCGGCCGAACCCAATGCCATTCAGGAGGCGGCGGAGTTTGCCGACGCCTTCTCCCAGCGTTTTGTGGAAGACGCCGAAACGACCCTCCATCTGATGCACTTCACCGCCCAGGACGATAATTTGTATTTCCACGCGATGAATGTCGCCGTGCTTTCCATGATGCTCGGCAAGATGGTCGGCGTCGGTGCGGAAGAGATGAAGGCCCTCTGCCAGGGCGCCTTGTTTCATGACATCGGCAAGAGCAAGATCGATCGCAAGGTCCTGCTGAAGGAGGGGAGGCTCAACCGGGCGGAACTGGAGTACCTGAAGATGCACCCCAAGTACGGGTTCGAAATCTTGGCCCCTGCGGAGAATTTCCCGCGACTCGCGCTCCTGATTGTCTATCAGCACCATGAATGCGTCGACGGTTCCGGGTATCCGAAGGGAATCAGGGGGCTGCAGGTCCATCTGTTGAGCAAACTCGTCGCGATCGCCGACGTCTACGACAACCACTGCAACAAGCGGAACGCCGCCGAATCCCTGACCCCCTATGAGGCCCTTTCCTACATGTTCGCACGCCAGAAGGGGGCCCTGGACGAGAAACTGCTCTCGTCATTCATCCGCTGTCTGGGGATCTATCCTCCCGGGACGGTCGTGCAACTCAACAACGGTTCCATCGGCATGGTCATCGCGGTGGACCCCGAAAACCAGCTCCAGCCCAGTATTGTGATGTACGATCCGGAAATCCCCGTGAAGGATGCCCTGATCATCGATATGCAGCAGGAGCCCGATCTCAAGATCGCCCAATCGATCCGGCCGGCCGCCCTGCCGGAGGAAATCTACAATTATCTTTCCCCGCGGAGGTACATCACCTATTATGTGGATCCTGCGAACAGTTCCCAACGGGAAGGCTGAAAAGGAGTAAAACTCGATGGCATATGTGCGCAACGACCCCCATGCCCCGGCGGTCCTCAGGCTGAAAGGCAAAAAGGTCCTCATCGTCGACGATTTCGTCAATTTTCGCACCACCATGAAGGGGATGCTGGCCGGACTGGGAATCACCAACATTGTCGAGGCCTTCGACGGCGCCAGCGCCCTGTTGCGGATGTCCGTGGCAAAATATGACATCATCCTCTGCGATTACAACCTGGGGGCGGGCAAGGACGGGCAACAGGTGCTGGAAGAGGCGAAGCACGAGCGCTACATCCATTACGAGACGATCTTCATGATGGTGACGGCGGAAAACACCATGGACATGGTGATGGGCGCCGCCGAATACCTGCCCGACGATTACCTGCTCAAGCCTTTCACGAAACAGATGCTGGAGAAAAAACTTCTCTCCTGCTGGGATAAAAAAGACGCCCTGCGGGAGATCATTCGGACCATCGAGGCGATGGACTACGAAAAGGCGTTGGAACTCTGCGAAGCGGCGAAGGCGAAACACCCTAAACACCTCGCGGAGATCTTGCGGATCACGGGAGAGATCTATACCAAGATGGGAGACCAGCGACGGGCGGAAATCTTCTACAAAGAGGTCGCCACCATGGGCCGGATGCCCTGGGCGCACTTCGGCCTTGGCCGGAGCCAGTTTTTGCAAGGCCATTATGAAGATGCGAAGGAAACCTTTACCCAACTCATCGCGTCGAATGTCAACTTCATTGCCGCCTATGATTGGCTGGCCAAGACGCTGGAGGCGACCGGCGACCCGAAGGAGGCGCAGAACGTCCTCATGATGGCGACGAACCTATCGCCCCGGGTGGTGAATCGGCAAAAACAACTGGGCGCGCTTGCCCAGAAAAACGAGGATTTCAAAACCTCCGTCAAGGCCTTCCGGGCGGTGGTTAAATTCAGGAACAACTCGGTTTTCCAGTCGCCGGCGGATTACACGACCCTGGCCAAGGTCTTGGTCGATGCAGCGTTGCCCCAGGAGGGGCTGGAGGTGCTCGGCGAGGCGCGTCAGACCTTTCGCAAAGATCTCGGCGCGGCGGTGCAGATCGGTCTGACCGAAAGCGCCGTCTTGCAGAGCATGAACCGGTCGGACGATGCCCGGGAGTCGCTCAATGCGGTGCTGGAGGCGACCCGGAAGTCGCCCGTCAAAGTGCCCGCCGATGTGGAGCTGGAGTTGTCCAAGGCCCTGATTACCAGCGGGGACCAGGAAAGAGGGAAAGAGCTGGTTCGCAATCTGATCCGGAGCAATCATGAAAATGAGGCCCTGATTGCGGACACCAAAAAGATGTTCGAGGGGCTCGACATGGCGGAGGAAGGACAGGAGCTGCTCGACACGGCGGTCGAAGAGGTGGTGGAGATGAACAACCAGGGCGTCCAGTTGGTCAAGGAGGGCGATCTGGAAAAGGCAACCAGCTATTTCGACAAGGCGGCGGAAAACCTGCCCGACAACAAACTGATCAATGCCAATGCGGCCTATGCCAATATGCTGTACATGAAGAAGGACGGACGATCGGCAGAAGGCTTGTACAAAGCGGCGAAATATCTGGAACGGGTGCACAATGTCGATCCCCAGTACGGCGATCTTCCCAACCTGTTGACGATCTACCGGGAACTTTCCCAGGAGCCATTGCCATGGATGATAGAGACACGTTAGAATTTGGCGATTTTCTTGCCTCGACGATACATGACACCAAAAATTCCCTGGGCATGCTTTACAATACCGTCGATTCGTTGCTCGGTCAGTGCCAGGCGAAAGAATGCACCGGTCAGAAGGATCTTTTCCTGCTTCAGTACGAACTGCGGCGGTTGAATCATAATTTCATCCGGATGCTGTCCCTGTACAAGGCCCAAAAAAACCGTTTTCCTATCCGTCTGGACTATCACGCCGTCTGCGATTGCCTGGACGAGGCGATCACGGTCAATGAGCCGCTCCTCTCTTCCAAGGGAATCACGATGGAATTGCAGTGTCCGGAGGAACTGTTCTGGACCTTCGATCGGGAACTCGTCATCGGAATCCTCGACAGCATGCTCAACAACGAGTACCTGTACACCAAGGACGAACTGAAGATCAGCGCCGGGGCCGAAGAGGGGTATCTGGTCATCCGGCTGGAAGATAACGGACCGGGGTTTCCCGATAGTTTTCTCATCGACAGCCGCTTGGAAAAAGGGCGGTCGGGCGGCCCCGTCTCCTTTTTAACCGGCAGCACCAGCCTGGGGCTTTATTTCTCCGCCCTGGTGGCCGGCGCACATACCCGGGAAGGTCGAAAGGGCTTTATCGTGACCGCCAACGGGGGGGCTTACGGGGGGAGCGTTTTTTCCCTCCACCTGCCCTGAAAAAGCGTCAGCGGTCGTCGCCGGCCCGGCGGCCTTCCTCTCCGGTGACGCAATAGATTCCCCGATCGCCCCGGGCGGAGCCGAAGCAGAGGCTGTCGGAGAGACAGGCGGCCTTGCGGCGGTCTCCCTTTTCCCATCGGGCGATGAGACCGGGTTCGCAGATGAGCGGGCGGGACAGGGCGAGGTAGTCCGCCGTCCCCTCCGCCACGAGCCGTTCGGCCACCTCGAAAGACCGAATCCCGCCAACGAGGATCACGGGGATCGACAGTCGCTTTTTGAAGGCGCGCGCCTCTTCCTGGAAATAGCCTTCCTGCGCCTCTCTGCGGATTCCCTGCCGGATGGGAGAAAGCCTGCCGCTCGTGGGGAGACCGCCGCTCAGTTCCAGGGCGTCGAGGCCCGCGGCGGCCATGTTTTCTGCGGCGGCCAGGGAATCCTCGAGGGTAAGACCCTGTTCCGCGAAATCCCGGCAGTTGATCTTGCAGAGGACGGGGAAGCCGGGTCCCACCTCCCTGCGGACGGCTGCCAGGATCTCCCGATGAATCCGGGAACGGTTCTCGATGGTCCCGCCGTATTCGTCATCGCGGCGGTTGTAGATCGGCGAGAGGAACTGGGAAAGCAGGTAGCCGTGGGCGGTGTGAATCTGCACGCCATCGAAACCGGCGGCCTTGGCCCGGCCGGCAGCGGCGGCGAAGGCCGCGACCAGGCTCTCGATCTCCCGTCCGGTGAGCTGGTGCCGCGGCGTCGTCGCGAGCCCCTCGTAGTCGGAGACGACCCAGGGGGTGAGGCCGGTGAACTTTTCCGCTGCGAAGTGGCCGGCGTGGGCTAACTGGATCACCATCTTTCCCCCGGCGGCATGGACCGCCGCGGCCATCTCCTTCAGCCCCGGGAGCAGTTCGTCCCCATAGAGGCCCAGCTGGTTCATCCCCGCCTGTCCCTCGCGGCGGATGTAGGCATGGCTGCTGATGATGAGGCCGACGCCCCCTTGGGCAAGGGCGGTCATGGTTTCGATCAGCCGCTTGGTGACCGCTCCTTCCGGAGAGGCCATCCCTTCCCAGGTTGCCGAGCGGACAAAACGATTCCTCAGTTTCATGCCGTTGATTGCACTGCCTTCAAACAATGTGCCCATATTTTTCTCCCGGTAGGTTTGCTCACTGCGGGCCTTTTAAATCTTCATAAAAAGGCAAGGCAAGTTAGCACAATTTGCGGCAGGCGGCAAGTTGGTTGACAACGGGGGCTGCCTTTCCCTATCGTCTCCGCGTCAAGCAGGAAGCGGACCCGCATCCGAAAGTCCGTCCCGGCGGCAGGCGCTTCCAAGCCATGCACAGCAGTCAGGTCATCTGACGGTCCAGCGCTTCCCGGAGGGCCAGGCCGATCTTTTCCAGCGTATAAGGCTTCCGGACGTAAGCGCCGGCGCCCAGCTGCAGCGCCTCACTGATCCGCTCGGTTTCCGAAAAGCCGCTGACGATGACGGCCTTCTGTCCCGGCCGGAGGCGAAGCGCCCGCCGATAGGTTTCCAGGCCGTCGATCCCCGGATCCATGATCATATCCAGGATCAGCAGGTCCATGGCCCGGTCTTGCAGATAGGCCAGGGCCTCGTTACCTCCGGACACGGTGTGGACCTGGTAGCCGAGTGTGGTCAGGAGGCTTTGGGCCATGTCTCGCAGAATCCATAGGTGATCGGACAGAGAAAAATGGGCGACGAGCGGCTCCAGGGGGGGAGAATGGCTGGGGGCGGCGAAAACGGCCGACCGGCGGGCATGGCCCGCCGGTCGGGATGAAAATGGCTACTTCATTTTCAGGGCGACGAAAAGGCCGTTTTCCCCCCGCTGGACGAGCAGCAGGAGGGTTTCCGCTCCCTTGGCCTGCGCGATCTTCTGCTGGAAGTCCGCCACGTTCTTGACCGGTTTGCGGTTGACCTCCCGGATGACGTCGCCGGTCTGGAGCATCGCTTCGGCCGCCGCGCTTCCGGGTTCGACGCGCGTCACCACCACCCCGGCATTGGCCTTCACGCCGAGTTGCTGCGCGATCTGGGGGGTGAGATTCTGGACCGTGACTCCGAGGGGGTGCTGAGGGGCGGATTTCGCGACGGTCACCGTCTCTTCCATCTCTCCCACTTTCGCCGTGCGGTCGAGCTCCTTGCCGTCACGGAGGATCTTGAGGGTCACGGTCTTGCCCACCGGCGTTGCCGCCACGATCCGGGGCAGCTCTTTGGAATCGGCCACTTTCTTGCCATCGAACTCCAGGATCACATCCCCCGGTTCGATTCCTGCCTTTTCGGCAGGACCGTCGGGCACCACCTGGGCGACGAGCGCCCCCCGGCTTTCTTTCATCCCGAAGGACTTGGCCAGATCGGGCGTCACATCCTGGATGCTGACCCCCAAAAGACCGCGGGTGACATGGCCCTGCTTCTGGAGCTGCGGGGCGATCTCCTTGGCCATATTGACCGGGATCGCAAAGCCGATCCCCTGTCCGGAAGGGATGATGGCCGTGTTGATCCCCACGACCTCGCCCTGCATGTTGATCAGGG
>JAKAFS010000054.1 GCA_021817825.1 Deltaproteobacteria bacterium | reverse complement strand
GCCTCTTTGCAGAGGCGCCCTTTTTTATGTTCAGGGGATGTTCCCGAAGGAGAATTTTGGATAAAAAAATGGTGGATGGAAAAGGAGGGAACCTAAAAACCATCCACCATTTATGAAACTGAAAGGGTTATTAAAGAAGCGTTTCACCTTTCAGATTGTCGTCAATGAAAGTCGGTGGATGGAAAAAAGGGGGAAGCAAAACCACCCACCGACCGTATATTCGCCAAAAACAAGTGCCCAATCCGGCAACGCTCTATTTCCGCCCTCGGAGCAGCCGTTGCTTTCTATATAGCAAATGAAGTGCCAAGATGATTTCCAGCGCCGCGGAGATTAGAAACAAACCGCCGATTGACAAAATATCGTTTTATCTCTTATAGATAAATATTAAATTGCAGAAATGACAGCGAGCCCTTCTTGAGGAAAGGCGAGAGGAAAAAAGCGCTTCCCGGAACCAGGGAAAGCAATCCGTGCTTATTTCGCACAAGAGGGCGTCACCCCCTCCCGGCAATCCAGCCATTAAGGACAAAGCAGCCATATGTGCGCATCGCACACAGGCGTGCAAAAAAAGCACAAGAACTAATTAATCAATTATTACAGATTTTTGCTTATTTTTTTTTGTTCCCTGATAAGCCTATAGCGGGAAATGCCCAAGCGTCGAGCCGCCTCGGTCTTGTTTCCCCGGCACATCTCCAGGATATGGTCGATGAGCTGACGCTTGATGTCGCCGCTGATCCGATCGGTGACTGAAGCGAAATCGATGCCCTCGGTGGTGAACTGAGGGAGCAGTTTGTCGATCTGGATCTTGAATCGCTCCTGATGGGTATTTACTCTCATCTCTGCCGGCAGGCTTTCCGGGGTGATCAGGGTGCCGTCGCTGTGGAGAATCATGACCCGTTCGATAATGTTCTTCAGCTCCCGCACATTGCCCGGCCAGTGGTAAGCCGCAAGAACCTGCTCCGCTTCGGGCGTAAATCCTTTCACCCGCTTTTTGAATTTTTTATTGAACTCATCCAGGTAGTGATGGGAAAGAAGCATCAGGTCGTCTTTGCGTTCCCTGAGCGGGGGAATGAGAATCGGCACGACGCTGATTCGATAAAAGAGATCCTCGCGAAAGGTATTTTCCGTCACCATCCGGGCCAGGTCCCGGTTCGTCGAAAAGATGAAACGCACGTCGAGAGGGACGTTTTCGTTGCCCCCCAGCCGCCGGATATGCCCGTCCTCCAACATGCGCAGGAATTTGGCCTGGAGATGAATGCTCATCTCGCCGATTTCATCGAGCAGAATCGTTCCGCCGTTCGCATATTCCAAGAGACCCAGCTTCCGCTTGCGCGCATCGGTGAAGGCGCCCGATTCATAGCCGAAAAGTTCGCTCTCCAAAAGAGGACCGGGAATCGCCGCGCAGTTGACATCGACGAAAGGCTTGTTGCTCCGGTTGCTCTGGCGGTGGATGGCCCGGGCGATCAACTCCTTTCCCGTGCCGCTTTCCCCCTGGATCAGGATGTTCGTGTTGTGTCCGGCCACTTCCTCGATGACATGGAACAAGCGGAGCATCTTCGGGGACTTTCCCAGGATGTTGTGGAAACCCAGGAGAATGCCTTCCCTTTCTTTGAGGATCTCCACTTCCGTCTTGAGGGATTTGGCCTCCTGGGAGAGCAGGGAATGCATCACCGCGCTGTCGTAGGACGTGGAGGCATTCTTCACCAGAATATCGAGAACGTTGATATGGCTCTGGGGGTAACGCCCGTCTTTTTTCGCCAGATAGAGGACGCCTTTGAACTTGTCCTTGACCTTGAGCGGCAGGGCAATCTCCGCCAGATATCCGGGAAAGACTGGCCGACGCGAGGGTTCGGCGGCAGTGGCCGGATAGGTGACGATCGCATCGGCATCCAGAGCCGCCTGAACGATCGTCCCGCCGATCCGCTCTTCACAGACCGCGCGATCGCTGATCGATACCTTGCCCCGCTCGTTCAGCAGATACCGTTTTCTTTCCATATCGATGAAGTAAACGAGCACCTTGTCCGACTTGGCGATCCGCAGGGCGCTGTTGACCAGGATGTCCAGGATATGGTTGTCCAGGGCATAGCTGGCATTCATCTCGGAAACGGCCTCCTGGAGGATCGTCAGCTGCCTGATTTTTTCGGCATTGGCCTCGAAGAGACGGGAATTGTGAATGATGATGGAGAGGGCATTGGCGTAAGTCAAAAAGAGGTTGATCTCTTCGGGGTAAAACTTGGTTTGCTCCTTGAACCAGGCGGCAATCGTGCCGATCACCTCTTCGCCGATCTTCAAAGGGGCGCAGAAATAGGAGCCGCGGATATGGATCCGGGTCAGCATCCGGTCCGTCGCCCCGATCCGCGGGTCCGTTGCCGTCATTTCTATGGCAATCGGCTGCCCGGAGGTGGCCACCTTGACGGCGACCGAGTCGTGCTGATTGATGTTCAGGGCCACCGAAAAGGCATTCGTTCGCTCTTCGATCGTGTAATTCTTTACGGCCTTGGCTTCGAGATTCTGGCCCGTGGCATCGAAGAGACGGATGATCCCCTTGTCGAACCCGATGTTGTCCACCACCTCGTCGAGGATCTTGACCAGGATGTCGTCCATGTTGGAGTGGGTGATCAGCAGGGAGTTGAGGCGCAGGATGCTTTGCAGTAATTTTTCCCGGTCCAGTCGCATGACTGAGGAAACCCGGGAAAGGGCGTTTGGCGATTGACTCACATCAGGCTTTGTCATAGGCAAAAAATTTCATCGAAAAAACCGCCCTTCCCTGCGTGGCCGACCGCAGGTCCGTCGAATAGCCGAACATCGCCTTGAGAGGCACCCGCGCCCGGATCTCGCTGACCAGCCCTTTGGGGGTGATGTCCTGGATCTCTCCCCGGCGGGTATTGATGTCGCCGATCACCTCGCCCATGAATTCCGACGGCGTCATCACATCGACCAGGACGATCGGTTCGAGCAGGACGGGACCGGCCTTGAGGCAGCCATCCCGAAAGGCCGTGGAGGCCGCAATCTTGCAGCCCAGCGGTGTCACTTCCCCCTCCTTCTGCACCCCTCCGAGGATGGCCACCCGGATATCGACGACCGGGTATCCCGCCAGGACGCCGCTCATGAGCGCCTCCCGGATCCCCTCTTCCATCGCGGCCCAAAGGTCCTCCGCAAGCGTCTCCCCCTCTTTCAGCTGCCGGACGATCACGACGCCTTCCCCGCGGGGCAGCGGCTCCAGAATCAGCTTCACATGGCCGTAATGTTTCTTGTCCCCCAGTTCCCGCTCGAAGATCCCCTCGCTCTCGACGCGCGTCTGGATCGTCTCCCGGTGGACGACGCGCGGTTTTCCCACGTTCACCCGGGCGTTGAACTCCCGGAGGAGCCGGTCGGTAATGATCTCCAGGTGGAGTTCTCCCATGCCCGAAATGACCGTCTGGGCCGTCTCGTCATCGTACTTTACCTTCAGGGTGGGGTCCTCTTCCATCAGCTTGTTCAGGGCCCCGGCGAGCTTTTCCTGATCGGCCGGCGTCTTGGCCTCGATGGCCAGACTGATGACCGGCTCATAAAATTCGATCGGTTCGAGGATGATCGGATGGGCTTCATCGCAGATCGTATCGCCGGTGGTAATCTCCTTGAGGCCCATCACGGCGATGATGTCCCCGGCCGAGGCCTGCTCCACGCGCTCCCGCTTGTTGGCATGCATCTTCAGAAGCCGGGAAATCTTCTCCTTCTTGCGGCGGCTGGCATTGTAGAGGTCGTCGCCGGCGCGCAGCTTCCCCGAATAGACCCGCAGATAGGTCAGCTTCCGCCCCTCGTCCTGCATGATCTTGAAGGCCAGCGCTGCCAGGGGTTCCCGGTCGCTGTTCGCCCGACTCTCCTCCATTCTGGTCACAGGATTGATCCCCGTCACGGCCGGACTTTCTTCCGGCGAGGGCAGATACTGGACGACCGCGTCGAGCACGGGCTGCACGCCTTTGTTGCGGAGCGCCGAGCCGCACATGACGGGCACGAGCGAAAGGGAGATCGTCGCTTTCCGGATGGCGGCGATGAGCTCCTCGGCGGTCACCTCTGAGCCGTCCAGGTACTTCTCGGCAATCGCATCGTCCGTATCGGCCAATAGGGCGATCAGCTGGTCCCGCTGCTCCAGCGCCTGCGGGAGGACCTCGGCGGGGATGTCACCATAGGCATAGGAGAGCCCCTTGCTCGCCTCGTCCCAGGTGATCAGCTGCATCCCGATGAGGTCGACGACTCCCCGGAAGGATTCCCCTTCGCCGTAGGGAATCTGAATCGGCAACGGCAGCGAGTTGAACCGTTCCTTCATCATCTGTAGGGCGACGGCGAAGTTCGCCCCGATGCGGTCCATTTTGTTGATAAAGGCCACCTTGGGGACGCCGTACTTGTCGGCCTGATGCCAGACCGTCTCCGACTGCGGCTCGACCCCGGCGACGGCGTCGAAAACGACGACCGCGCCATCGAGGACCCGGAGGCTGCGTTCCACCTCCATGGTAAAATCGACATGCCCGGGGGTGTCGATGATGTGAATTTCATGATTCTGCCAGGTGCAGGTCGTCACGGCGGAGGTAATCGTGATCCCCCGTTCCTGCTCCTGGGGCATCCAATCCATCACGGCCTCGCCGTCATGGACTTCCCCCATCTTGTAGGAGACGCCGGTATAAAAGAGGATCCGTTCCGAAACGGTGGTCTTGCCGGCATCGATATGGGCGATGATCCCGATATTTCTGATCCGTGAGAGCTTCGATTTGGAGGCCATAAAGATTCGTGCGGGATCGCTCCCGTCATCCCTCCTTGGGCGGCGCGGCCGGCGCGATCAGTTCCCGATTCATGGTGAAGGGCTGCCGGAGTCCGATGTGTCCTTTGAGCGACTGTCGCTCCTTGCCGTCAATCAGGATCTTCACCCGCTTGATCGTCGGAAGGTTGGTCGTCAGGGTGTTGGTCAATGAATACACGGTGGCCATTTCGGCAGTGCTTCCCCCGGGGTGATTCACCACCAGGCTCTCCCGGAAATTGACCAGCGCCGTCCCCTCGCCCTCCAGTTTCACGTCCTGTAGTTCTCCCTTGTCGGGAAAGGTGTTGACCAGTCCCGTTTTGGAACCGACGAGAAGGGCCTTGACGATTTCCTGCGCCTGCGCCTCCGGCTCCTTCTCCTTGGGGACGAACCGCTTCTCGGGAACCAAGAAGCGTTCATTGGCATCGGAGAAAAAGAGGGTCACCTCCTGACGTTCCCTCTTTTGGGCCGTTGCCTTCCTGCCGGCCGCCGGCGGATAGAGGTAATCGAACAAGGTGATGAAAAAAATAGCCAAAAAGACGACGCATACCACGACAATGGTGGCCAAGAGCAGCAGTCGCCGCTTCTTGCGCGTCTTTTTGTGTTTGACCTGATCGGTCCGCTTCTGTTTTCTTGTACCCATCACTAAAATCCTTCCCGCTTGAGAGCTGCGGCAATGTAGGGTATTTTCCCGGCAGTGTCAAGCAGAGAACCGCGCGCCCAGGCGGCGCCGGCATAGAGGAAATGACCCGCCTCCCGATTTCAGGGAAGGAGGGTTTTGAGTTGTTCTTTGGCCTTCCGGGCGAGTTCCGACTCCGGCGCCGCCTTAACGACCTTTTGCAGGGATTCGACGGCATCACCCGGCCGATTCTGCTTTCGATAGCACAGACCGAGCCAGTAATGGGGCTCGACAAAGGCAGGCGCCAGTTCCAGGGATTTCCGAAAATGGCGGACGGCCTGTTCCGTATCCCCCTTGGCGAACCAGGTCATGCCCAGGTTTTTTTCGATCTGAGGCAGCAAAACGGAGTTCGGTTCTCTGGTTATGGCGTCCCGGTAATATTTCAGAGCCGCGTCATACTGTCCTTTTTCGTAGTAGGCGCGTCCCAGATTGTAGAGGGAATTCGCCGGGGTGTCATAGAGAATATTGCCCAGCGCCCTGTTGAATGAAGCGATCGCGTCGTCCCACCGCCCCTGGTCCAGGTAGATGGCCCCCAGGAAGTTGTGCACCTCCGAATCGTCCGGATCGAGGGCCAGGGACTTCCTGAATGCCCTGATCGCCAAGTCATCCAATCCCTTGCCGCGATAGGCGATGCCGAGCATGTAATGCACCTTCGGGTCTTCGGGCGTCAGTTTCTCCGCTTCCAGGAACTCCTTCAGGGCGCCGTTGTACTGCCCCGAGCCGAGGTAGGCTTGGCCCACATTGAGATGGCTGCCCGCCTGCTCCTGAAGCCTGACGTTATTGGCGCAGGCGGCAAGAACGAAGCTCAGGAGAACAAAGGCCAGAAAGGTTTTCAGCTCTCTTTTCCCCATTTCACTTCGCCGCCTCTCCGTCATCGCCGTTCTTGCAGCTGACCCACCAATCGCTCTTGTCCTTGAACCACCAGTTGGAGGAGTCCGTCTCCAGGATGGACTCGGCCAGTTTCCGGCCGTTGTCCGTCGCGAGACGGCGCAGGGCGAAGCGGATCCATTCCTGCCCGTATTTGTTCCCCAGATCGCTGCACTCCTTCAGCTGCAAGATGAGCGACAACTGATCGGCGTCGCGGGCCAGCAGGGCCTCCCTGGTTTGTCTGCCGTTGAATTCCTCCAACTCCGCCTCGATTTCGCCGCCGAAGAAGAGCGGTTCGGCCATCTCCCGGATGGCTTTTTTCTCATCGACGGTCACATACTTCTTGTTCATGTAGTTCATATCGCCCGTGCGGGCCTCGGGCAGATCGTGGAACAGACAGAGCCTCAGGACCTTGCCTTCGTCCAGACCGGGCTCCAGCTTGCACAGGGCATAACCGATGTAAAGGGTCTGCAAGACATGTTCGGCCACCGATTCACGGCCGGAACCGAGAAACTGAAAACCGCTCCGGGGTGTTTTTTTCAGCATCCCGCACTCGAATAAAAAATCAGCTATTTCGCGCATCTTTTCGATTATCAATTATCCTTTGTCAGTGCCGCCACGGAAGCCGGGTTCACCCAGGACGGCTCCTGGGTCCGTTGTCCCATCATCATTGGTCATTGGTCCCTTTTCAACATCCGGATGCGATTGGCCATCATCTCGGCGATCTTCGTCACCTGCGATTGAAGCGCGGCCACCCCTTCGGGCTTCATGGCCGTCACCCGGTCGAGCTGCTCCTTCCAGTATTCCAGGAGGCTGATCTCGTTTTCCTTTACCTTGCGGTCGAACCGGATCTGGATCTCTTTGATCATCGACGCTTGCTGGTCCTTTTCCGCCATATCCCCTCCTTGCGACGTCCGTCTTCTGTGGCCCATCCTCGACCGGTGGCGACTATATATCACTTAAACCGCATCTTGCAACCCTGAATATTGAGTTTTCCTTTTAAATTATCCATCGTTCCCTGCTGGACATTTTTTGGTCTTTGACGTACAAGCTTCATCATCCGTTGGTTGGAAAATACGGTGGACGCCGATCTGCTTCGCAAAATGGCGGCTTTTTTAACCGTACCTGCCGGCAAGGTGGGGATAAAGCAGCGGCCAACTCCGATCAGGAGAAGCCGCCAGGAGACGTAACCCATGATTCCCATGGATCTGGACATCCCAATCGGGCACCGTGACCTTCTGCGCCGGAGTGCATCCATAGACGACGGGACATCCTGCGTAAAAGGGGCCGGCCGACGCGGGCGGACGGCCGCAGGTCTTTTCCTTGCCCTTCTTCTCCTGTCGGTTCCGTGGTGTTCCCCTCTTTCGGCGCGGGAGCCCGCCCCGTCCGGCGCCCGTGAAGACACCGCCCGCCTTGTTTTTCAAAAGACGGCGGGAATCAAGAAAACACGCGAGTATGTCGTAAAAAAAGGGGAGTGGATCACGGGCATCTTTCGAGCCCAGTTGGGTGAAGCACCGGTTCCTTACGACCTCATCAGGAAGTTGAACCCGCGGATTCGCGACCTGAACCGGATCCAGCCCGGACAGCGGATCGTTCTACCCACCCGGGAATCCCTGTTCTCTTTGGAGCGGGCTGCGGAGGAAAAGACTCCCCCTCCGACCTACAGCGTCAAAGAGGGCGACAGCATCAGCCGGATCATCATCGCTGAATTGAACACCCCGACCGAGGATGTCCTGAAGACCTACCGGCTCTTGCGCCAGCTGAATCCCGAAATCGAAAACCCGAACCGCCTTCAGGCCGGTCAGGTGCTTCGTCTGCCCCGGGAAAACGTTCAGCCCGTTCAGATTGCTCAGCCTTTGGAAGCGCCGCCCGCTACGCCGCCCCCTCCCGCCGTTCCTCCGGCGCCCGCGCCTCCTCCGGAGACGGCGCTGACCGAGTCTTCGCTCAATTTGCCGCCGAATGCCGAGACTCTGCTGGGCTTCATCGGACCGGTGATCGGCCGGATGAAGGGATCCCTTACCACCATGGGCAGTTATTTCATTCCCCTACAGGAAAACGCCCAGATCACGATCGACTGCACCCTGATCCCGGTCATCGAACTTCCTGACGGAACGACCCTGCTGCTCGATTTCGGAAACCGTTTGTCCGCACCGCTCAAGGGGATGATTCGGCAGTCCTGGCCAAACTATGCCTTCCTGCCGGCCGAGGAGCTCCGCGACACCCTGACCGGCCTACAGGGCATCATCTCCCGTTCCCGAAACTATCAGATGTTCAAGCTCGAAAGGCCGCTGGCAGTGACCCCCAAACAGGAGATTCTGGCCTATCCCGACTGGGTCATTGCTGAAAAAAAATCCTCAGGCATCCCCTACCGTCAGGGGCTCTTTCTGCTGGGGCCGGAGGAAAAGCCCCTTCCCGCAGAAGCCAGGACGGTCCTGGAAAAGAGCGGTCTCGTCGTCATGGAGATCGCCAACGGCCGGGCAATCGACCCGCCACCGCCTTCGGCATCCACCGCACCCGTCATGCCTCCGACCGATCTGCGGGGACTCAAAGGGAGCGCCTTGGCGGAACAGCTTCTCAAAGCGGTCGGCGAGACGACGGTTTCCGGCAGCGAAGTCGCCGTTTTCGACCAGACGCGCGACGGGTTCAATCTTTCCGTCACGGCCGACCTGCTTATCCAGAAGGGGGAAAAACGATTCATCGTCTACAGCAAGCGGATACCCGACCAGTTCATCCGCACCCTCAAAGAGAGCGGCACGGAACTGATCCTCATCGGGACGAGCGAATCGGGCCGACCTCTGATCGAACGGGTCCTACAGGGGATGAACCTCCCCTGCACGTCAGGACATTTCTCCTTCCGGATTCCGGAAGAGAGCGGCCGCCTGCGGTTCACCACCGCCTTTTCCGCCCTGCGGACGACGGTCGGCGGCGAACCGCTCTATCTGATCGATTTTGACATGTCCGCCGACCTCCTGTCGCTATTGCGCGGCCGCCACGCGGGAACGATCATCAAGTACTGAAGACGGGAAGGGCCGGGAAGCTTCCTTCCCGGCCCTTCCCTATCGACGTCGGGAATAAGGAGTTCTTGTCCGTGAAAGTAAAGGGAATCGGATTGTTTTCGGGAGGGCTGGACAGCATCCTGGCCTCCTGTGTGCTTCGGGAACAGGGGATCGAGGTGACGGCCGTCACCTTTGAAACCCCTTTTTTCAGCGCCGCCAAGGCCAAGATGACGGCCAAGCGGATCGGCCTCCCCTTGATCGTCCGGGAGATTACGACGGAGCACCTGGCGATGCTCCACGCACCGCGTTACGGCTATGGGAAAAACATGAATCCCTGCATCGACTGCCATACGCTGATGCTCAAGATCGCCGGGCAGCTCATGGATGAAGCGGGGGCCGATTTCGTCTTCACCGGAGAGGTCATGGGGCAACGCCCCATGTCCCAAGGCAAACAGTCCCTTTTGGTCGTGGCCAAGAACGCCGGCTATCCGGACCGGATACTGCGCCCCCTGAGCGCCCGACTCCTGCCGGAGACAGAGCCGGAACGGGAAGGAAAAGTCGACCGCAGCCGGCTGTGCGCCATCTCGGGACGAGGCAGAAAAGAACAGATGGAGATGGCCGCCCGCTTCGGCATCACCTCCTACCCCGCCCCGGCCGGCGGCTGCCTTCTCACCGACCCGATCTTCAGCGGCCGCCTGCGGGACCTCTTCGCCCATCATCCGGCTTATCGGATCAGGGACATCGAACTTTTGAAGGTGGGCAGGCATTTCCGTCTCGATGCCGCCACCAAGGTCGTGATCGGCAGAAACGCACCGGACAACGCCACGATCGAAGGGTTGGCGGATTCGGACGATGCAATCATCCGGATCGCCCGGGTCCCGGGACCCGTTGCGCTGATCCCCAGTGGGGGTGACGAGACGACCCGGGCGCTGGCCGCGGCGCTCTGCGGTCGCTACAGCGATGCCGGACGGGAGCGGGAGGTCGTCGCCCAGTGTCTGCACCGGGGAAAAACGACTTCCTTTCCCATTGCGCCGGCAACGCCGGAAGAGGCGGCGCGCCTGATCCTCTAACAGGGCGTTGAAAAACACCTTGCTTTGGAGGCTGGTCGAAAGGGTTCAGTCGGGCAGATGCTGCGGACGCAAAAGATCGGTCACATTCTTCACCGGATTGAAGGTCGAAAGCGGCACCTCGACAAATACGGTGTTCCAAAAGGCCATCGAACCATTCCAGAGACCCGGCCGTTCGAGCGCCAAGAGAGGGCGCCCCTTGTCCGACTTGCGGGCGAGGGAAGCGGTTTGGGGATCGACGAAGGTCCCGAGCGCGAAGGGCTCTCCCCGGAAATTACGGATACCGCAGACGAGATCGACGGGGTTGAAGTGGGTGGAGGAAGCCCAGATCCCCTTTTGGGAAGGCGAATCCCAGTCTACCTGGAAGGCCTCGACAATCTGGAGGGTAGGACCGTCCTGTTCCTCCCGGCCGTCGACCCAGAAGGGCCCTCCGCCCGGCTCTCCATCGTTTTTGACCATCCCGCAGACCCGCAAGGGCCGGTTGAGCTTCTCAAAAAGGGAACGCCGCCTTTGGGCAGGGGAAAGCTCCCCGAAGCAGGCGGGCAAGGCCGCATTCAGCTTTCCCCTGGCGAAAGCCGCGATGCGCTGCAAATCGTCCTCCGTGCCGTCATCCCCGTCCAGCAGCCGCAGAGCGGCGAAGCTCTCTTCCTGGAGAGTCCACAGATAGGCCGCCAGCAACCGCTTCCAGACGACCGTCTCCGCTTTGAGACGGTCGGGAGCGCAGTTGTCGATATTTTTCACGAAGACGATATCCGCCTCCAGAGCGTTCAGGTTCGCCAGCAACGCGCCGTGGCCGCCGGGACGAAATACCAACCCGCCCTCGGCATCCCGAAAGGGCCGGCAAGCGGGGTCCGCAGCGAGGGTGTTCGTCGCCCGGTCCTGCATGGAAAGACCGATATCGAAAGCGGTGTCCCAGCGCGCTTCATAGGACTCCGTCACGGAGGCAAGGAGCTCCCGGACGGGCTTTTCGTGCTCCGGCGAAAGGGTGAAATGGAGCCGGGAGATGTCCTGGCCATCCCGTGCGTAGAGGGCGGCCTCGACCAGGTGCTCTTCCAGGGCGGTTCGTGCCCCCTCGGGATAGGCGTGGAATTTCAGCAGCGCTTTCGGCAGGAGCCCATAGCCCAGGCCTCTGTCTGTCAATATTCCTTCCAAAGCGGCCTCGACATTGTCCGCCCTGAGCAGGTTTTCCAGATCCATCCCTTGGGCGCCCAATGCCGCCTTCAGATCGGGAAAGAAGGGGTATTGCGGCAATTCTCCCCAAAATCGCGCCCGTGACTCGCCCGTAGATTCCTCTCCGGCCAGGAGGCGGTACCATTCCTGGAACATCCGGGTTGCCCCTCCGGAGGCGGGAACGAATTTCATCAAGCGGCGCGTACGGACCGCCTCGTCATAGAGACGGAGAAGCTCCGGCCTTTCCTTTTCTGCAAGAACGACGATGCCGTCTCCTACCCGGCAGGCCCGATTCAAGCGGACCGGTGAGAGCCCCTGCCGGAACAACGCCATCTGCCGGTCCGCTTCAGCGACCGACAGACCCTCCGCCGCAATCCGGACCCGATCGCGGTCCGACCAACCATTCCCCTCCGCGCTTTCGGTCACTTCCTGTCGCCCTTTCTTTCTTTAACGAGCTTCTCCGGCGGAGGGATCTTTTTTTTATCCCGCAGAACCCGGGAAAGGTCCTTCTGCCGCCTCGTGATTTGTCCTTTCGCCATTTTGTCTTCTCCCTAGGGGGCGCCAGGACGGCGCTTTTTCATATGCCGCAGATGCACGTTTTTCAACAGCCGGCTAGGTCTCCTCATCCATGGGCATCAGAAAACTCCGGACGCCGGCGCGGGGATGCTCTTCGCGCAGCAAACGAACCCGCTCTCTGATCCGGGGAACCTCTCCGTCGGGCACGGCCATCATGAGGATGTTGTTTTTCCCCGGCCAGCAGTGGGTTCCCAGCTTCGGTTCCGTTTCGGTCCCCTCCCCCCGGGCCTCCACCATCTTGGTATAACCGTGGACCCCGATCTCCTTGATGGCCGCGATCACAGCCTCGTCCGCCGCTTCACAGTAGATGATGAGAAACATCTTCATGGCCTTTTCCCTCCCCGTTGAAGCCTCCGCGGCAAGCCGCGGAGGACACGCTCTCGGACGGATACGCCATTCCCTGGGGCGCGACGGCCGATCCTTCAGCCGTCCTTTTCCGTCTTTCTGCCGGTCTTCCCTTTCCCGCGACGCCGCAGGAAAAAGTTCTGCCATTCGTCGAACAGATCATAGGCCGCCGGGACGACGACGAGGGTCAAAAACAGCGAGGTCAGCAGCCCGCCGATGACTGCGATCCCCATGGGGGCGCGGGTTTCCGCCCCCTCCCCCATGCCGAAGGCCACCGGGAGCATCCCGAAGACCATGGCAAAGGTCGTCATCAGGATCGGCCGGAGCCGGACCGGACCGGCCTGTAGGATCGCCTCCCGCCGGGGAATGCCGCGCGCCCGCAAGACATTGGTGTAATCCACGAGGAGGATCGAGTTTTTCTTGACCAATCCCATGAGCAAAATAAGGCCGATGAAGCTGAAAATACTGAGGGTGTTCCCCGTCAGCATGAGCGCCCCGAAGGCCCCGATAAAGGAAAGCGGCATCGCCAGGAGGACCGTGAAGGGATGGACGAAGCTCTCGAACTGCGCGGCCAGGACCATGTAGGCCATGATCACGCCGAGGAGGATCGCGAACAGCAGATAGCCGAAGGATTCCTTCATCGTATCGGCCGACCCGCGGTACTTCGGCAGGTAGTCGGCCGGCAGTATCCTCGCCGAGATCCCGTTGAGCGCCTCCACGGCCTCCCCGAGGGGGATTCCCTCAAGGCTGGCAAACAGGGTGATCGCCCTTTGCCGATCGACACGGTTGATGACGCTCGGCCCGCCCCCTTCCCGGACCTGGATGAGATTCCCCAGTTCGACGAGCCGCCCGTCCTTCGAACGGACATAGAGCCGCTTGAGATCGTCGGGGTTACGCCGTTCCTCGGGATTGAGACGGATCCGCACATCATAGCGCTTTCCCCGGCTCTCATCCTTGTACTTCGTCACCTCCGTCTCGCCGCTGACGAGCAGGTTGATCGCCTCGGCAATGGTCGAGATGTCCACCCCCAGGTCGGCGGCCTTGTCCCGGTCGATGAACACCTTGATCTCGGGCTTGCCCATCTCGAGGGAGGTGTCCACGTCGACGACGCCGGGCTTCTTGGCAAACTCGCCGGCGATCTGTTTGGCGTAGGTCTGGATGGCGTTCAGATCGGCCCCGCGGATGCTGTACTGGATCGGCACCTGACGCTGACCGCCGCCGATCGTGGAGAAATCCTCTGCCGACACCTTGAGCCCGGGAATCCTGCTGAGCTTCTGCCGGATCTCTCTTTTGAGGTCCATCTGGGTCTTCTTCCGCTCGCCCTTCGGAATCAGGCGCGTCATCATCTGCCCCCGGTTGACGGAACCGCCGGAACCGAGGACGTAGTAGACCGCCTGGACTTCGGGCATCTCCCGGACGATCTTCTCCGCCGGCCGGAAGAGCTCCTCCGATTTGGCCAGCGAATAGTCGATGGGCGCCTCCAGGCGGACGATGAACTGCCCCTGGTCCTCCGGGGGGGTCAGCTCCTTGCCCATGAACTTCGTCATGTAGAGGCTGCCGGCAAAGAGGATCGCCGCCCCGAGGAGCATCATCGCCCGGTGGTCGAGCGAAAAGGCCAGCACCCTCCGGTAGCCGCCCTCCAGCTTCTTATACCCTTTTTTGAATCCCTCGGCCAAAGGATGGCGGGAGACAACGGCCGCGGTTCCATCGGCGGCGGCGGACTTCTTGAGGACCGCTCGCCTCAGAAAGATCGAGGCCAGCATCGGCGTCAGGGTCAATGAGACCAGCAGTGAAACGAGGACCGAAAAGACCACGGTCAGGGCGAACTGGAGGAAGAACCGCCCGATCATCCCTTTCATGAAGGCGACGGGCATGAAGATGGCGACGATGGCGAAGGTGGTCGCCATGACGGCCAGGCCGATCTCGGAGGTGGCGAAGGTCGCCGCCTCGCGGGGCGCCATTCCTTCCTCGACATGCCGGTAGATGTTCTCGATGACGATGATCGCGTCGTCGATGAGCAGACCTACCGAAAGGGTCAGCGCCAGCATGGTCATATTGTTGAAGGAAAAACCGAAGGCGCGGATCAGGGCGAAGGTGGCGATGATGGAGATGGGCAGGGCCACGGCGCTGATCAGCGTCGTCCGGACGTTGCCGAGAAAGAGAAAGACGGCGATGACCGCGAAGAGCCCCCCGAGGATGAGGTGCTTCTGGACCTCGTCGATGGACCGCTTGATGAAAATCGACTGGTCGATGGCGATGTTGAGCTTCATCCCCGGCGGAAGGGTCTGGTTGATCTTTTCGATCTCCGCCTTGACGGCATTGGTGACGGCGACGGTGTTCGTTCCCGACTGCTTCTGGACTCCGAGGCCCACGGCGGGAATCCCGTTGAAACGGACGATGGAGCGCCGTTCCTCCATGCCGTCCTCGGCCCTCCCGATGTCCCGGAGACGGACGGGAACACCCTTGTCGTAGATGAGCACCGCGTCGTTGAGTTCGGCGACGTTGACGAATTCGCCCTTGACTTTGATCGTATACTCCTTGGTCTTGCTTTCGATCCGCCCTCCGGGCAGTTCGACGTTCTGCCGTTTCAGGGCGGCGGCCACGTCGCCTGGAGCAAGGCCGTAGGCCCGGAGTTTCTCGGCGTCGATCCAGACGCGGATCTGGCGAAGCTGAAGGCCGCCGGTCTGGATGTCGCCGACGCCGCTGATCCGCTGAAGCTGCTCCTTGAGGACCTCGTCGACGTAGAGCGAGAGCTCCCGGACCGACTTCTGCCCCGAAAGGTTCAGCCACATCACCGCCGATGCGTCGGGATCGACTTTCGCGATCCGGGGCTCGTCGATGTCCTGGGGAAGCCGTCCCCGGATCAGGGCGACCTTTTCCCGGACATCCTGAACGGCCTGATCGATATCCCTGTCGAGGACAAACTCGACGGTGACACGGGAGTCGCTTTCCGTGCTGCTGGAGGTGATGGACTTGACGCCGTTGATGGTGTTGACGGCCCCTTCGATCTTGTCGGTGATGTCGACGTCGATGACCTCGGGACTTGCCCCCTTGAGATGGGTGGAGACGGTCACGATGGGAAAGTCGACCTTGGGAAAAAGATCAACGCCGATCTCGGGATAACTCACGGCGCCCAAAACCACCAGGGCCATGATGACCATGGTGGCAAAGACCGGCCTTTTGACCGATGTATCAGCGAGCCACATGGACCGTCACCCCTTCCATCAGATTGTTCTGCCCGACGGTCACGACGGTTTCCTTCTCCCGGAGTCCCTCGGTGATCTCCACGAACTCCCCATACTTCCGCCCGAGCTTCACGCTCCTCTCCCGGGCCTTGCCCCCCTCGACGACGAAGAGCTTGATGTTCGAACTGTCATAGAGGAGTGCGGTGATCGGAGCAACCACGGTATTGCGCGGCGGCCCCGTATAGAGCGTGACGCGGGCGAAAAGTCCCGGTTTGAGAACCCGATCCGTATTCGCCACCACCGCCTCGACCTGAAGGGTGCGGGTTTTTTCTTCCAGGCTGGGGTAGAGGGTCTTTACCTGGCCGCGAAACTCACGTCCCGGGAAGGCGTCGACGGTGAAGGAAACATCCTGGCCCGTCCGGAGGCCTCCCACTTCTTTTTCGGATACACTGAAGGAAAGTTTGAGAAGATCGGTGCGGATAATCGTAACGAGCGACGTGCCGTTGCGGAGATAGTCTCCGGCAGTGACCTTCTTCTCCTTGACGCTGCCGGCCATGGGGGCGTCGATCTTCGTCTTGGCCAATTTTTCAATCGCCAGATCCCGTCCCGCAACGGCCCGCTCCACATCTCCCCGGACCACGGCAAGCCGGGCGACGATATCGTCAAACTGCTGCTTCGTGACCAGCTCTTCCTTATAGAGGGCCTCTTTTCGCTGATGCTCCTGTTTGGCGTTGGCCAAGGCCGCCTCCGCCTGTCTCAACACGGCAGAGGTCTGTTCGACGGCGAGTTGGTAATCCTTTTCCTTGATCTCGGCAATGGTTTGCCCCTTGGTCACGACAGAGCCTTCGTCGACATGGATCGTCTTGAGGATGCCGTCCAGTTCGGAGCTGACGTTGACGGTATCGTAAGGGTTGAGGGTCCCGATCGACTCCACAAAGGGGCGAAGCGGGCGTTCCTCCGCCGGCCAGACCCGGACATTGACGGCCCGTTCCTTCTGCGCCTTCGGCTCCTGTTTCTTGCACCCGACACCGACTGACACGACGGCGCACAGAAGCATCGTCATGATCACTGCACCGGCCCTGACCCCGCGCTGAGCCGTTCCGCTTTCTCCGGTTAAAGACGACGTTCGTCCCAACATGCATCGCTCCTTAGAAAATCGTTTTTCCCGTCCATCTGGGGATCTTTTTTGTTTGCTTCCTCTTCCGTCGATCATGATTCATCGTGCAGCAGCATTCCGATCGCTTTTCTCATCCTCAGCGAGGCAAGCCGGTAATTGTAAAGGGCCGATACCGCCTTGGTCTCCGCCGAAACCAGGAGCGTATTGGCATCCAGCACATCCAGGGAATTCGACAGACCGAAATCGAACTGCCGGGTGACGGCCTGGTAGTTCTCACGGGCGAAGGAGAGTTGATCGGCCAAGAACTGGAGTATCCCCTTTTGGGTGAGCAAATCCAGGTAGGCGCTTTGCACCTCGATGCCGATCCCCTTCTTCAAATCCTCGTAGAAAAGCGCCGCCTGACGTTCGCGGGCTTTTGCTTCGGCGAGTTCCGCTTTTCGGAGCCCGCCCTCGAAGAAGGGAAAATTCAGGGCCGCGCCGCCGTAGATGCTCTCCCGGTTGAGATTCGTCGAGGCCGGATTCTGATCGGCTCCCGAATAAACCGCCGACAGGGACAGGGTGGGCCAGAAGGCCCCCTCGGCAATCTTGACCTGGTCCGCGACGATCTGTTTCTGGACCTCCAGGCTTTTGAGGTCCGCCCGGGTCGCGAAGGCCTTCTCCCGGAACGCCTCCAGCGCCGGGATTTCACCCGCCACCGCGTCCTCGTCTTCCCTAAGAGAAAAGGCATCCTTGATGCCGACGTTCCTCGCCAGGACCGCCAAGGCCAGGTCCAGAGCGTTTTGGGCCTGAAGCCGGTCCGACCTCGCCCCGGACAGTTCCCCCTCGGCGCGCAGAAGAGCGGTCTTGGTCACCTCGCCGATCCGGAGTCTTTTTTCAGTCGCCTCGCGGTATTTGCTGAGCCGCTCCAGATTGGCATCGGCAATCGCCAGGACTTTCCTGGCCATGAGCACGTTATAGTAAGCCGCGGCGACAAAGCGGAGGAGGTAGTCCTCCCGGATGGCGGTCACGTCATAGCGGCTTTTCGTGACCGCCTGCCGGGAAATCCCCAGGGCAGTCAGTTCGCGACCGCTCAGGGAGACCGTCTCGTCCAGCCGGACGCCCCACGCCGCTGAAGACTCCGGTTGAATGATGTTGTTCGTGGCGCCCAGCTTCTTCTCCGAATAGTGGGTCACACCGGCGGTGGCCGTCATTCGGGGCAGCAGGTAAGAGACGGCCTTCTCTTTTCCAATCCCGGCGATCACGAGATTTTCCTCCGCGACCTTGAGCACTTCCGAACGGGCTAGGGCCAGTTTGTAAAGCTCGGCAAGGGAATACTCTGCGGCAAAAAGGGAATTCGGGGCCGCCAGCAAAGCTAGTGCAAACCCTCCTACTGCCAGTAGAAAAAACTTTTTTCTCATGGTCTCTCCTGCTTCATTCGCCTGCGGCTGAATGATCCGATTCATTTGCAATCCAGGCAATTCTTTATTTTACCGCACCCCATGCCGGTGCCGCTGTTCACGATCGGCGCCCACGATCAATCGAGCAAGTCCCTGAGCATCGGCAGTTGCAGGTCCATGGCGCGCTTCCCCTCTTCAATGGCCTCTTCCGCCCGGTTGAACTCCATCAGACCGATATGGGCCAGCTTCGGACGAACGAGAATATCCGGCGGCTCGGCGAGCAGCCGTTGGCGGGTGATGGCGTCTTGCATCACCTTGACGGAGGTGGCCACCACGTCGAAAAGCGACGGACCTCGCCCCGGCTGGTCCTGGAAGAGTTGCCGAAAAAAGGTGAGATTGCCCTCCTGGGACGTCTTCTTGAGAAAAGCCGCCCAACGGCCCTGGGCCGACGGCGAAACGGCGCTCCGGTCGCTGTCTTTGGGCGGATCGACCATCCGCCGCACCCGTCCTTTGCCCATAATGTCCGAATTGAGATTGACGGCGATGACGATATCGGCGCCCATGGCACGGCAGGGCGAGACGGGCACCGGATTGACCAGGCCTCCGTCCACCAGCCACTGACCGTTGCGGCCGCAGGGAGTGAAGATGCCGGGAAGCGAGATGCTCGCTCGGACGGCGTCGATGAGCGATCCCTCGCGGATCCAAACTTCCTTGCCCGTCTTGAGGTCCGTCGCCACGGCGACAAAGGGGATCGCCAGATCCTCGATCTTCGGATCGGCAAGGCTTTCCCTCAGATAGGCGGTAATCCGCTCCCCCTCCACCAGTCCCGAACGGGGAATGATCACGTCCATGAACCCGATGATATGGGACCAGGAAAGCTTGCGGACCCAGCGGTCCAGCGGATCGAGAAAGCCCGCCGCGACCGACCCGGCGACGAGCGCGCCGATGGAGCATCCGCAAGCATAATCGATGGGGATCCCCGCTTCCTGAAGGCTGCGCATGACGCCGATATGAGACCACCCCCGGGCGGAACCGCTGCCCAAAGCAATGCCGACTTTCTTTCCCAAAGACAATGACCGTCCTTTAGATGAAAATATTTTCCGGACCCTAACACATTTTCCCGTTTTTCACCATGGCGATCACGGTCGGTCTCCACCGAAGCCTCGCCAAACGGGCGGTCCCGATGCCGATCGATTCGACAAAGGGCGAGAAGCCCTGTTCACTTTCCATCCCGGTGGCTGCCGGAAACTCTCTACTGCGGTCCGGTCCGCAGCGCCTCTTCCCGGGCGGAAACGACCATGAAGTGGAGACGGTTGAGGATATTGACTTCGCTGCTTCCGGGATCCATGTCCAGAAACAGGAGGTTCAACTGGTGGTAAAGGGATTTCAGCTTTTTTTCGATCCCCTTGCCGATGACTTGGTTCGCGAGACAGCCGAAAGGCTGCAAACAGATGATGTTTCGGACGCCGTCCTTGAGCATCGCAATCATCTCGGCGGGCAGAAGCCACCCTTCTCCCGCCTGGTTGGCAAGACTCGCCGCCTGGCTCGTTTCCAGCGCCAGTTCACTGAGGTCCCGATTTTTGCGGTGGTAGCGGAACCCCGCAAGGACCCGCTCCACCCGGGCCAGGTAGAACCGGACATAGCGGTCCAGGAGCCGGTTCATGACCAGGTCCCGCCAGGAACGTTTCAGATAGGCCTTCTGGTCGAATTCCTCATTCACGAAACGCTGTTCGAAGAAGCTCAGCAACGGCGGAACGACGACCTCCACCCCCTGGCCGATGAGCCATTCCACGATATCGTTGTTGGAAAAGGCGTTGTACTTGATGAAGATCTCGCCGAGAACGCCGACGACCGGCACTTCCGCCTCATCCACCGGCAGCGCGTTGAACGCCGCGACAGCCTCCTGAAGCAGCTTCAGGAGCGGCTTGAATTCCCCCTTCCCGACCAGCCTCCCCAACTCGGCCATGTACCTGCGTTGCAAGGCCATCGCCTCTCCGGGGCAAATTTCGTGGGGCGCCGTCGCCAGGACCATCCGCGCGAGGGCATCGCTGAAGATAAGTCCCAGGGCCAGCCGCTTGACGAGCCGCCGCTGGTCGATGGCGAGACCCGAAGCGACGAGCGGTTCCTCGGCGGAGAGCGAATGGATGGGAACGCCGGGAAATCCGGCCGCCGCCAGGGCTTTGCGGGCGAGGGGCAGATAGTTGGAAGCCCGGCACTGCCCGAAGGTCTGGGTCAAAAGAACGGTGGTCCTCGCCGGGTCGTACTTCCCCGACCGGAGGGCCTTGATGATATCGCCGATGACGATGACCGCCGGATAGCACATGTCGTTGTTGACGTACTTCAGTCCCACTTCGACGGAGGAGCGGTCCTGGGGCGCCAGCAGCTCCACGGAGCAGCCGAAAGAGGCAAAGACCGAGGGGATAAAGGGCGAGTAGAGAGGTGAAAGCCAGGGTACCAGGACCGTTCGCTCGCTCTTGCCTCCGCCGCCCGGCCGGGCCTCCGGATTGTCCGTTTTCTTCGGCAGGGCGCGTCCTTTGCGCTCCCCGATCGCATCGAGCATGGAACGCAGGCGGATCCGCACCGCCCCGAGGTTCATGATCTCATCCATCTTGATCAGGGTGTGGATTTTTCCGCCCTGCCGCATGATTTCCCGCACCTCATCGGCGGAGATCGCATCGAGGCCGCAGCCGAAGGAGGTGATCTGTAGCAGCTCGAGGTGCGGCGTATGGGCCGCCACTTTCGCCACCGAAAGGATCCGGTTGGTGTAGGCCCACTGCGTCAGGATCTCGCTGCCCTTCAACCCCTGATCGGCAGCGAGCAGCACGGCGCTCTCGGGAATGACGTCCACGCCAAAGCCGGCCAGGAGCTCCGGAAGCCCGTGGTTGATCAAGGGGTCGCAATGATAGGGACGACCGGCCACGACGCAGAGGAACCCCTTTTCTCTTTCCGCCTTCTCCATCAGCACCAGGGCCCGGCGCTGTAATTCGGCCCGTACCTCCCGCTGCGCCGCAAGCCCCTTCTCCACGGCCCGCTCGACCTGCCGCCGGCCGATTCCGAAGGGTTTCAGAAAGTGGCCGAGCTGTTTTTTGAGAAGCCCGGTGTCCCGGAAACTGACCACGGGACGGTCGATCGGAATGCCATGCCGTCCTTCCGGGTCGAGGGCGCTCCGGACGACGTCGGGATAGCCGGTGACAATTGGGCAGTTGAAGCTGTTGTGGCTGCCGGGGTCTTCTTTCCCTTCGAAGACCACCAGGGGATAGAAGATCCGGTCCACCCCCTTGTCCAACAGATCCATGATGTGGCCGTGGACCAGCTGCCCCGGGAAGCAGAGGCTGTCGGACATGACCGTGGCGACTCCTCTTTCGAAAAGTTCCGTCCCGGAAGGCGCCGAGAGGACCACCCGAAATCCGCAGGCCGTCAGCAAAGCGCTCCAGAAGGGGAAATTCTCGTACATGTTGAGAGCCCGCGGGATGCCGAAGGTGAGGATCGGCTCACCCGCAGGAGCGAGCGGTCGATCGAAGAGGAGTTTCAGCCGCGTTGCAAAGAGGTTCTCCCCTGCCCGGCGGCTGCGGCCACTGTTGCTGAAACGGCTTTCGCAACGGTTGCCGGTGAAGTAGTTGCGGCCGCCGGGAAACTGCATCCTGGTCACCGTGCAACGGTTCTCGCAGCCCGTGCAGGCAAGTTCGCTCTGGGCAACCTTTTCCATGCTCTTTGTCTCGGCAAGACCCGGAAAAGTCGTGACCGCTTCCGGGCGGGCCAGGAAATTCTCCAGCGCCGTCAGGGCCGCCCCGTAGGCGCCCATCACCTCGGCGATATCGGGCCGGATCGCCTCGCGGCCGATCAGGAGCTCAAAGGCGCGCAGGACCGCGGGGTTGCGAAAGAGTCCCCCCTGGACCACGATCTGCTTTCCCAGAGACGCCGGGTCCTTCAGCTTGAGAACCTTGTGGAGGGAATTTTTGACGACCGAGCAGGCCAAGCCGGCCGAAATATCCCCGGCGCCGGCCCCTTCGCGGAAGGCCTGCTTCACCCGGGAATTCATGAAGACCGTGCAGCGCGTCCCCAGGTCGAAGGGGCCCTTGGCTTCACAGGCGAGACGGGCAAAGTCGCTGACGGAGTAATTGAGGGAATGGGCGAAGGTCTCGATAAAGGAGCCGCAACCCGATGAACAGGCCTCGTTGATCTGAATGTCGGCGACGGCCCCGTCCCGGATGGTGATGGCCTTCATGTCCTGACCGCCGATGTCGAGGATAAAGGAGACCTCGGGAACGAACCGGCGCGCCGCCCGGAAATGGGCCATCGTTTCCACGACGCCGTCGTCAAAGGCAAAGGCCGCGCGGATCAGATCTTCGCCGTAACCGGTCACGGCCGTCCGGACGATCCGGGGGACGGCCCCGGCGTGGCGGCAACTCTCGCTCAAGGCATCCAGGCCCTTGCGGACCGCGCCGAGCGGATCGCCTCCGTTGGAGCCGTACCAGGTCGAGGCCACCTGCTGTCGGTCATCCATCAGCAGGAGTTTGGTCGTCGTCGAGCCGGAATCGATCCCCAAAAAGCAGGGCCGGTCACCCAGTTGCTCGAGGGCGATCGTCGGCACCTTGTGGCGGCCATGGCGCTCCTCCCAGAGGGCAAAAGCCCCTTCATCTTTGAAAAGGGGCTCCAACCGCTTCTCGGCATCCTTGCGGACCTTCGGCCCGGGATCGGCAAGGATCGCAAGGCAGGTATCGATTTCGATAGGATAGGGCGTATCGCCATGGCACAGGGCTGCCCCTTCGGCCGCGATCAGCTCCGGGTGGCCGCAGGACTGGACCGCCTGCACCGGATCCAGGCGGAGGATCCGGAGAAAGGCCTCCCGCAGATGCGGGAAAAAAGTCAGCGGTCCGCCGGCGAAAAGGACCTTTTCCCGGATGTCGCACCCGCGAGCGAGCGAAGTGAGAACCTGAAGGGCCAGGGCATGAAAAACCGAGGCGGCGATATCCGCCGGAGCGACATGATTGGCAAGCAAGGCCTGGATATCGGTCTTGGCGAAGACCCCGCAGCGGGAGGCAATGGGATAGAGCGTCCGGCTCTGCGCCGCAAGTCGATCGAAGTCCGCAAGGGGCGTGTTCAGGAGGACCGCCATCTGTTCGATGAAGGCCCCTGTCCCGCCGGCACAGTTTCCGTTCATCCGGATATCGGGGGAAAAACGATCATCGAAGAAGGCGATCTTGGAGTCCTCTCCTCCGATTTCAATCAGGGTGCGAACTGCCGGCCACCGACGCTCGATCAACTTGGCGGAGGCGACCACCTCCTGTAGGAAGGGAAAGCCGAAGGACTCCGCCACTCCCATGCCGGCCGAACCGGTGAGGGCCAAATCCAGCGTACAGCTGCCCAGCGCCTGACGGGCTTCCTTCAGAAGTTCGGCGAGCGTCCGGACCGTCTGGGCATGATGGCGGCAGTAGCGCGAGAAAACGAGCCTCTCCCGCAGACCGCAGACGACCAGTTTGACCGTCGTAGAACCGATATCGATTCCCGTCCTGAAAACCATAGTGAGCGCCCATCTCAAAAGAAGATATCCCGCTTCCGGGAACGTCCCTCATCCATCGCCGGCCGCGCAAATTTTAATGCATCGGATGGGATTGTCAATCATTATTTAACCATTTTGCGATGATGCTTGTGTTTTTGACCCGTCTTTGCTATAGGTGAATCGACTATGCTCAAAGGTTGAATCAACAGCGATGTCCTGTGGCCTCCTGACTGTCGGGACGTCTTCTTCCCTTTCGCTACGACTTCCACTGAAACCCATATTAGGATGAAAAAAAATGACATTTGAAGATTTATCGATAGACAAGCGCATTCTCAAGGCGATTGAGGAGCTGGGATTTACGGCCCCGATGCCTGTCCAACGGGAGGTGATCCCTTTTCTTTTGCAGGAAACAAGGGACTTGGTTGCCTTGGCCCATACGGGAACGGGCAAGACGGCGGCCTTCGGGATACCGATCATTCAGGCGGTAGATCCTTTCTCCCCAAAGACGCAGGCCTTGATCCTGGCCCCCACCCGGGAACTCTGCATGCAGATTACGGCGGATCTGAACCATTTCGCCAAGCACATTCATGGTTTGAATATCGTACCGATCTATGGAGGGGCCAATATCCTGACCCAGATCAGGCAGGTCTCTTCGGGCGCCCAGATCGTCGTGGCCACGCCCGGGCGAATGGTGGATATGCTGAACCGAAAAAAAGTGGACGTTTCCGCCATCCACTGGCTCGTGCTCGATGAAGCGGACGAGATGCTGAACATGGGATTCCAGGAGGACCTGAACGCGATTTTGTCCGGAACTTCGGCCCACAAACGGGTCTTGCTGTTTTCCGCGACCATGCCCAGGGAGATCGAAGCGCTCGCCCAGGGCTACATGAAAAAACCCGTTTCCATTACCGTGGGCTCGAAAAACACGGGGGCAGAGAATGTCCGCCATCAATACTATGTCGTTCACGCCAAAGACCGCTATCTGGCGTTAAAAAGAATCGCCGATTACTACCCGGATATCTATTCGATCGTCTTTTGCAGAACCAAGATCGAAACCCAGGAGATCGCCGATGCGCTGATCAAGGACGGTTACAATGCGGACGCGCTGCACGGCGATCTTTCCCAGATGCAACGGGACAATGTCATGAACCGTTTCCGCAGCCGGAACATCCAGATGCTTGTGGCGACCGATGTGGCGGCCCGGGGAATCGACGTCGGCGATCTGACCCATATCATCAACTACAACCTCCCGGACGATATCGAAAATTATACCCACCGCAGCGGGCGTACGGGGAGGGCTGGCAAATCGGGCATTTCGATCGTCATCATCCATTTGAAGGAAATCTTCAAAATCAGACTGATCGAAAAGCAGATCGGCAAAAAATTCGCGGCCCTCAAAATACCTACGGGCAATGAAGTTTGCGAAAAGCAGCTCTACCATCTCGTGGACAGGGTGAAGCGCACGGAGGTTCAGCATCTGGAAATCGGCGCCTTTCTGCCGGCCGTCTATGAAAAGCTAAAAGACCTCACAAGAGAAGAAATCATCCAGCGATTCGTTTCTGCCGAATTCAACCGGTTCTTGAGCTATTATCGGAACGCCCCGGATATCAACGTCGATCCGAAAAAACGGGAAGGAGGCACGGGCAGTGCCGGCGGTGCGGGCGTGGCCCGTCTTTTCGTGAATATTGGGATGAAGGACCGCTTCACGCCGAAGGCCCTGAAAACATACCTCTCCGAAGTCACCAAAATAGCAAACCTCCGGGTCGTCAATGTGGCGGTGATGAATAATTGTTCCTCCTTCGATACGGACCCGGGACAGGCCGCCG
>JAKAFS010000120.1 GCA_021817825.1 Deltaproteobacteria bacterium | reverse complement strand
GAACTGCCGGAATACACCTACCAGCCCGCCTATGCGTCGGTCCGCGCTCTGAAAGAGAAGCCGGAGGAACTGGCCCGCTGTCTGGCGGCCTACACGATGCTCTACAGATATCTGTCAGGTCCGAACTCAAGGGACGCCTATCTCGATGCCCGACGCCGCGCTGCAAAGGAAATCAGTTCGGCCGAGGGAGAAGCGGTCTGGGACTTCATTCAAAAGGTCCAGCCCTATGCTCTCGAAGTCGGCCTGACCCCGCAGCGGGTCGCTTACTTGCAGGAGCTCAATGTGGCGCTCGGCATGCAAGCGAAGGTCCTGCCCTTCGAACAAGTGGCGGACCTGTCGGTGGCGCAGGGCGCCAAAAAGCTTCTCGCTTAGTATCCGCTTACCTCGCGGCGGATGAAATGTGGATGAGTAAAGGAGAATGACCATAATGATAGTCGCATTAGACGAAAGCTACCGCAGTTCAGGGCCTGATCCCTTTCCAGGTCACGAGACTGTTTACTTCGATCGCCGTGTAGATGAGCAAACCATCATGGCGTTGTTTGAGCAAGCGAATGCAATCGGCCTCCGAGGACGAACCCCGGTTGTCTTTAGCCGGGAACGTGTGGCATCGCTGCCAAGACTGCAATTTATTCAGAAGGGAGGCACCGGCGTCGACACCCTATACGACATGGACGCCATCACTGAACATGGGATTCTTTTCTCGAACAACGCCGGACTAAATGCGGCCGCTGTTGCCGATCATGCCCTGCTGCTAGCGCTTCTCAGCCTGCACGATGTTTACCGCCACCTTACCAATATGCGGGGGGGCCTCTGGGATCCCTATGCCCCTTGGGCGGGTGCGCACCAGCTGGAAGGCAAGACGGTCGGCGTCGTGGGCATGGGCGCCATCGGCACTCATGTCGCCCGTCGATTCCTAGGTTTTGGGGCACAAGTGGTGGCCTACGACGCGTACCCCAGCAATGCCGCAACCATTCTAGGCGGAGTGCGCTGGGTCACGCTGGACGAGCTTCTGCGAATCTCGGACGTGGTCACGCTTCATGTTCCCCTGCTGAAAGAGACCGAGGGCCTGATTGGCGCCCGGGAACTTTCCCTTATGAAGAGGACCGCTGTGCTGGTGAATACCTGCCGGGGAGAGGTTGTCGACGAAATTGCTCTCTACGAGGCATTGACCTCCGGACGGCTTCGTGCCGCCGGGCTTGACGTCTTCGCCAAGGAACCTCCCGATCCCGCCAACAAGTTGCTGGGGCTCGAGAATGTTTTCGCGACGCCGCACTTGGGTGGGTTCTCTCTGGAACAGGATGAGATACAGGCAGAGGGGACACTGGATAATATCCGTCGGTTCCTCGCTGGCCATGTGCCCCTGCGGCTTATCAACCCCCAGGTCTTGAAATCAAAGGCTCGCCGCGCCAGTGCATTGCAGTGAGACCATGGCGCCGCGAAAGGGGAGAAAACAGGATTTGCAGTCGAAGAAAGGATGGTCGAGAGTGGTGCAGAAAGTGAGGCTGATGCAGGGCAATCAGGCGATGTCGGAAGCCGCTATCTATGCGGGGGCGCGATTCTATGCCGGTTATCCCATTACGCCGTCTTCTGAAATCGCCGAGGAGTGCTCGCGGGTGATGCTGCAGGTGGGAGGCGTCTACATGCAGATGGAGGACGAGATCGCCAGTATCGCCGCCGTGATCGGGGCCTCTCTGGCCGGGGCCAAGGCCTTCACCGCGACCAGCGGCCCGGGATTTTCGCTCATGCAGGAAAATCTGGGACTGGCTGTCATGGGGGAGGTTCCCTGCGTGGTGATTACGGTCCAGCGCAGCGGTCCCAGCACCGGTCTCGCGACAAAGCCGGCGCAGGGCGACGTCATGCAACTGCGCTGGGGCAGACATGGCGACCAGAGCGTCATCGCCCTCTGTCCCGCGACGGTGGCCGAATGTTTTTCTCTGACCATCAAGGCATTCAATCTGGCCGAGAAATTTCGTGTTCCGGTGATCCTTGCGCCCGATGAGATCGTGGCCCATATGCGGGAGACCTTTTGTGTTCCCGAACCGGGAGCGGTCGAGGTGCTCGACAGGAAGAGCCCCTCCGGCCCTCCGAAGGCGTACCTGCCCTTCGCTGCGGACAAAGACGGCGTGGCCCCGCTGGCGGCCTACGGCAGCGACTACGTGCTCCATGTGTCGAGCTCCATGCATGGTCTGGACGGGTGCAGCAACAATGAACCGGACAACGCCGCCCGGATCGTGGCGCAGCTCCACCGTAAGATCGAGTTGCATCGGGACGAGATCGTCATGACCAAAGAGTTCGACGTTGAGGATGCGGAGATTCTGCTCATCGGCTATGGGGCGACGGCCCGCGCCAGCCGGGAAGCGGCGCGGGAGCTGCGTAAACGCGGCATCAAAGCGGGAGTTCTGCAGTTGGTGACGCTCTGGCCCTTTGCCGATCGCGAGGTAGGGAAACTGGGCAGCAGGGCCAAGACGGTGGTTGTCACGGAGATGAATTACAGCGGCCAGGTGGCCGGCGAGGTTCAGCGGGTCCTGGGAAGCGGTGCAGACATCCGGCGGGTCAACAGCTTCAACGGCCAGATCATCACCCCGAAGGCGATCCTCGAGGCGATCGGATAGACGGAGAAAAGGGAGACGCAAAGTGTCACACGCCACAGGAATAGAGTATCTCAATAGGGAGGCGCTGCCGCATACCTGGTGCCCCGGTTGCGGGATCGGCGTCATGATGGGGGCCATGGTCAGGGCCTTCGAGGAACTGGCCTACAAGAACACGGATACCGTCGTCGTGACGGGAATCGGTTGCACGGGAAAAGTCGACGACTTCTTGTCGACCAACGGGCTGCACACGACTCACGGCCGCGCCCTGGCCTATGCCACGGGGATCAAGGCCTTCAAGCCCAATCTCCACGTGGTTGTCCTGATGGGGGACGGGGACAGCGTCACCATCGGAGGAAATCACTTCATCCATGCCGCCCGCCGGAACATCGACCTGACGGCCATCGTCGTCAACAACTTCAATTATGGGATGACCGGGGGACAGGTTTCCGGGACCACGCCCGGGGGCAGTTACACCAGCACCACCGTCTGGGGGAATCCGGAGCGGGATTTCGATATCTGCGCCCTGGCAGAGACGGCCGGGGCCAATTACGTGGCGCGGGAAACCCCTCTCAATGGTTGGGACCTCAAGGAACGGATCAAGGAGGCCTTGGAGAAGAAAGGATTCTCACTGGTCGAAGTGTTCAGCCCTTGCCCTACCCATTTCGGCAAGAACAACAAGGTGAAGCAGGGGCCGGCGATGTTGCACTGGCTCAAGGAGAAATGCATTCCCGTAGAGGCGTATAGACGTCTCGCCACCCCAGGCAAGGGCTGCTTCCCTATCGGCAAGTTGGTGGACCGTAACGACCCGGATTTCAACACGCGCTATGAGGCGCTTCGGGTCCTGGCAACGGCCAAGAAAGGCTGAGGAGGGCGCGTAACGAGATGAGCGGGAAAAAATCAAGATACGAAGTCATCATGGCCGGATCGGGCGGTCAGGGCCTGGTGCTCGCCGGGATCATGCTGGGACAGGCAGCGCTGGAAGAAGGCAAAGTTGTCGCTCAGACACAGTGCTATGAAGCGGCCGCCAGGGGAGGTTTTTCCATGGCCGAGGTGATTATCGACAGCGAAGAGATCCTCTTTCAGCAGGTTCAGCGACCGGATATCGTCCTGGTCCTGACGGAAGAGAGCATGGAGAAGTTCTGCCACTACGCTACGGAGGGAACGCCCGTCTTTTACGATACGACGCTGGTAAAGGCCCGGAAGGGCAAGAACCTGGCTGGGTTTCCCTTCACGCAGATCGCCAGCGACCTGGGCAACGTCGCCTCAATCAACATACTGGCCCTGGGGGCGATCATCGCCAAAGTTCCGGTGGTGGGTGTCGAAAGCATGGAAAAGGAGGTCCGGAAACGTTTCCGCGGTGCCGCTTTGGAAATGAACCTCCGGGCGCTCAAAGAAGGGGCTCGGCTCGTCAACCGACCGTAGGCAGAAAAAGGAGAAGACAAGTGGGAACCGATCCGCATTTGAAGAAATTAACCGCGCCCTGCCGGGAGGCCTGCCCGGCAGGGATCGATGTTCCTCGGTACATCAGGCACATCCGGGAAGGACGGTTTGCCGCGGCGCTGGCCGTGATCAGGCAGCGAATTCCTTTTCCCTCTGTATGCGGCTATGCCTGCGTCCATCCCTGCGAACAGAAATGTGCGAGAAATCAGTTCGACGAAGCCATCGCCATCCGGATGCTCAAAAAGGTTGCTTCAGAGAAGGGGAAACCGGCACGGCTTTCCCTGCGGCCTGCAACAGGGAAAAAAGTCGCCGTCATCGGCTCCGGCCCTTGCGGAATGACGGCGGCCCACTACCTCAACTTGCTGGGGCATCGGGTCACGGTCCTTGAAGCGTTGAAGCAACCGGGCGGTATGCTCCGTTACGGCATTCCCGGGTATCGTCTGCCCGAGGAGATCGTAGACCGGGAGATCGATCTGATCCGGGAGAGCGGCGTGCAACTGATCGCCGGTCGCCGGGTTTCCTCCGCGGAAGCCTTGAAAAAGAGCGGTTATGATGCCGTACTGGTATCGACGGGCGCCTGGAAACCACTCCGGATGGGGATCCCGGGTGAAAACTCGCGGCAGGTCATCGACGGGATCTCCTTCCTACAGAAAGTCAACGAAGGGAAATCGCCGGCCATCGGCCGGAAGGCCATCGTGGTGGGGGGCGGCAACACGGCCCTCGATGCGAGCCGGGCGGCCCGGCGCCTCGGCGCCGAGGTGTTGCAGCTCTACCGCCGGACCGCGGCGGAAATGCCCGCAGGCTTCGAGGAGACCGAGGAAGCGATCGAGGAAGGCGTGCAGCTCTCCTTTCTCACGGCACCCATCCGCATCGCGAAAGGCAAGGTGGTCTGCATCCGCATGAGGCTCGGCGATGCCGATGCCAGCGGCAGGAGGGCGCCCGTCCCCCTGCCCGGCAGCGAGTATGAACTGCCCTTCGACACCCTGATCATGGGGATCGGCCAGTCCGCGGACGCGGAAGTCATCCGTCTCGACGGGAAAAAGGACGGCGCCGTCCGCGTCGATCCGTCTCTGTCCACGAATAAAAAGGGGATCTTTGCGGCAGGGGATGCCGTCAAGGGACCCTCGACGATCATCGAGGCGATCGCCCAGGGGCGGCAGGCCGCCGAGGCGATCGATCGGTTTCTGGGAGGAGAGGGGATCCTGCCGGAAGAAATGCAGGCAGAAACGGTAACGACACCGCCCGAGACCGCGAGGCGCGGCACGATGCGGCCTGCGATCGCCAAAAGCCCCATCAAGAAGCGTTTGACGGGATTTGATCCCGTGGAACGCACCTACGGGGCAGCGGCGGCCGTCGGGGAAGCAACGCGTTGCCTTTCCTGCGATCTCGTCGATTACGAAGTGGCGGTCAACGATTCGCTCTGCAAAGACTGCGGCTATTGTCGAGAGGTATGCACGCTGGGCGTCTTCGCGCAATCCGACCGGTTCAATACCAGCGGTTACAAGCCGACCGAGGCGGTCCATGCGGAAAAATGCATCGGCTGTCTGCGGTGTCTCTATATCTGTCCGGATTTTTCCATTACGGTTCGGGAGAAAACCTGCCGGGGATAATCAGCGGACAACGAATTTGCGAAAGGAGAACACGAAGCGATGGGACTGATGACGAAAAACGAATATATCGAATCGCTCCGGAAGCTGAAGCCGACGGTGTACATGTTCGGCGAGAAGGTGGAGAACGTGGTGGACAATCCGCGTCTGCGGGCGGGGATCGAGGCCACGGGGGCGACCTACGAACTGGCGGAAGATCCGGAGTTGCGCCACCTGATCGTGACCGAAAGCAAGCTCATCGGCGAGCCGATCAACCGGTTCAACAACCCGCCGCAGTCGATCGAGGACCTCGTGGCCCGCGTCAAGATGAACCGGGTGCTGGGCCGCCGGGTGGGGACCTGTTTCCAGCG
>JAKAFS010000053.1 GCA_021817825.1 Deltaproteobacteria bacterium | reverse complement strand
TCCGATCTGGTACGAAGTCACCAGCACGGTCGATGAAAAAGATCTGGAAAGAAACTGCCGCGCCGTCGACGAAGCTATGAAGATGGCGGATCTGGTCATCGCCGCCCATCATTGCAATCTCTCGGAAGCGCGGCGGGGGGACGACCCTCCCAATCTGATGCGGATTGCCGCCAAGGCGTTGATCGATGCCGGCGCGGACATCTACGTCGGTCATGGGTGGCACAAGACGCTCGGGATCGAGATCTACAAGAACCGGCCCATTTTTTACGGGATCGGCAATTTCTTCGCCCAAAGCGAATTTCTCCGGCATGTTCCCTACGATGGCTATGAATCATGGGGTCATGATGTGGACAAATTGCCCACCCTGAATCCCGCGACCTATCCGCTGCATCCGGGAGGGCCCGAGCACACGGAAACCTGGTGGAGTTCGGCGGTCGCGGTTCTGGAGATGGAGGACAACCGGCTTCGGGGGCTGAAACTCTATCCCGTGGAAATGGGCCGGGAATCCTTGCCCGAGGTAAAGATCACCCGGCGCACGGGCCGGGGCCCCCACACCCTGACCGAAGGGCGGCCGCTCCTGGCGCAGGGCGCGGACGCGGTGCGAATATTGGAGCGCATCCAGCGGCTTTCCGCGAAATACGGGACCCGCATCGAGATCGAGGACGGGGTCGGGGTGATCAGGCTTTGAGGTTCCTGTCAGCGAAAGACAAGCAGAAGAAGACCGTATCGTCCAGGCACGAAAGAGATAGAACCCTATAAACAGGAAGGAGACGAGATCATGATAAGAAAAAGAATGTTACTCGCCATAGCCGTCGTGTTGGTCATTGGGCTGTTCTCAACCTTTGGGTACGCGGCGCCTCCCAAAGATCCGGCCGTCAAGGTGGTGATCGCCCAGGAGCCGCTGACCCTGGATCCCACCCAGTTTTCCTCGGGCAACGACAGGCTCGTGATCGACAACTGGGGCGAGTGGCTCCTGAACCGGGATCCGGATGGAAAGGTGGTTCCCGGTTTGGCCACGGCTTGGAAGGTTTCCCCGGACGGAAAGAAGATCGAGTTCGTGTTGAGAAAAGGCGTCAAGTTCCACAGCGGCGATCTCATGACTGCCAAGGATGTCCTGTTCAGCTGGGAGCGGGCAAAGGAAAAAAGCCGGGATGTGAAGTCGGGGATGGTCAGGGTGGAGAAGATCGAGATCGTCGATGATTATCGCATCACGGTTCACTTCAAACAGCCCGACGTGGTCTTCATCCTTAACTTGGCCTGGTGTCCGGTGGTTTCCAAGGCCTATTTTGACCGGGTGGGGGAAAATACCTTTACGACAAAGCCTTCCGGGGCCGGACCCTATAAAGTGGTGGAGTATCGGTCCGGGGAATATGTCGATATCGAACGCTTCGAAGAGTACTACGGCAAGAAACCCCAAATCAAAAAGGCGCGGATCTATTTTGTCGGCGAGGACTCAACCAGGCTGGCCAAGCTCAAGGCCGGGGAAGTCGATTTGATTCAAAACGTGCCCTTTACCGATATCAAGGAGCTCGGACAGTCGCCGAATTTCCGACTGGTCAAGTGGGCCACCCTCCACCCCACGCGGAGCATTCTGTTCGGGCTCAACAATTCCAAGGTGCCCTGGTACAAGAAGGAGGTGCGACAGGCGATGGCGCTTGCCATCAACGGCGAAGCCATCGTCAGTCAAATCCTCTACGGCGTTCCCATTCGTTTGGGCGGTCTGGCCCCGCACGAATTGGGTTATGACCCCGCGGTCAAACCCTATCCCTACGATCCGAAGAAGGCCAAAGCGCTCCTCGCGCAGGCGGGTTACCCGAACGGATTCGAGATGACCTTCTATTGGCAGTCCGGGGGCCGGAATCCGATGACCAAGGAGATCGTCGAAGCGATCGCCGCCTATTGGGAGTCCGTCGGAATTCGGACGAAGCTGGTCGGCGAGGATACGGCGGCGACACTGTCCAGAAGATCCGCTTCGGTGAAGCCGGATGCCGTTTATGTCGGCTTCTATACGGCAGGCTTTGCCGGAGGGGTGGATCCCACCCAGCCGCTGAACAGCTATTTCAATTCGGAAGGCAGGAGTCCCGTCTATACGACGCCGGAACTCAGCAAGGTGATCCAGGAGGCGCTCACCACAATGGACGTGAAAAAGCGGGCCGAGCTGATCAAAAAGGCGGTGAAATACGTGCACGAAGACGTGGGGATCATTCCGGTCCACAATACCGTGGTGGTCTGGGCAATGAAGAAAAATATCAATTATAATCCGACGCTGAAGGTCAACTTTGACTTTCTGTACGTCAAAAACATGTCCGTTAACTGAGGCCCAGAAACCAGTGGCGCCGCAGTGCCGACTGGCCTTGGCTTGCCTTCTTCTCGAAAGAAGGCAAGCCGGCGCTTGCTGTCCTGCATAATGGTCCGGATGAGGAGAGGGGCTCCTGGTCCTGGGAAATGGTCGCGTCGATCGCATCCTGTTGACTATCTATTCGTCGCAGATAGGACGATGAGGGTTACGGACGAAATATCAACCGAGGGTTGTCGTTCTATCAAATTGTTTTAAGGAGGAGTTTTTATGTACAAAGGAACATTGGCGGTCGCGGGGGAGTGCATGTGCACGCGTCCCTTTTCGATGCATCGGGAGCCGGAATTCCTGGAGTTGATCAAACTTTTGCGAGAGGCGGATGCCAGCTATTGCCACATGGAGATGAATATCTTCCCCCTCGGCGGCAGTTATCCCGGCAGGTCTTATGCCGTTTCCGCCCTCCAGGCCGAACCCGCTGTGGCGCACGATCTCAAGTGGGCCGGCATCGATCTGGTGTCCTGCGCCTACAACCATGCCCTCGATTGGGGGCTGCCGGGCATGCTGGGAACGATCGCGAGCCTCGATGACGCGGGCATCGTCAATGCAGGCCTCGGCAACAACCTGGAAGAAGCCCGGGAGCCGGCCTATTTCGAGAGTCCGGCCGGCCGGGTGGCCATCGTGTCGATGAGTTCGGGCAATCACGGCTACGATTCGGCGAGTCCCGCCGCCGGTCCTTCCCTGGGCCGGCCGGGCGTCAATCCCATGCGGGTCGATCAGAAATACGTGGTATCCAAACAGAGCCTGGAAAATCTGAAGGCGGTCTGGGAAGAAATCGGTCTGCCCATGAAACCGCGTTATTTCTCCAAAATGGAAGACGGCGACGTCTGTTTCAACTACGGCGACCACGGCGGCGGGCTTTCCGGCCATTTCGTCTTTCGGGCCGGCGACAAACCCGGCGTCCTGACGATTCCCGACGAGTGGGATCTGGCAGGCAACCTGAGGGCCATCAGGGATGCCAAACGGCAGGCCGATCTGGTGATCGTCGCCCATCACGCGGCGGTCAACGACGGACTGCGGGGGGAGAAACCCGCCCAGTTCGTTCCGGCTTTTGCCAGGCAATGCATCGATGCCGGCGCCGACGTCTTCGTCGGCCATGGCTGGCACCGCCAACTGGGCATCGAGATGTACAAGAACAAACCCATTTTCTACGGCACCGGGAACTTCTTTGCCCAGAGTCAGTTTTTGAAGCGGATTCCCTCGGATACCTATGAGGGGCACGGGTTCAGCATGGCCGATCTGGGGACGCTGACTCCGGCGGACCTGCATGACGCCCGGGAAGGCCACATGGCGCACTGGAAGGTGCAACCCTGGGGTATCGTAGCCCTGCTTGACGTGGAAAGCGGGGACCTGAGCCGAATGAAACTCTATCCCTTTACGCTGGGGTACGATACTCAGGGCAATCCGACGCGGTTGACGGGCACCCGGATGGAAGGCCGTCCGGTTCTGACGAGCGGGAAGGATGCGGAGCATATCATCGGCTACGTGAAAAAGCTTTCCGCAGCCTATGGCACGGACATCCAGTATGAGGATGGGGTCGGCATCCTCAAGATCAAGTGAAACGGTGCCGGCGATCAAGAAAGGAAGGTCAAAGGTGGGGCAGAGTGTGAGGCTCATGCAGGGCAACCAGGCGATGGCGGAAGCCGCCATCTACGCCGGGGCGAGGTTCTACGCCGGCTATCCCATTACCCCCTCCTCGGAGATCGCCGAGGAGTGCTCCCGGGTGCTGCCGACGGTGGGCGGCATGTTCATGCAGATGGAAGACGAAATCGCCAGCATCGCCGCGGTGATCGGCGCGTCGCTGTCCGGGGCCAAGGCGTTTACCGCGACCAGCGGCCCCGGATTTTCATTGATGCAGGAAAACTTGGGGCTGGCGGTCATGGGGGAGGTGCCCTGTGTCGTGATCAATGTGATGCGTTCCGGTCCCAGCACGGGATTGGCCACGAAGCCGGGGCAGGGCGACGTCATGCAGCTCCGCTGGGGCCGGCACGGCGAACAGGCGGTGATTGCCCTGTGCCCCGCCACAGTGGCCGAGTGCTTCACTCTGACGGTCCAGGCGTTCAATTTCGCCGAGCGGTTCCGCCTGCCGGTGATCGTCGCTCCCGACGAGATTGTGGGCCATATGCGCGAGACCTTTTGCGTTCCCGCGCCGGGAAAACTGAAGGTCATTGACCGCAAACGGCCTTCCGGAAAACCGGCGAACTACCTGCCTTATGTCGCGGAAACCGACGGTGTGGCCCCCTTGGCGTCTTACGGAGGCGACTATGTTTTCCATGTCTCCAGCTCCATGCACGGCCCGGACGGATGCAGCAACAACGATCCGGCCAACGCCGCCCGGATCGTCGAACAACTCCACCGCAAGATCGAGTTGCACCGCGACGAGATCGTGCTCACGAAACAATTCGCTGCCGAAGATGCCGAACTGTTGCTGATCGGCTATGGGGCGACGGCCCGCGCCAGCCGGGAGGCGGCCCGGGAGTTGCGGAAGAAGGGAGTGCGGGCCGGTGTCCTGCAACTGCTTACCCTCTGGCCCTTTGCCGACAGGGAGGTGGCCGCCCTGGGCGGGAAGGCCAAGACCGTGGTCGTTACGGAGATGAACTACAGCGGCCAAGTGGCCGGTGAAGTGCAGCGGGTTTTGGGAAGCGGCGCCGACGTCCGCCGGGTCAACAGCTATAACGGGCAGATCATCACGCCGCAGAAGATCCTGACGGCGATCGGGTAGGGGAGGATCAGGGAGTGTCACACGCGACAGGCATAAGATATCTCAATGAGAAGGCGCTGCCCCACACCTGGTGCGCCGGCTGCGGCATCGGCATCATGATGGGGGCGCTGGTCCGGGCCTTTGAGGAACTGGATTACAGGACCGCCGATACGGTCGTCGTCACGGGGATCGGCTGTACCGGCAAGGTGGACGACTTTCTGGTCACCAATGCCCTCCATACGACCCACGGGCGCGCCCTGGCCTTTGCCACGGGGATCAAGGCCTTCAACCCGAAACTCCACGTCGTCGTCATCATGGGGGATGGAGACAGCGTCACGATCGGCGGAAACCACTTCATCCACGCGGCCCGCCGGAACATCGATCTGACCGCGATCGTGGTCAACAATTTCAACTACGGAATGACGGGAGGACAGGTTTCCGGGACGACGCCGGGCGGCAGCATCACGAGCACCACGGCCTGGGGAAACCCGGAGCGCGATTTCGACATCTGCGCCCTGGCGGAAGTGGCCGGCGCCAATTATGTGGCCCGGGAGATCCCGCTGAACGGTTGGGAGCTCAAGGAGCGGATCAAGGAGGCCCTCGGCAAAAAGGGATTCTCGCTGGTCGAGGTGTTCAGCCCCTGCGTGACCCATTTCGGAAAGAACAACAAGATGAAGCAGGGGCAGGAGATGCTCCGGTGGTTCCGGCAGCGATGCGTCCCCGTGGAATCCTACCGGCTTCTCACCGATCCGGCCCGGGACTGCTTTCCGATCGGCAAACTGGTGGACCGTGACGTACCGGATTTCAACGCCCGCTACGAGACGTTCCGTGCAAAGGCAAAGGCTGCCCAGGGGTAAGGAGGATCCAGACGCGATGGGAGAAAAGAAGACACGCTATGAAGTCATCCTTGCCGGATCGGGAGGGCAGGGACTGGTCCTGGCCGGGATCATGCTCGGCGAGGCGGCCATGCAGGAAGGAAGGGTCGTTGCCCAGACGCAGACCTACGAGGCCGCCGCCCGGGGCGGGTTCTCGATGGCCGAGGTGGTCGTCGACCGGGAAGAGATCCTCTTTCAGCAGGTGCAGCGGCCGGACCTCGTCCTGGCGCTCACCGAGGAGAGCATGGACAAGTTCGCTCACTATGCCCGGGAGGGTGCCCCGGTCTATTACGACACGACGCTGGTGAAACCCCGCAGGATGAAGCATGTGGAGGGCTATTCTTTCACCCAGATCGCCAGCGATAGGGGCAATGTCGCTTCGATCAACGTCCTGGCCCTGGGGGCGATCATCGCCAAGGTCCCGATGGTGAAAAAGGCCAGCATGGAAGCGGTGCTCCGATCGCGTTTTCGGGGAGCGGCGCTGGATCTGAATCTCCGCGTTTTTGCGGAGGGCGCTCGGCTTGTCGAGGGAAGGTGAATGGGAAAGGAGAACCCTGTGGAAGAGCGATTGCACCTGGAAAAACCGAAGGCCCCCTGCCGGGAAGCCTGCCCGGCGGGCATCGATGTGCCCCGCTATATCCGTCATCTCCGGGAGGGGAGGTTTGCCGAGGCGCTGAGAGTGATCCGGGAGCGCATCCCGTTCCCGTCCGTCTGCGGCCATGCCTGCGTTCATCCCTGCGAACAGAAGTGTGCCCGGGTTCAGCTCGACGAGGCGGTGGCGATCCGGATGCTGAAGAAGGTCGCTGCCGAGCGGGGGGGAGACAAGCCGGTCAGGGTCTCCCCGGCGCCGCCGACGGGGAAGAGGGTCGCCGTTGTGGGGTCAGGTCCCTGCGGCATGACGGCGGCCTACACCCTCAATGCTTTGGGCCATCGGGTCACGGTGTATGAGTCGCTGGCAAAACCCGGCGGCATGCTCACCTACGGCATTCCCGGCTATCGGCTGCCCGATAAGGTCGTTGAAAAGGAGATCGCCCGGATCGTCGCCTCCGGCGTCGAGCTGGTTCTGCGGCGGCGGATCGTCTCGGCAGAGGCCCTCAAAAAGAAGGGCTTCGACGCGGTTCTCGCCGCGACCGGGGCCTGGAAGCCGCTCAAGATGGGGATCCCGGGCGAGGCGTCACGCCGGGTGATCGACGGGATCGCCTTCCTCAAAGAGGTCAACGAGGGGAAGGCGCTGACGATCGGAACCCGGGTGGTCGTCGTCGGCGGCGGCAACACGGCAATCGATTCGAGTCGCGCCGCCCGGAGGCTCGGCGCCGAGGTGATCCTCCTCTATCGACGGACCCGAGCGGAGATGCCCGCCGCGGCCGAGGAGGTCGCCGAGGCGGCCGAAGAGGGGGTCCGGATCGTCTTTTTGACGACCCCGGTCCGGATCGCGCGGGGAAAGGTGACCTGCGTCGCCATGAAACTCGGCGAGCCGGGTCCCGACGGTCGGCCTGTGCCGGTTCCTCAGCCGGGAAGCGAACATGCCTTTGCGTTCGATATCCTGATCATGGCGGTGGGCCAGGCCGCGGAGGCAAGCGCCGTCGGCCTTCCCGCGCAGCGCAACGGAGCGGTCCGCGTGAAGGGGTCCGGATCGTCCACAACGAAAAAAGGGATTTTTGCGGCAGGGGATGCCGTCATGGGCCCTTCGTCGATCATCGAAGCGATTGCCCAGGGCCGGCTCGCCGCCGAGGCCATTGATCGCTTTCTCGGGGGCGACGGGCTTCTTCGGGAAGAGAAAAAACGGCAGCCGGCTGGTGAACCGCCCGAGGCGGCCCCCCGCGGGACCATGCGGCCCGTCACCGCCAGCATTTCGCTGCCGAAACGTTTGACCAGCTTTGCCCCGGTGGAACGGACGCTTGGACCGGCTGCGGCGGCGGCCGAGGCCTCCCGCTGTCTGTCCTGCGATTGGGTCGACTATGAAGTGACCGTCAATGAACTGCTCTGCAAGGATTGCGGCTACTGCCGGGAAATCTGCACGATGGGGGTCTTTGCGCAGTCCGGCCGCTTCAACCCCGCCGGTTATCTGCCGGCAGTGGCGGCCCATGCGGAGCGCTGCGTCGGGTGTCTGCGCTGTCTTTACATCTGTCCCGATTTTTCGATCGCCATCCGGCAGAAGGCCTCGGGCAGCTGAGAAATGGGACCGCGATCCCGGGGCGCCGCGCAACACCTCCCGGCAAAGGCCCAAGCAGCGGCAGCCCCCGGGGAAGACCGAAGTGCCGCGATCGCCTGTGGAAAGGTTCCCCTGCATTGAAAGGAAGTGGATGGCCATGAAAAAGAAAAATCCCGTCAGAATCACCGATGTCACGTTCCGGGACGGACAGCAGTCCCTCATCGCGACACGGATGCAAACCAAGGACATGGAGGGCATTGCCGCCGAGGTGGATAAACTCGGCTTCTATTCCGCAGAGGTATGGGGAGGAGCGACCTTCGATGTGGCGATCCGCTTTCTCAATGAAGATCCCTGGGAAAGGGTGCGGATCTTAAAAAGGCTGATGCCCAACACCCCCCTGCAGATGCTGCTTAGGGGGCAGAACGTGGTCGGTTATCGAAATTATCCCGATGATGTCGTGACCGCTTTCGTACAGCATGCGGCCCAGACGGGCATCGACATCTTCCGGGTCTTCGATTCCCTCAACGACGAGCGGAATCTGGAAACGAGCTTCAGGGCCGTCAAAGCCAGCGGCAAGCACGTGCAGGCGCAACTGCTCTATTCGCTCACGGAGCCCAAGCTGGGAGGGCCGCTCTACAGGACCGACTATTTCGTCAAGAAGGCCCGCATCATGCAGGAGATGGGCGCCGATAGCCTCGCCATCGTGGACGCCTCGGGCCTGCCCTGTCCCTATGACGCCTATCAGCTCATCAAGGAGATGAAGAAAGTCGTGACGATCCCGATCGGCATGCACAGCCACTGCGACAGCGCCATGGCCAGCATGTCCTATCTCAAGGCGATCGAGGCGGGGCTCGACATCATCGATACGGCCTTCGCTCCCTTTGCCCTGCGCTCCTCGCTGCCGCCCACGGAAATCATGGTCTTCGCGCTTCAGGGGACCCCCCGGGACACGGGACTGGATCTGCCCCGGCTGGTCAAGACCGGACAGTATTTCGAGCCCGTCATCGCCAAATATAAGGAATTCATGGACCAGACCAGGGTCTCCCTGGTCGACACCGAGGCGCTGCTCCACCAGTTGCCCGGAGGGCTGATCACCAACCTCTTGGCCCAGTTGCGGCAGCTCAATGTCCTCGACCGGCTCGACGAGATCCTGGCGGAAATCCCTCAGGTCAGGAAGGATCTCGGCTATCCGGTCATGGCGACCCCCTCCAGCCAGATCATTGTCACCCAGGCGGTCCAGAATGTGATCGCCGGACGATACAAAGTCATGTCGCGCCAGATCAGGGATTACGCCTATGGCCTTTACGGAAAATCTCCGGCGCCCATGAATCCCGAGGTGCAAAAGCGGATGCTCAAGAACTACGAGGGGGGAGAGACGCCCATCGACTGCCGTCCGGCGGACATCCTGAAACCGGAGCTGGAAAAGGCCGAGCAGGAGACCCGGGGGATTGCGCGGGACATGGGTGATGTCTTGACCTACGCCCTCTATCCGGACATCGGCATGCGTTTCCTGAAGCAGAAGTATGGATTGGAAATGCCACCGCAGAAGTAAATGCAAGAGGTCAGACAAACGCCTCTGCAGCGGGTCGCTTTCTTCATGGGGCCGAAAAACGTACTCCTGGAGAGCATGGGAAAATAACTCCATAAAGGAGGTGTGAATGAATATCACGAACATCGGCCTCATGACGCCCGGCGACATGGGGCAGGCCGTGGCGCTGCAACTCAAGGAAAAAGGGTTCACCGTCTATACGGCCCTTGGAGAGCGCAGCGAACGCAGCAGGACCCTGGCGCGGCAGGCGGGGCTGATCGACGTCGGCTCGCTGGCGGGACTCACGGAGCGCTGCGACCTGATCCTGTCGATCCTGAATCCGGCGGCGGCCTTGGCCTTTGCAGAAGAGTTGGCTGCGGCGCTGAAGACGACCCCATGCCGGCCCCTGTTCGTCGATTGCAATGCCGTTGCGCCGGACACGGTGCAGGAGATTGCGGCCAGGATCGGCGCGGCCGGCGGCCGCTGCCTGGATGGCTGCATCATCGGAGCGCCGCCGCGGAACGGCAAGAAGTGCCGGCTTTACTTTTCCGGTCCCGAGGCCGCGACGCTCCTCCCGTTGGCCACGCCGGAAATGGACGTCAAGCTCCTGAGCGAGCGGGTCGGCGACGCCAGCGCCCTCAAGATGTGTTATGCCACGTTGACCAAGGGGGTCGGCGCCCTGGTCCTCGAATTGCTGATCGCCGGCCGCCGGCTCGGCATCGGCGAGGCCCTGGTGGACCAGATCAAGGAGACGGAACGGGGCATCTACGACGCGGTCATGAGGAAGCTGACGGTCATGCCGCCCAAGGCCTACCGTTGGGTGCCGGAGATGAACCAGATCGCCCGCTGTCTGGAGTCGACGGGGATGACGCCGCGCATGATGCAGGGCGCTGCCGACATCTACGAATTCGTCGCCGCCACTACTCTGGGCCGGGAGACGCCCGAGAGCCGCGATCCGTCACGGACCAGCGAGGATGTGGTCCGGCTTTTGGCCGACGAACGGTCGTGATCCGGCGGCGAAACCGCCTGAATGAAAATGCGGGAATATCCGCTCCCCGGTCCAGGTCCCTTCCGCATGGGTAAAGGCGGGGGCTTGGCTTCGCTCCGCCTCATCCCTCCCCGTAAAAACCAATTGATTTGTGAGGCTTGCCGGAAAATATCGGTGACGATAGAACCTCAAGGGGGTGGTCGGTTTGATAAGGGGACTTGGCGCCCAATTCGGCACCATAAGAATCCTTGAATTCTTTTCCGCCTGGCCCTATAATCCACCCCCTGGCAGAGACGCTTAAGAAAGAGCGCGGAGCCGCCGATGAGGATAGTGCCGTCCCGCCCATCGGCATCCTGACCGGGATGGCGCGCCGGAAAGTAACCTGAAGAGGAGAAAAGATGCCGAGGATTGCCAAAGAGGCGCTGACGCCGGGGATGAAGCTGGCCAAACCGATCGCCGGTCAGAATGGGATGGTTCTGCTGGCCGAAGGCACGGAGCTGACGGAAAAATGGATCGAGCGCATCCAGGATATGGACGTGGCCGGCGTTTTCGTAGAAGGCGATTCCCAGCCGGCCGTTCCCCTCGCCGAGGCGCTGGCCGGTCTGGAGAAGCGCTTTGCGACCGTTCAGCAGGAGCCCCATATGGGGTTGATCAAAAAGGCCGTTCGGGCGCATATCGAAAGTCTCTATCCCTAACCTGAACGATTCCCCTTGGGAGGGTGTAAAACGCTTTGGAACCCATTGACATCAGGAAGCAGCGGCTGAAGATCGAGAACATCAACGCCCTGCCCACCGTTCCCGGGACCTTCAAGAAGATCTCCGCGGTGCTCGGAAAACCGGGGGTGACGCTCGATGAGATCAGCCGTTTCATTGCCGGCGATCCCGCCTTGACGACCAAGGTCCTCAAGATGGTCAACTCCGCCGCCTATGGCTTCCCGGGCCGGATCTCTTCCGTTTCCCATGCGATCATGCTTCTGGGGCTCAACGTCGTCAAAGGGCTCCTCCTGGGCGTTTCCGTTTTCGAGATGATGGAAAAGGTCATGGGGGGGTTGTGGACCCATTCCCTGGCCGTGGCGGCCGTGGCCAGGGCCGTGGCGGAGCGCAAAGGGGTCAAGGACCCCGAGGAAATCTCCATTGCCGGGCTGCTCCACGATCTGGGGAAGGTGATCCTGATGCTGGAGTACCAGCCGCTTTACGAAGAGGCGATGGCCCGGGCGGCGGCCAAACAGATTCCGATCGCCGAGGCGGAACAGGCCCTCTTTCTCGAAAACCACGCCGCCATCGGCTTGTGGCTGGCCGAAAAGTGGCATTTCCCGGCCAATCTGGTCGAGGTGATCGGCTATCACCACCGTCCGAACGCGGCTCGGCTTGCGCCCATGGAAACGGCCATCGTCCACTTTGCCGACATCCTGGTGCGGGCACGGGGCGCGGGCTATGCCGGCGATTCCCTGGTTCCCGTCGTCCACCCGGCGGCCTTTCAACTGCTGGCCCTGAAGGAAGCGGACCTCCGGGAAATCCTGGTCAAACTGGAAGGTTCCCTGGACGAATCCGACGGACCGATCTTCGAGACATGAAAACCATCGTCATCGTCTCCCGCGACCCCTTGCTGACCACCATCGCCGACCGGCTGCTCGCCGCGCACTTCAAGACCATTGTCCTGGGCGGGATGGTTTCCGCCGTCGATGTGGTTTACAACGACATCCCCGACCTGCTCATCGCGGACCTCATCACCGGGGAAGCCGCCACCGTGGAGATCATCAACAACCTGAAGGACGATCCGATGTTCAATCAGCTTCCGGTCCTCGTGATCACCGGCGATCAGCCGCCGGTCGCGCGCTGGGAAGAGCTGTTTGCCGAGGATTGGCTCCGCCGGGCCGATCTGGAGCGCGATCTGCTCTCACGGGCGTCGCTGGCGGTCATCCGTTCCGAGCGCACCGTCGAAATCAATCCCCTGACCCGGCTCCCGGGCAATATCTCCATCAACCGGCAGATCCAGGAGCGGATGGAGCGCGGCGAGATCTTTTCCTTCGCCTACGCGGACCTTTCGGATTTCAAGCCCTTCAACGACAAATACGGCTTTTCCCGCGGCGACGAGGTCATCAAGATCACCGGCCGGCTGCTCCTCAATATCGTCAAGAACCGCCAACCCCGGGGCAGTTTCATCGGCCACATCGGCGGGGATGACTTTGTCTTCATCATGGAACCGGCGCTCATCGAGGAAACCTGCGGCGACATCATCCGCGCCTTCGATCAGATCATTCCCACCGTCTACGACCCGGAGGATCGGGAAAAGGGGGGGATCGATTCGGTGGACCGCCGCGGCGTGGCGCGGTTCTTCCCCTTTGTCGGTCTCTCCATCGGCGTGACCGGAACGGGCAACCGCCGTTTCTCCCACTTCGGGGAGTTGACCGGGGCCGCCTCGGAGATGAAGCATTTTGCCAAGAAGACCAAGGGCAGTTCTTTCAGTATCGACAATCGCAGCAACCTGCCGGTTTGATTCCTTTCCTTCCCGAACCCTGTCCCCTGTAACATGGCTTGATCTGCAAGTCGCGATGGAGTATGAAGGAACGGCCGGTTTTACGAAAGGTCAGGGTGGCGGTGCTGCTGTGCATCTCGCCGTAAATTTTGGGTTTAAGGTTTTAAGGAGTTATGAATTCAAATCGTGATGCGGTCATTAAAAAGATAATCTTGGGGGTTGCGGGGCTGCTTCTGGTTCCGGTCTTCCTTTCGGCGGCCCCGGCCGAGGAAAAAACGATGGATTATCCCCACTTCCCGTCCGGCTACGTGTCCATCAAGGTCTTCGACAATCAGGGACGGTTCGCAGGGCGGATCCTGCCGGAAAAACGCTACGGCGCCACCATCGACCAGATTCCCGTTTTTCTTCAAAATGCGCTGGTGGCCATCGAAGATGCCCGCTTTTACGAGCATCAGGGGATCGATCTGCGGGGGATCACGCGCGCGCTGGTGAAGGACGTGGCCAAGGGAAAGATGGCCGAAGGGGGGTCCACGATCACCCAACAGCTCATCAAGAACAAACTGCTCACGGCGGAGAAGACCCTCGGCCGGAAACTCAAGGAAGGGCTCCTGGCCCTGGAGTATGAGCGCAAATACACCAAGAAGCAGATCCTGGAGATGTACTTCAACGAGGTCTATTTCGGAAACGGGGCCTGGGGGATCGTTCAGGCCGCCCGCCTCTATTTCGACAAGTATCCGCGGGAACTGACCCAGGCGGAATGCGCCCTCCTGGCGGGGGTTCCCAAGGCCCCGACCCGCTACAACCCCCTGGGAAATCCGGCGAGCATCCGGGACCGGAAAAATCTCATCCTCAAGCGGATGACGGAACTGAAAATGATCACCGCCGCCCAGGAAAAAAAGCTGCGGGCCCAGCGCATCTCCGTCATCCAGCCTGCGGAAGCCCCCTATTATCTCGGCCATATCCGCAACAAGCTCGTCGAGCGGTACGGCGAGGGGGTGATCGAACAGGGCGGCCTGGAAGTCACCGCCGCCATGGATCTGTCTTTGCAGCGGACGGCCGAACGTATCCTGAGCGACGGCATCCGCCGGATTTCTCCCGAGCTGCAGGGCGCGTTGCTCTGTCTGGACCCCCAGACGGGAGATGTGCTGGCGGCCGTCGGCGGCGTCGATTACAAACAGAGCCAATACAACCGCGCCTTTTTTGCCAAGCGGCAGCCCGGTTCGGCCATCAAGCCGCTCATCTATGCGGCGGCCCTGGAGAAGGGGTTTTCTCCCGGCAGCCTCTGGAACGACGATCCCGTCGCCTACCGGTGGGGCGATCGGGAATCCTGGATGCCGCAAAACTATGGCCGGGAGCGTCACGGGGAGATCACCCTGCGACAGGCCCTGGCCTATTCGGACAACGTCATTACCGTCAAATTGCTCGATGCGATCGGGGTTCCCTATTTTCTCCACTACGCCGCCGGTCTGGGGCTGACGTTGCGTTCGCCCGGCGACCTCTCCTTGGCGCTGGGGACCGATGATGTCACCCCCAGCGATCTCGTGTCGGCGTACATTCCCCTGGCCAACGGCGGGTCGCGGGCCGAACCGCGGACCATTGTCCGCATCTACGAACGGCATCGCGACACCTGGGTCGAAAACCCTGCCGTCGTCACCCCCGTCCTTTCGCCGGCCGTCGGCTATGTGACGACCCAGATGCTCAAAGACGTCCTGACGTACGGAACGGCCAAATCGCTGGCCGGCTTCAGCCGGAACCATCCGGCTGCCGGGAAGACGGGCACCACCGACGACTATCGGGACGCCTGGTTCATCGGCTATACCCCCCGGCTCATCACGGCCGTCTGGGCAGGGTACGACAAACCCCGCTCCCTGGGGCGGGGCTTCACGGGCGGGGCCGTCTGCGCCCCCATCTGGGGAAGGTTCATGACCGCCGCCCTGGCCGGCAAGCCGGCCGTCGATTTTGCGAAGCCCGAGGGGGTCGTCTCCGTCTCGATCGACCCCGCGACGGGCGCCCTGGCGACTCCGGGCTGTCCGCTCCAGCAGGAAGAATTCTATCTCGCGGGAACGGAGCCTGTGGCGATCTGTCCGAAGCATGGCGGGGTCGTTCTTACGCCTGCGCCCCCCGTTCCGGCTCTGGCGCCCGAACCGCCGCCGTCCCGGCCCGACGGTGCGCCGTCGGCTGACCTTCCTGGAGGGCCGAAGGAACAATAATAAACCGCGGGATGATCCACCATCCACCGATGGGTGATGGGAAACGGATGGCAAGCGTGCAATTCCCCAATGCGATTCGCTGGTTTCGGTTTCGCGACTCCCGCTGGCCGCGGCCGTAAGCCCTGATTCTCTGAGTTCCGGGCCTTTTTCAACAACCGGTCAGCGATGGCCGCCGGGGGGCAGAAGGTCTTTCAGGGCGGCGACGAGGTCCGCCGGGTCGGAAAAGACGGGGAGGGATGGCAAAAGGGAAGGGCGGCCGATGACCACGATCCGGCAGCCGGAAAGGCGCGCCGCGGCGAGTTTGGCGTCGAGGCCTCCGGCCCGGCCGCTCTCCTTGGAGACCAGGACGCCGATTCCGCAGCGGCCGATGAGGGCCAGATTTTCCTCCACCGAAAAGGGGCCCCGCCCGGCGATGATCCGTTCGGCCGGAATTCCCGCCTCCCGGCAGGCCGTCAGCGATTCCGGCGCGTCCAGAACGCGGACCCAAAGCGGGATGCCGGTCTTGCGGGCGGCATCCGCATAGGGGGCGAGGTTTCGGGAGCCCGTCGTGAGGAGCACCGGGCGTCTGTCGGCAAAGGCCAGGGCGGCGGCCGCGGCATGGTCGGCGGCAAAAGCGACGGTGATTTCCGGAAGACCCCTGCCGGCCGGGGGACCGGAAGCAGAAGGGCCGCCTTCGGGAGGAACTGCTGCGGGCGTCAGCAGCGCGGGCCTGCAAAAGAGGAGGCAGGGGATCGCCAGCCGCGCGGCCGCCTCCCGGGCGGTCCGGTGTGCCTCGACGGCATAGGGGTGGGCGGCATCGACGATCGCCCGAATCCCCTTTTCCGCTATGAGCGCCGCCATTTTCTCGGCGTCGAGGCGGCCGGAGCGCCTGGCGATCCGGGGGTGGTCGCCGATCGCCAGGGGGGTCTCGGTCGCCGTCGAGACGAGAACGGCGTATCCCGCCGCGGCGAGTCCGGCGGCCAGGGGGGCCGTTTCGCTCGTGCCGCCGATGAGCAGGATCATACCCCGTAGCCCCGGGGGGTGACGATCCGTTCGGCGATCCGTTTGGTGGTGCTGTTCCCGATGATGACGACGCTCCGCATGGCGATGGGCAGGGCGAGGAAATGGTCGAGATCGGAAAGGAGGATGCTCTCCTCCTTGGTGCCCACGGCCGTTCCGATGCCCACCGGGGTCGTCCCCGGGCGATGGCGACGGAAGATTGCCGCCGCTTCGGTCAATTGCCGGGTCCGCTTCTGGGAGCGGGGGTTGTAGAGGGCGCAGACCAGATCGGCGGCCGCGACGGCCGCGAGCCGTCCCCGGATCGTCTCCCAGGGGACGAGGAGGTCGCTGAGGCTCAAAGTCGCATAATCGCACATGAGCGGCGCTCCGAGACGCGCCGCCAGGGCGCCTGCGGCCGAAACGCCGGGGATGATCTCGATCGGGACGTCCAACCCCGCGGCGGCGGCGATTTCCAGGACGAGACCGGCCATCCCGTAGATGCCCGGATCGCCGGAAGAGACGAGGGCGACGGTCAGACCCGCCTGCGCCTTGTCCAGGGCCATCCGGCACCGCTCCTCTTCGCGGGTCATCCCCGTGGCGATCCGCTCCTTTCCTTCCGTGAGATCGCCGATCAACTCCAGATAACGCGTATAGCCGGCCACGACCTGGCTTTGCCGGATAGCCTCTTCGGCGCGGCGGGTCCGTTCCGCCGGACCTCCGGGGCCGATGCCGACGACGAAGAGCCGCCCCGCCTGGGGACGCTCGTGATGCTGCTGATTTTCCTTGGACAAATGAGTGGGTCTCCTTTCCGTCAAACACACCGTTGCTTCACCTGGGTCACGAGTACATGATCCTTCTTTCCTGCGTCAAGAAAATTTTCCGACAAACCGGGACGGAGGTCTTGACATCCCGTTGCCGGACGCTATGATGAGAGCCCGGAAGAAAGGTCCCATGATCCCTGAAGAAATCACTGCCCTGCCCCTTTATCCCCATCTCGATGCGGTCGCCGAGACGCTGGCGGCGCGTCGGCTGCTCATGCTCCATGCCGAGCCGGGCGCCGGCAAGACGACGCTGGTCCCCTGGCGGCTCCTCGCCCATCCGGCCTTTGCCGGGCCGAAACTCCTCTTGCTCCAGCCCCGCAGGATCGCCGCCCGGGCCGCCGCCGAAAGGATCGCGGCCCTCCTGGGAGAAGCGCTCGGCCGGACGGTGGGGCTCCGGACCCGACTGGAGACGATCGTCGGCCCCCGGACGCGGCTCGAAGTGGTGACCGAAGGGGTCCTGACCCGGATCATCCAAAACGATCCCTCCCTTTCGGGATACGGGCTGGTGATTTTCGACGAGTTCCATGAACGGAACCTCCAGGGGGATGTGGCGCTGGCCTTTGCCTGGGAGTGCCGGGAGGCCTTGCGCCGCGACCTCGGCATTCTGTTCATGTCCGCGACGCCCCCTGCGGAGGAGTTGCGGGTGGCGATCGGTGATTTTCCCGTCCTTTCCGTTCCCGGACGCACCTGGCCCGTTCAGGGTTTCGATCGGCCGCCCCTGCGCGGCGAGTCGCCCGGGAGCGGGGCGGCGCGACTGGCCATCGAGGCGCAGGAAAGGCTGGCGCAAGAGGGCGGGGACGTCCTCGTCTTTCTCCCCGGCTTTCGGGAGATCCGGCAGGCGCAGGCGGAACTCCTGCGGCGGCGGCCGCAACTCGGCCCCGCAATCGTCATTCTCCACGGCAGCCTGCCCCCGGATGCGCAGCGCCGGGTGCTTATTGCGCCCACAGGATCTGCACCGCGGATCATCCTGGCCACCAATGTCGCCGAGACGAGTCTCACGATCCCGGGGGTGCGGGCGGTCGTCGATTCGGGCCTCGAGCGCCGGGTCCGCTTTTTGCCCCGTACGGGCATGGACCACTGGGAGACCGTGGAAATTTCCGAAGCCTCGGCGGTGCAGCGCCGGGGAAGGGCCGGGCGTCTGGGACCGGGGATCTGCCTGCGCTGGTACGACTCTTCGGAACCGCGGCGCCGCTTTGCGCCTCCCGAAATCATGGAGGCCGATCTGGCCCCCCTGGTCTTGGAGACGGCGCTCTGGGGGGCCGGATCACCGGCGGAGCTGACCTGGATCACGCCGCCGCCGCCCGGCGCCCTGAAGCAGGCGACGGCCCTTCTGGAAGAACTGGAGCTGATCGATACCCGGGGCCGGATCACCGACCTGGGGCGGCAGGCGGCGGCGCTGGGGCTCCATCCGCGTCTCGGCCGCATGGTCAAAAAGGGCATGGAAAAGGGCTGGCTTGCGACCGCCGCGCTGACGGCCGCCATGCTGGAGGAGGGCGATCCTCTGGGCGGCGCCGATCCAGACTTTCGCGACCGCCTTTCCGCCTGGGTTGCCTGGGCAAAGGGAGAACGGAGCGACCTGCGACCCGATTCGGGAAGGCGGATTGCCCGGGAGGCGGAGCGGATCATGGGGCAGGCGGGCAGGAAAGAAAAGGCGCTCCGCGGGGCCGATATCGATCCTGCGCTCGCCGGCGGATTGCTTCTTCTGGCCTATCCCGACCGGGCCGCCCGGCGTGTCGGAGAGGCCGGTCCGGCCAAAACGGCGCGTCTGGTGCTCGCCACGGGCCGCGGCGCCCAGATAAAAGGGGCGCTCGGCCAGGAGGAATTCCTGGTCGCCGCCGATCTGGACGGCGGCGAGACGGAGGCCCGGGTGTTTTTGGCCGCCCCGGTCTCCCGCGCCGACATGGAAAGCGGTCTGGCCGGACCCGTCGTGACCGCCCGCCAATTTTCCTGGGCGGGGTGGACCCTCAAAACCCGCCGGGAACTGCGGGTCGGGAAGCTGCTCATCGGGGAGCAAAGAGGATTGACCCCGGCGCCGGAGGAGATTCGCCGGGCGGTGCGCGAGCGGCTTAACAGCGAGGGGCTGGAAGCGCTCCCCTGGAACGATGCCGCGCGGCGCTTTTATGCCCGCTGCCTTTTCGTGGGCCGCTGCGGCCGTCAGGAAACCTGGCCCGATTTTTCTTCCGCTGCGCTCCTGGACGCCCTTGACGAATGGCTCCTCCCCTTCGGCCACTGGAAAGGGGGCGCGGTCTTCACCGGGGAATCCCTTCGAGAGGCCCTCATGAGCCGTTTGGGCTGGGAACACCGGCGCACCCTCGATACGGAGGCCCCCGAAACCTGGCTCCTGCCTTCGGGCACCAGAAAAGGATTGGATTACGAAACCGGAGAGGCGCCCGTCATCGCCGCCCGGCTCCAGGAATTCTTCGGTTGCCGTGAGACGCCCAGACTTTGCGGCCGGCCGTTGACGCTCCATCTGCTCAGTCCCGCCGGCCGTCCGGTGCAGATCACCCAGGACCTCGACGGGTTCTGGGAGCGTTCCTATCCTGCCGTGAAGAAGGAACTGATGGGCCGCTACCCGCGCCATTTCTGGCCCGACGATCCCCGGACCGCCGAGCCTTCGGCGCGGGCCAAGAAAAAAGGGGTCTGAAGCTTTCGGCGGTAAGACCCAAGCGAAAGCCGTTGCTGATCTTGTCCCGGATGCCCGAGCGGGCCTGACGGATCAGCGCGCGCCGCCGGCAACGGGCGGTGTGGATTCCTGGGTCGCCAGATCGAAAAGCACGTTGACGCTCTCGTTCACGTAGGGGGCATACTGCTCCCGGGCTTTTTTCTTGATCTCCGCCGGCGTTTCCTTCTGCTTGCCGCCGTTTTCCTTTTTCAGTTCCTTGCGCAGGTCGGCGAGCCGGACCACTCCCTTCTTGGCCGCGGCCTCTTTGTTGCTCTTGAGGATTTCGGCGAACTTCGCATCTTTGGCGACCCGGGCCCTGGATTTTGCAGCCAGGTCGGCGAGAAGGGAGGGTTGCAAAGGTCGAAAGAGCGGTGCGCCGTTTCCCGGCGTCCCGAGGAAGGGGGCGATCGCCTGGACCGGCAGGGGGTAATCCAGCTCCGACTCGCCGATCTCTTCGAGGCTGAACCAGAGGGGCAGCCGCACATCGGCCTCGACGCCCATCTTCTGCGTCGATTTACCGCCAGGCAGGAAGTAGAGGGCGGTGGTGATTTTCATGCCGCCCAGATCCCAGGGCAGCGGCGTCACCTCCTGCACCGACCCCTTGCCGAAGGTATGGTCGGAGCCGACGATCACGGCGCGGCGGTAGTCCTTGAGCGCCCCGGCCACGATCTCGCTCGCCGATGCGCTCAGGCGGCTCGTCAGCACCACGAGGGGGCCCGTATAGAGCGCCCGGGAATTTTCGGCGGGGAAGGTCAGCACGCTGCGCTTGTCGCCCGGTCCCGTTGCCGCCGAACCGTTGGCGAGAATCGACTCCTTCCCCTCGCTGTCTTTGGTCGCCACGATTCCGCCCTTGCCGATAAAAAGTCCTGCCAGGCGCACCGCTTCTCTGAGCAGCCCTCCCCCGTTGCGCGACAGGTCCAGAACGATCCCATCGACATGCTTGCGTCCCGCTTCCGCCAGAAGGGCTTTCACGTCTTCAGTGCAGGATTTGTTCCCCTTTTCGTCGCCATAGAAAGAGGGAAGATCGATCACGCCGAAACGGTACTGCTTGCCTTTTTGCGTCCGTGTCTCGTAGGTGATCTTGGCTTCCTGCTCCTTGATGTCGATCTTGTCGCGCGTAATGGTGACATCGAAGCGTTCGGTCCGTTCCGCCTGGCGAAGGATGGTCAGGGTGACGTGGGTGCCTTTTTTGCCGCGGATCATCTTGACCACATCGCGCAGGTCCATGTCGATGACATCCACGGGCTTTTCCCCTTCCTGGGCCACGGCGATGATCTTGTCCCTGGGCTTCAGCAGGCCCGACCGTTCGGCGCCTCCCCCGGGAACCAGTTCCTCGATGACCGTAAAGCCGTTGTCGCTGCTCAAGGTGGCGCCGATTCCTTCCAGGGCAAGCTGCATATGAATCCGCAGGTCCTCGAGGTTTTCGGGGGACAGGTAGCTCGTGTGCGGATCCAGGGCGGTGGCGAAGGATTCGGCCACATTGGTGATGAGCTTGTCGGGCGTATGCTCGACCACCCGCATCGTCTGTAGCTCGTAGCGGTGAATCTGCTGCTTTTTGGCCTCCGCCAGATCGATGCCTCCCGAGAGGGTGTTTTCGATCTGGAACTGCACGACCTTTCTCAGGAGTTCCTGCTTTTCCGCCACCGTCTTGACGTAGGGGCGCTTGCTCACGTTGATGTTCAGTTCGGCCGTCTCATCGAGGCGGTAATCGGGGCCGAGAATCTTTTTGACCATGGCCTCGTTTTCCCGCGCCCGGGCGACGAGCAGGTCGTAAACCCGCTGTAGACCGGCGCAGTCTCCCCCCTGGATGTTTTGCAGAACCGGCCTCAGCCGCTCCAGATCGGATTCGTAGAAAAGGGTTTTCGAGGGGTCCAGAATCTTGATCAGCTGATCGACGGCGTGGGTCTTGATCTCTCCGGTCAGGTCCTTCAGGGCGTAGTGGTTGACCAGGAAGGTTTTCATCAGCATGGGCAGACGGCTACAGGTGAGGCTTGCGGCCGTTGCGGAAAGGGGCAGGAGCAGGAGGATCAGGAGCGTGAACAGCAGCTTCCGGAAGAGGAGCCTGCCTTTGCTGCGACCGGCCGCCTGGCTGCGACGCGAATGATCCCCTCTTTTATCCCACTGGCCCATGCTCTCTCCTCTTTCCGCCGTGCCGGGGCGCGGCTCGCCATCCTTTGGCTTTGATGAAAAATCAGACGGTTGCGACAATAGAAGGGCGGAAGGGTTCTGTCAAGAAAAAAGGAAAAGAGAGGGGGAAAAGGGTGGCTGGTTATTAATGGTGGCTCCCTAGTGAAAATTATGCTATTTGCAGATTGACTTTAAAGACTGCAAAAGCAGGTTTCATCTCCTAAGCCTTTCAACAGGGGGATTATGATTTACCATCAAGTCCCGTACCTTGTAAACATCACTCCCCACCCCACCGCTGATCTATTTGAGACGAGTGGATATTCGGGGCATCCGCAACTGGCTCAGAAGGATTGCCTGCGCTTCACTTTGCCGGTGAGCCTGTAGATAAGGATCCGCCATGCCGCAAAATCAGGCCTCTTTCCGGAAGCGACGCATCTTGGCGGGGATCGCCATCGCCGCGCTGGCGCTGACCGCCGGCGCCTATTTCTTCGTTGCCGGCGGCCCGGACCGAAAGCCCGCCGGCCCGCCGGAAAGGGTCACCCTCGCCTGCACCACGATCACCGATACGGCCCTGGCCGTCGTTGCCCAGGTGCAAGGGTATGCCCGCGAGGAGGGGCTGGAGGTGACGATTCGCCGTCACCCCTATGGGAAACTGGCGCTTCAGGAAGTGCTGGAGGGCAAGGCGGACTTTGCCACCGTGGCCGAGACGCCCGTCATGTTCGCCATCCTGAAAGGTCAGAAGATCGCCATCGTCGCCACCATCCAGTCGACGAACCGGGTCAATGCCATCGTGGCGAGAAGAGACCGGGGAATCGACAGAGTTGCCGATCTGCGGGGGCGGAAGATCGCGGTGACCTTGGGGACGACGATGGACTATTTCCTCGATGCCCTCCTGTCCACCCAGGGCATTTCCCGCAAGGAGGTGTCCTTGGTCGATCTGCCGGCGGAGGAGATACCCGCGGCCCTGGCCCGGGGCGATGTCGATGCCGGTTCCCTGGCCCACCCTTACAATGTCGTTGCCGAAAAGAGTCTGGCGGGACGCGGGATCACCTTCCAGAGCCGCGATATCTACACCGCGATCTACAACATCGTCGCCACCCAGGCCTTCATCGGGCAGAACCCTGGAAAGGTGGTGAAATTGCTCCGGGCGCTCACCAGGGCAGAGGCATTCGTCAGCCGGTATCCGGCGGCGGCGCAAAAAATCGTGGCCGATTTCTGCGGCCTGGAACTGCCCCTGGTCCGGGATGGCTGGGCCGGCAATAATTTCGGCGTGACGCTCGATCAGTCCTTGCTCCTCGAACTGGAAAACGAAGCGCGCTGGGCGATCCGCAACCGGCTGACCGGCGGCGCGACGAAGCTTCCCAACTATCTCGACTTCATTTATCTGGAGGGGTTGACGTCCGTGAAGCCGAAGGCCGTCAATATCCTGAAATAGAGGCAACCCCATGCTGGTCAAACAGAGGCTCCAACTGAACGCCGTTTTTTCCATCATCGCGGCCGCTGCCGTTCTGCTGGTGCTCTTCCTGGCCGTGCAACGCATCGGCAAGGCCTTCGAAGCCTCGGATATCGCCGATCGGATCGTCACGAGCGCCTTCGAGCGGTTGGCGCTCCGGAACGATTACATGCAAAACGGCAGTGAGCGGGCCAAGGGACAATGGTTTGCCAGGCATCAGGAGGTTGGCCGGCTGCTCGCCGCGGCGGCGGAGAAATTTCGGGGCCCTGCGGAGCAAAAGGCCGTTGCCCAGATGATTGCCGATCATGAGTCGGCCGGCCGGATCTTTTCGGAGCTCGTGAAGAACCGGGAAAAGGCGCGGGACCCGGCGCACATGCATCTGGACGGGCTCTTGCTGGAAAACGAAGAGCGGTTCCTTACCCAGCTGAACACGAGGGTTTACGAACTCGTTTTGCAGGCGCGGGGGTTGCAGGAGTCGGGCCGGGAATCGCTTTTTTCGACCCTCCGGCTGTCGGGGCTGGCGATTGCCTGCGTCTTTGTCTTGGCCATGGCGGTGGTCATCGTCAATTCTTGGACCATGGGACGACTGATAACGAAAAAGATTCAGCGCCTCTGCGACGGCACCGCCGTGATCGGGGAAGGGAATCTCGACCATCGGATCGCTGTCCGGGGCAGGGACGAACTGGCCGAATTGTCGGAGGCCTTCAATGCCATGAGTGCAAAACTTCAGGAGTCATACCGCGATTTGGAAAGCGAGGTCGCGGAGCGCGCGCGGGCGCAGGAGGCGACGCGGGAGCTCAATGAGGCCCTGACGGCCAAAAATATCCAGTTGGAGTCGGCGAACCGGGAAATGGAATCCTTCATCTATTCCGTCTCCCACGACCTTCGGCAGCCTCTGCGTGCCATCGGGAGCTTTTCGCAATTGGCCCAAAAGGGGCTGCCCGGCGAGCCCTATGAAAAAGAGCAGGGCTATCTTCGGCGGGTCATTGAAAATGCGGCAAAAATGAGCGATCTTATTGAGGATCTTCTTAAGCTTTCCCGGATTTCCCGACAGGAACTTCAGCGGGAGCCGATCGAGTTGACCCGGCTTGCCGAGGCGGTGGTCGCCGGGCTGCGGGAGGGGTCGCCGGCGAGAGTCGTCGAGGTGACGATCGGGAAGGGAATGCGGGCCATTGCCGACCGGGGGCTGATGACGGCGGTGCTCGAAAATCTACTCGGCAACGCCTGGAAATTCACCTCCCGGACGGAAGGGGCCTCCATCGAATTCGGGGCGCTGGAACGGAACAAGCGGCTGGTCTATTTTGTCAGGGATAACGGCGTCGGATTCGATCCCCAGTATGCGAAAAACATGTTCAAACCCTTTCATCGGCTCCATTCCGAAAGTGATTTTGAAGGCACGGGCATCGGCCTTTCCATCGTGGAGAGAATCATCGGTCGCCACGGCGGAGACGTTTGGGCCGAAGGCGATATCGGCGAGGGGGCGACGGTCTTTTTCACACTGCCCCCTCCTCCCCCCTGTCACACCCTGTAGGTGTCGGAGTCCGAAGTCTGCGGAGCGGACGGTCTTGTTGGGAAAATGGAGGTGCAAGGATGCGCAGGATTCTGGTCGTCGACGACAATCCCGACGACATCGAGATCACGAGGATTGCCCTGGAAGAGAAGGGATGGGACGTTCAGGTGGAGGCTTACCGGCAGGCGGAGCAGGCCCTTGCCGGACTCCGGGAGTCGGAGGATTCTCCCGCACTGGTTCTCCTTGACCTCAACATCCCGGGTATGGGAGGAATCGAGTGCCTCCGGCAGATCCGCGCCGACAGACGCCTTCAGTCCGTCCCGGTGGTCATGGTCACCGCCTCTTCCTTCGAGGCCGACGAGAAAAGGGCCTATGAGGCCGGCGCGAACTTTTTTCTCTTCAAGGACTTCGACATCGACCGATACGTCGAGAACCTGGATGCCGTTTTGAAGCGGACGATGGTATGAAAAATGCTTTTCTTGTTCTCTCGCAGGTTCTGGAACCTGCGAATTGCAGCCGCGAGGGCGGAATCAGAGGGTGTTTCTCCCAGGTTCTGTAGGATAAACTACCATTGATTTTAGCCGGTTGTTTCTTAATATGAGATCATCGTCATTCTAGGAAAGGGGCTGGCCGCAGAGGGTTCTGCGACCGGAAAAACTGACAAAAAAATGGCACCGAGCGATGCAATCCTGATCATCGACGACAATCGCGACGACATCGAGATCACCCGGATCGTACTGGAAGAGATAGGGCGGAAAGAAAAGGTGGAAGCCGCCACCGACGGCTATCAGGCCATGAAGCGGCTCCGGGAAAACGAGCACCTGCCGTCCCTGATCCTGCTGGATCTGAAAATGCCCGGCATGAGCGGTTTCGATTGCCTGCGGGAGATTCGCGAGGATCAGCGATTGAAGCCCATTCCCGTCATCGTGGTCACCTCTTCGTCCCTGGAATCGGACCGGCAGGAGTCCATCGACGCCGGCGCCGACAGCTTTCTCTATAAAACCATCGATATCGATCGCTTCGGCAGATCTCTCGACGCCGAACTGCAACGCTTCCTCAAGTAGCACTTCTGACCTACCAACAAGCTTACAATCAATTCCCATTGCTTTTTGACCCATGCCCCCCCTAGGATTCCAACCAGGAGAAAATGGACAGCTTCCGCGCTGGGGAAAATGAAAACGCCAAGGAAAGGAACGCCGGGCTCTTTGCAGGCTTCTGCTGGCGGTGGTGGGTGGCTTGGTGGGGGAAAAAGTGAAGACGAAAGAGATGCTGCCCGGCGCGGCGGCCGCCGGAGAAGACAAAAAAGACCCATGGAAATCATACTTTCTTTCGATCCAGGATAGGTATTTTCATGGTAATTCAGAGGCCTATGGAATTTTGCAAAAGGAAGAGTCCTTTCTGGAAACCCCTGTCATCAGCTATTTTTTGGGCGACGGTTGATTCGCCGAGGCGACTTGCCTGAGGAGGTGACCTCATGAAGAAGAGTGATTCGCAAAAGCAGAAGCGACCATCGGTCCCGATCAAGCCTCTGTCGGAAAGCAAGCGGCTTTCCCACCTTTCGGGGATCGAGATTGTGAAGAACGGAAAAATGCCCGCCGCTGTCCCGGCAGGCACCGAAATTCACGATTTATCCATTCTTCCCGCCTTTACCCTCTGCGCCTGCTATCTCGGGTATGCGAATTATAAAATACTGGGGGAAGAGGATGTCGAGATTCCCCTCAGCCTGATCTGGGATCTGTTCAATTTTACGTCCGGTCTGACCCGGGAAAAGCGGATCTTAGATCGGCATTTGCTGAAGAT